>JBOHFW010000430.1:0-6280 GCA_050699835.1 Pseudonocardiaceae bacterium | reverse complement strand
GAACAGCGCTGTCAGCACGGTGACGAGTGCGGCCACAGCAGAGCCATTTTCGATCAGTTGTGCGGCAACCCGCCGGGCGCTGTCCGCAGAGTCAGGGCGTCGCAGTCTCGGATGTCCGGCCGCCCGGGGTCGTGCGGTGGTCATTCCGAGACTGGCGCTGACGGCGACTCGGTCACGACAGGGGGCTCCGGCTCCTGCGTGGAGGGACACGGTTCGCTCGAGGGAACATCCTGACCACAGTCTGAACACGGCTCCGGCGGCTCTGCTCCATCGGCGGAGGAGCACAACTCGTCCGAGGGAACATCCGGATCACAGCCTGAGCACGGCTCCGGCGGCGGCGCTCCGTTGAAACCATCGCCGACAGTGCACGGGTCGCTCGTCGCGGTAACGGGCATACCACAGCCCGGGTACGGCTCCGATGGCGGAAGATCAATTTTCCGACGCGGTGGCACGGCCAACGGGGGGACGTCCAGTGGCTCGGACACCGGCACGGTCGCAGGCTCCGGCGGTCTCGGGGGCTGCGTGGGAGTCGGACGGATACGGGACGGGACCTGGGATGGGCCGCCAGCCTGGGGGCGGACGCTCGGAGGAGCTGCGGTGGGTGGCGAGGTCGTGGTTGCGGCGGGTGATTCCGGCGCGATGGCAGACCCGCCGGGCGAATGGCTGTCGCATCCAGCGATGGCGACCACCACGGGCACGGTCGATACAGTGAACGCATACCGGATCAAGCGCACGGGGCCCCCTTCTGATCCGGTGGTCCGGGGAACTCCCCAGGTCGATGTGGGTATCGCTGTCAGTAGCAGGTGAGTTACGCCAGAACGCTGGTAGAGCGGGACAAAGCGATCCGACTGGCGCCATCCCCGCTTGGGTCTTTCATCTCGGCGCTCTTTTGGACGCATCAAGGTCCGGTGCACTCGACCCGTGAATCGCCCGTCAGCAGGCCATGTTCCGGGCAGTGCCTGCGGTCGCGAAGTCCAGCCGGAGCGCATCCGTGCGCGGCATGACCAGGGCGCTGCCGCCGTTGGGTGTCCAACCCTCCGGGAGGAACAGGTATTGGTCGCCGGACTGCAGGATGAGCTTGAGCCCGTCGTAGCGGTACCGGTATGCGGACTCCGGATCTGCGCATATCGTGTCGCGGACACCGGGTGCCGACAGGTTGAGCGCCCGCTCGCTGTAAAGCACGACGTCGGGCCACCCGGGGAGAGCAGCGACGACGTCGGCACCGCGCTGGCCACCCACCGCCGCAGAGTAGTCCGCGGCCGCCCAGAACAGGCCTATGTTGACGAGCAGGAAGACCGCCGCCCACTCCCAGAATGCGGGGGTACCGCGCAGGGCGGCGCGCTCGGCCAGGGTTCGCGCCCGGTACATCCGGACGGCGGCGTTGACCGCTAGGACACCGAGGGCAAGTGCGAGGCCGGGGAGCCCAACAACGGGGTACCACGTGCGTGGGCGAACGACGCCGATGATCGCACCGACGAGCAGTAGGCTTCCCGCCCCCAGCGCGACGTGCGGACCGACGCGCAGCACGGTGCGCCGAGGCGCGGGCGGGATCCGGGCGGCCAGCGGCCCGTAGGTCCACGCAACGGCAAGGCCAGTGCCGGCAACGACGGCGATCGGGACGAAGAGCCCGTCCGCGCTGCGGAGCAGGTAGTCGTAGGTCGTGAAACCCATGACGGTGTACTCGACACCGAAGGTCTGCAAAAACCAGTAAGCGTGCAACAGCCCGAAGTAGTACATGAGCGCTGTCAGCGCGGTCACTGGCGCCACAACCGACTCGAGGATCGTGAGCAGGTCCGGTGCGCCGGGCCGGGACGCCCTGGGTCCGCTGGCGGTCACCGGTTTGAGGGCTCCTGCTCCAGCGTCGTCGGCTGGCTCGCCCCGCAGGCGACGTTCACGACGATCCCGACGGTGCTGCCGCGGTCGACGTCGACGTAGGGCCGACGGTCCCGGTCCTCAGGGATGTAGTAGTGCTTATCGACGAAGCGGACAGTCTCGCACGTGATCGCGTCGTTGGATGGATCCTCGTCGACGACCATAGTTACGCGTGCGCACAGTTCAGCATTCCCGCATGCCTGGCGTATATGGTCCTCAAGCCGTGGCTTTGCCCTGGCGTACGAACCGCAGCAAAGATTGTCGATCGGCAGGGGAACCCGGATCGGCGAGGTGACGACGCCACCACCCGGGCCGAGGTCTGGTGAAGACGACGGCCTGGGCGTTGTCCTGTCTGACCCGCCAGTCGCCGGGCCGCCGGTTATCGGGCCGCCGCTGGGCGGGGTCGAGGGCTGGGGCGCCCTCGTCGGTCGGCTGTTACTGTCAGTCACAGGACCGCCGCTGGGCGGGCTCGAGAGTTGGGTCGTTCTCACCGGGCCGCTGTTACTGCCGCTCACAGGACCGCCGCTTAATGGGGTCGAGGGCTGAGTCACGCTCGTTGGGCCACCGCCCGGTTGCCACGGGCCTTGTCCGTCACCGGACGCGCCGACCGGGCTCCCGCACCCAACCACGACGAGGACGACCGGCAGCACCAGGGTCAGGGGGATCCCGGCCATTATGCGCATGGTCCGCTCCCTCGGAGACGATTGACAGTCATGCGCACGGGATTCCTGTGCGTCGTTAGTAGATCTGCGAAGGCCCGTCATTCGTTACATATGTCGCCGTGTATGCTCTCTGGATCGATCCGAAACCCGAAACGTAGCTACGGGTAACGAACTGCGGGAGTTGTCGGCACGGACGGCTTGTCCCACCTTCTCCTGAGAGTCGCGGCCAGCACGATCCGGAACCATCGGTAATGGGGCACTGGATCCTCAACTATGCGGTGCGGCCTTGATTTTCACATGCGGTGAGGTGCGCGGTCCTGCGTCGACAGACCTGTTCAAGATTGTGGCAGCTTTGTCCGGTAGAGCTGAGGAGCATCACATGCAGCGCGGGCTGGCCCGGTTGTCCGCAGCGAAGTTCCTATCCTCCGGGTGGCGGTGAGCCGTACCTGAGTGGGCGCTCACGGCGGGTGACCTGGGTGCGGCCCGCGAGAGCATGGACCACGGATCGATACCTCGTTTGCAGTGCGTGGCGTTCGATCCGTCCACAGGCCGCCTGCTTGCCGGTAGCGCCGCCGATGTGGCCATGATGACTATCATTCGGTCGATAACGAAGTGGCCGCATATGGCTCAGTGGTCGATTCCGGAAGTCCGTCGGGTTGGCAGAACTGACTGATCTTGAGGACTCGCCCTTTTATCGGCATGCCCATAACCGCACACACCGCTCTAAAAAGGTGGCGGTTCGTGAGGGTCTGGCGGTGTGGGTGGTGGTGGAGGCTCTGGTGGGGGTGGTGGTCGTTCCAGGATGGGTCCGCTGTCGTCGCGCAGGAGGAGCGAGGGTTCGTCGGGTTCGGTGGGTCTGGGTAGCGGGTCGGGGAGGTCGTGGGTGATCGGTGGGGGTTGGGTGTGGTAAATCCGACCCAGGGGGCTAATCCAGGTGAAATGCCCGGGTTCTGGTTGGTGCAGCCGCCAGCGGCCAGCGGTTTTCAGCTGGTGGTCGTGTCGGCACAGGGGCCCAGAGTTGGCCTCGGTGGTGGGTCCGCCGTGGGTGTGGTCGTGGGTGTGGTCGAGGTCGGCGCTGGGGGCACTGGCCCGGCAGCCGGGATAGAGACAGGATCGGTCCCGGATTTGGATGTGGCGGCGCAGTGCGGCCCCGGCGAAGCGGGCGGTGGGGTCTTGGGCGTCGAGCCCGCGCCAGCCGTGCTGGGTGTAGCGGGTGTATTGGGTGGCGAGGTCGGTCACGATCCCGGCCCAGGGTCCGCAGGCGCCGGGGTTGGTGGTGAGCTGGGTGAGCAGGGTGGCGGGGATGTGCAGTTCGACGATTCCACCCCGGCACGGCGGCAGCTGGCTGGCGGTGCGCTCGGGGTCGTGGGGTCGGCGACGAGTGATCCCGGCCAGCAGCAGCTGCCCAGTGGGGTCGGTGATCGCAAAACGCCAGGTGGCGGCACGCTGCGCGGCCACCATGGTGCGAGCGAGCTCCGCAGGAACCGGACCCCAACTCGCTACCTCCCCGGGGTACTCGTTGCGGCCGAGCACGGTCGACAGCCCCACCCGCACCTCCACCCCGACCCGCCGGGCCGGTTGAGCCACGCTGGCGGGCCCCCCGGTATCCGACCCGGTCGGCCTGGTTTCCCCGCCATCGCCGTCCTCAGCGGCACTGTCTTTAACAGCACTGTCCTGAGCCGCACTGTCCTGAGCCGCAGCGTCATGAGTTGTGGGGTGGCCGGTGGTGGCAGGAGCGGTGTCGGGGGATGCACCGCGACAAGCTTCGCTCGCCAGGGTCTGCTCTCCGATCGGCAGGCTGGTCGCGGGGTCAGGTTCAGCTGGGCAGCCGGGGTCAGCGCCGCCCTCGGTGTCGTGGGTGGCGTGGGTGAGCAGCTCGGCGATGATCTGATCGCGGGTGTAGTGGTGCCAGCGGCCATCGAGCAGGCCCAGGTAGATGTCCGTGCGCAGCACACCGATCCGCCCCGGATGCCCGGCACGCTTCGCGGCCCGGGCCAGCTCTTCAACCCGGGCGCACGCGGCGGCGGCTTGGTCCACGGGCAGTCCGGTGCCGGTCACGGTCGCGGTGCCATCGGGATCCAGATACCCGATCACGTTGCGCTCGCGCACCGCACTCGCGTACCGGCGGGCCGCCCAGTCCGGATCCAACGCCAGCGCCAGCTTCTTAATCCGCGCCGCCAGCTCCCCCGTGGTCAGCCCCCCAGCGTGAGGCAACAGCCGGGTGCAGACCACCTCGGTCTGCTCACGCGTCAGCTCCGCGCACAGATCAGCGAACACCCAGGCCTTGTTCCGGTCGATCGTCCCGCTCTCCAGCGCGGTGAACACGGCGGGCATGCCCAGCACCAGGGTTTCGGCGAACAGCAGTTCGCGGTCGGTGGCGCGGCGGGTCCAGGACAGCGCGGCCCGGATCTCATCCGCGGCATACCGCGGCGGCTCCCTCAGCCGGGCCACCTGATGTGCACCGGCGTCCGGGTCGCATAACCCGATTTCCACCATCGTGGCCAGCACCCGGGCCTGCTCATGAGACAACTGCCGCACCCGCGCCTGCAACACCTCCACCGCGTCATCACCGGTCAGGGCGTGAAGCTCGATTCCGGCCAGCAGCGCACTCAACTCCGGGCCTGGCGCCATTTGGGCCAGGCCCGGCGGGATCAGCTGCCGTACCGTCACGACCTGAACGCTATAACCCAGGTCTGACAGTCTCGGCCACCCAACCCCACCAACCCAGGAACAATCCCACGACCAGGATTACGCCACCAGCGAAACCACCACACCACACCAACACACCTTGAAAACTGGACACCACCAAGCGCGCCATTGGCGAAGAGGCCACGTCATCAACCCCGGCGGACTTCCAGATACGACCACTCAGTCGTCATACGCTTTGTGGAGGGTAGTGCACTTAGAGCGTTATTCAGAATGTAATGACTCCGTGACGCGTCGCTGACGATGGTCGTACTCGCCCTCAAAATCGGGCGACAGTCCGTAGGAACGGGACATCGAGATCTGCCCGACCAATGTCCGCGTGTAACGGGTCAGGTCATTGAATTGCGGGCATCCAGGGTCGGCCTTCGACGAGCATGACGAGGGTGTCGAAGAGGCGCTGGCCGTGTTTGGTGGCGGTGGATGGGTAGCTGCGTATGGCGCAGAACTGTGTGGCTCGGTGAGGGCGCGGAGGAAGCCGGCTACCTTTTGCCGTAGTTTGATCATGCGGATGTCACGCTCTGAGTCGTTGTTGTCGGGGAGTATTCGCCAGTCCTGGGTGAAGCGGAGGTACTGTAGTCGTCTTGCCGATCGATCAGTCTTCGGGCGAGCGCGTTGTGCCTTTTCATCACCGTGTCGGACCGCGCGGCGGTTTTGGTGATTCCGAGTTGGACGGCTGAGCGGTAGAGCTGGATCTGGGTGTTCAGGGCGTCCGCATCGACAGCCTCGGCGCCGAGACCTGATGCGATGACCAGTTACCGCACGGTAACCATGAAGTGCGTGTCCGGCGGCTCGATCCGAAAAATACACAAGCCGGTACGGGGGCGGCGACCATTCGACACGAGGAAGATCGTGCCAGCTGATCGTCACCTGGCCGTAGCACCGAGGTTTCGTTATAGATTGGGGCCTTCAGAAAGCACCGTTGGGACGAGAACAACGACGTAGATCGCCTCGGTCTGCGCGACGGCCGTAATCGGGCCTCCAACGGGGACTGGCGAACTGAGGATCGACCCCAGCGATGCGGCACGCAGGCCAGCGAAGGT
>JBOHFW010000429.1:0-3541 GCA_050699835.1 Pseudonocardiaceae bacterium | reverse complement strand
AGTCAGACACGGCACACACCGGGGCTCGGCTCCCGCGCACCGCGGGTTGCGTATGTCGCGTGGCGCATCGCCACGCGGGCGTCTACGTGGCGTTATGCGGGGCGCGCGTCGTCACCGCGCAGCCGCTGCCGGCCCTGCCGGGAGGCCGTCCCGTGACCGTGCGCCACAGACAGCTTGGCCGTCTACTCGCTCAGAGATCGGGGGGTTCGCGCCGGTGACAGCCGAGCAGTCCCACCGGTTCGCCCTCACCGGTCGCGATCCCGAAGGCCGTAACCGAACGATCATCTTGTGGCAGGAGGCGGACCTGGTTGACGGCAACGTGGTGCGCCGGGTGGTGGTGACGCTGGACGCCACGATGGCCACCGCGACGGTGCTCACCTGTCCCGAAGCCGTTGAGGTGGCCCAGGCGCTCTTGGCGGCTGCCCGGTGAACCCAGAGACCGAGGCATGCCCCGCTCACGCTCACGACATCGTGGGCCGGGTGAGCCGCTGGTGGGCGCTCTCGCCGCTGGATAACACCGTGCACATGGCGGCGTCCGAACACCCCTCCGGCTGGCTTGCGGCGCGTTGTGGTGCTCGGCTGCCCACCGGCACCCATCAGCACGACCAACCACCACCCGGCCCGCCGTGCGAGCCGTGCCGGGTGATCTTCATTGCGGACGTCACCAGACCCGGCCGGTCGCCGGTTGAGCCCAGCCCCCGTGATGCTCCCAGCGACCGGCCGGTTCCACCTGTCGGGGACACCGGGGATGCGGCACCGTGAGCGCTGGTCACGACGGTGAACGCCGGGTGAGCGCATGGTTCGCGCCGGTGGTCCCACCGCCGCGGTTCGCCCGGAATGTGCCGGCTGGCCGCTGGCCGAGCGTCAGGTCTCGTGGTGGTCAGCCGGATCCCAGCCCACCCACCGCGGCCGTGCCGGTGGTGGCCCCGCCGCGGTGGGTGGGCTGCCCTGATGATCGACAGCTGCACTTGTTGTCACCGGTGGGTGTTGCGGCGGCAGCGGGCGAGGGGTTCGCGCATGCGTGGTGCGGTCGGCGGATCCCGGCGGCGGGGCTGACGCTCACCGGGCACTCGGCGGGACTATGCGTGAGTTGTTGCCTGGCCGCGGGGATGGGGCCATGAGCCCGCGGACCGAAACCATGACCACAACGGACGTGGCCGAGTACCTCGGTCTGGCCGGTCGCGCGTGCGCGTGTGGCTGGCTGCGCCCGCACGGTATCCGCGCGGTGAGCCGCCAGCCTGGTCCGCGCGGGCAAAATTTGTACCCAGCCGAGCTGGTCGTGAACAGCGGACGGCGGGGTATGACCGCTGGTTGCCCACTCCCTGCAAACCATCCAGATGGACGGACGCCGACAACAATGAGTGAACCATCCACCGGAGAATTAACCGGCGATCCGTGGATTGACGCGTACTTGAGGTTCCGCCGCGCTGTCCTCGACGGCGCGACGTTCGATGAGCTGATCGCTTTCGCGGAAGAGCTGAAACGTGACCTTCCTCATCCGACACCACCACCGCCCGCAGCGATGTTCATCCACAGCGACATTGTCGTCACGTGCGGCACAAGCGCTTTGTCCCCGCAGCTGGTCTCTGCGCTATGGGTACCTCACGGGATATTGATTCCAGATAGGGGTAGCAATGGGCGCTGGTGACGACGTGCACGCATCTGCTAGCTACTGTCACCACCCACCAGCACAACCAGCCACCACCCGGCCCGCCGTGCAAGCCCCGCCGGGTGAGCTTCAGTTCCGCGCGCGGTGATCAGGGGATGAGCGGAAGGGCTACACGCTGCGCCACCGCGGCGCAATGGGCGGTTCACTCGCCGGTGGTGGCGCAGCCAGCGGGAGCTGAACCAGTCATGACCGAAGTCGCGGCAGCCGGATCGTCGATGCATCAGCGCGCCAAGAACGCCCCCCGCAGCCGAGACCGCCGAGTGATCATGACCACCTGCCAGGCGCACGGCGCGGCAGGGTTCACCAATCTGCTGGTGACCGAGGAGGACGGCGTCATCGTGCTCAACCCGCACGTCGCGAACTGCTGTGTGCTGCGGCTGGACGAGCGGGCGGCGGCGCTGCGGGAGATTCTCGCCGAATGGCTGGGGTGAGCCTCGTCAGCTCAGGCCGGCGATGATCGATTCGAGGTGGACGATGCGCCGGTGGGCGGCCTCGAGTTGACGCTCCAGGCTGACGATGCGGATCGCGGCGATCAGCGGCATGTTCACATCGAGCAACTCGCGCACCTGCAGGGCCAGGGTGAGCTCGGCGCGGGAGTAGCGGCGCTGCCCACCGGCCGAGCGGTTCGGGATGAGCAGCCCGGCCGCATCGAGGCTGCGCAGGAAGGCTGGTTGGACGCCGAGCAGCTCCGCGGCCAGGCCTATGGTGTAGGCCGGATAGTCGTCGTCATCGAGCTTGCTCGATCTGCGCCGTGGTTGCGTCACCTGATCTCCGTGTGCCAGACGGAACGATCCTACAGTGGCTAAGCAGGATTTTCACCCGATGCTCCGTGGTACCACCGCTCTCAGGTGGGGGCGTCGGGTACCGCGTCCTGACCGTCCGGGGTGGGTTTCCACGCACGTGGCGGCCAAGGTTGAGTCCAATGATGGCAAGAAACTTTCGAGGATGGGAACACCTTCGTGGGGCCCAGTGTTGGCACTAGTGTCAGCGCATTGCTACCGCAGTGCGTAGGAGATCGCGTCGTGACGACGCTTGGAAGGAGATACCCCGATGCTGATGCGTACTGACCCGTTCCGGGAGCTGGACCGCCTGACCCACGCGCTGTTCGGAACCAACGGCACCAGGTCGCACCCGGCGATCATGCCGATGGACGCCTACCGCCAGGACGGGCAGTTCATCGTGCACTTCGACCTGCCCGGGGTCGACCCGGCCGCGATCGAGCTGAACGTGGAGCGCAACGTGCTCACCGTCAAGGCTGAGCGCAAGCCGGCCTACGGCGAGGACATCGAGCTGCAGGCCAGTGAGCGGCCTCGCGGGGCGTTCAGCCGGCAGCTGTTCCTCAGCGACACCCTGGACACCGACCGTGTCGAGGCGAGCTACGACGCCGGGGTGTTGACCCTGCGCATCCCCGTCGCTGAGAAGGCCAAGGCCCGCAAGATCGAGATCACCGGAACCGGCGCACCCAAAGAGATCAACGTCTGATCTCACCAGCGTCACGACCGGCACACCGCACGGTCGAAATCCCTGACCGCAGGGGGTGCTCCACTCGCGTGGGGCACCCCCTGCCTCGTATGGAGCGCACCGTACTCGCGGATTGGCGTCTGAGGCGATGTGATCCGCCGAGCTCACCAGTCGTCGAGAGATAGAGTCTCCGCTTGATGCGATTTCCTCCTGCGCGGTTCAGCACTGGCCTGCCAGCTGGCGTGGCGAGCGCGCTCGGCCTCTTGGTTCTGCTTGTGGCGTGCGGCAGCGCCAGCCCGCCCGCCGCCGCGCCACCCCCGGCTGCGTCCGTCACGTCACCTACGGAAACCGCGCCCCCGGCAACCCCGTCTGCACCGCCCCGATCGGCTTCGCGAGGGAGCTGGACGATGC
>JBOHFW010000428.1:0-5059 GCA_050699835.1 Pseudonocardiaceae bacterium | reverse complement strand
GTCGTTGGCCTTGTCGACGAAGGCGACTCGCTCAGCCGTCGAGGGAGCCAGCCGGGCGAGCTTGCGGTAGGCAGACTCCAGCCGATCCCGTACACCGCGCTCGTCGAGCGGGTGGCCGAGCAGGGTGGCCGGGATCGGTGTCGCTTCCCCATGCGGCCACGGTCGCTTGGCGCGCAGCCAATCCAAAACCGCCTCGAGTATTTCCGCGATCACCAGCTCACGCCGCTGGACGTCAAGATCCAGGGTGCGGAGTTGCTCAACAGCGGTGAACAAGTCGGCGGCTGGTGGCTGGCCAGCCAGGTATCCGCGAACCCTGACAAGGATTGCGCACAGCCGGGCGTTAACGGCATAGCGCGAGCTCTCCGGCACGGCCTCCAGCGCGCTGGCCGCCCCGGCAAGGTCGCCGAGGGCGAAGCGAACCCGAGCAAGCCCGAACGCAGCGCTCACGTACGAGCGATCGGTGCGCCACACGGTCGCATAGTGGTGCACGGCCAGCTCGTGGGCACCCTCGCGTGCCGCGCACAGCGCCAGTGCAAGTTTGGGTGCGGCCTCCCCCGGCAGGGCATCAAGCACGGCCGTGAAGTGCTGCTGGGCAGCGTGGACGTCGCCCTCGACCAGCGACATGAGCCCTCGATACCACTCGATTCGCCAGTCGCCGGGCTGCTGATGGGCCAGCGTGTCGAGGTCGTTGCCGGTGTCGGGATGCCCCAGCTCGATCCGGACACGCACCACTCGCAGCCGGGTCTCCGGCGACGGATTGGGCAACGCGACGAGCACCCGCTCAGTCTCGTCGGGACCCTCGGAACTGATCGCCGCCAGCAGGCCAGCGTGCGGGTCCGCGGGGTCAACCTGCGGGTCGGGCAGGCTCAGTGCCACCGCAACCAGGTCCGGGTCCGCAGCGGGGAACGTGTCCGGATCGACTCCCGCCACCCGCAGCTCCGGCCCGAACCGAGTCGAGGCGGCGGGAAACGGCCGTTCCTCCTGCAGCGCCCGTACCTCCCGCAGCACCCCGTACAGCTGTTCGGCCATGTCCGCCGCAGAGGCGAATCGCCGGTGCGGAACGGGATCGGTCGCCCGCCGCAGCAGCCCGGCGAAGGAAGGGTGCGCGGCCAGCAGCTCCACCTCGTCGGGGACAGAGATCGGCTCGCCCGCGGAGAACCCGGGAAACGGAAAGCTGAGCACCGCCATCATTCGCGCGACGGTATAGAGATCGGTCGCCACCGACGGGCCGTGCGCGGCGATCGCCGGATCCTGGTAGCCGCGCTTGCCCCAGACCGGACTGTCCCGATCATCGATACGGCGCACCGCGCCCAGGTCGATCAGCTTGACACCGTCCATGGAGTGGATCACGTTGTCCGCGGACAGGTCGCAGTACAGCAAGCCGCGTTTGACGTGCAGATGATCCAACGCGGCCAGCACCTCCAGGGCAAACCCGCACACCTGATCCACCGGGAGGCAATGATCGTCGCCCGGACGTCCCTGAAGTAGCTGCTTGAGCGAACGGCCGGACAGGCACTCCATCACGATGTAGTCGACATTCCGCCCAGTGAGGGGATGCGGATGCCGGACAACGGTGAGCACGGTGACGATGTTCGGGTGGCTGGCGTCGGCCAGCGCGGCGAGCTCGGCAACCGCGGCCTGGTGACTGTCCGGATCGTCGGGATCGATCAGGCCCTTGAGTACCACCCAGCGCGGCACCCAGCAATCCCATGCCCGGTAGACCCAGCCCAGCCCGCCGTGCGCGATCGCACCCTCCACCTTGAACTGACCGTCGCCGACGAGCTCCCCGGGCCGCAGCGGCGGCCGGAAAGAGAATCTGGTCCCACACCGCGGGCAGCAGCCCTCAGTGAGTCCTGGCCGGCCGTTGCGGGCGCGGCCCACCTGGTGCCGGCACTCGGGATTCGGGCAGAACCGCTTGTGCTCGGGTACCTGCGGGTCATCGAGCACCGGTGCCGTCTGATCCTCCACCGGCAACTCGGGCAGGCTGACCAGCGAATCGCGACCAGGAGCCATGGCATCAGTCCCGGTATTGCGGTGCCGGTGGTGACGGTGCCGGGCCCAGTGGTGTCAGCCAGCGCTCGTAGCTGGCCCGCCACCGGCCATCCGCAGCGCGACGCTCCAGTACCGCGTTAACGAACCGCACCAGCTCGGGGGCGTCTTTTTTGATCGCGATGCCGTAGGGCTCTTCGGCGAGCTGCGGGCCGATCACCTCGGTCCGGGGATCCTGCGCGGCCATCCCGGCCAGCAGGGTGTCGTCGGTGGATACCGCATCGACGCTACCGAGCTGGAGCAGCATCAGGCAGTCCGTCGCGGTGGCCGCGGCGACCGGGATTGGCTTCGCGGGGTCGGCCAAGATCCTCTCCAACGAGGTCGAACCCCGGGCTGCGCAGACCTCCTTCCCCCGCAAGTCGGCCAGACTCGTGATGGCCAGGCCGCGATTCACCAGCACCCGTTGCCCCGCCTCGTAATACACCGCGCTGAAATCCACCCGTTGACGACGCTTGCAGGTGATGGTGACCGTAGCGACCACCAGGTCCACCTGGCCCGATGTCGTCATGTCCAACCGCGCGGCCTCGCGCAGCGGCCGGAACACCACTCGCTCGCGGTCACCGAACATTGCCTCGGTGATGTCCCGCGCAACGTCGATATCGAATCCCTCCGGCCGCAGGTTTATGTCCCGGAAAGCGAACGGGTAGGTGTCCCTCAGAACGCCGGCGATCAGATAACCGCGCTTCGCGATTCGGGCCATTGCGGACCCGGCAGGCATCTGACCAGGCGCCGGCAGCGGACCCTGCGGGCGCAGGCTGGCCCGGAGATTCTGCGGGTTGCAGTCCGACATGGCCGCCGCCTGATCAGCTGTGTCCCCCACTGCCGGGCGTACGGCTGTGGTCAGCACAGGGCCTGCTACCACCGGGACCGGACGGTCCGGCCGCTGGTCGCTGGCCACAGTAGCCAGCGCCACAGCCACCAGCACCGAGCAGGCGAGCGGGAATCGGGCTATCACCGGTACTCCTCCAGCCGCTGCCGGATACCCAAGGCCACCCCGATCGCGGAGACGAGGGCCAGTGTGCCGGTACTGATGGGCAAGCCGGTGAGCCAGCCCCGCGCCCGTTCGATGTCCTTCCCGAAGGCGCCCCGCTCGTAGTCAACGGCGGTCTCGAGCGTGGTGGCGAGCCGGTCGAACGCGGTGGCTGCGCTGGCTTGATGAGGGTTCACCGCAGCGTCGACCGCCTTGGTGTACTCACCGATGTCATCCAGCCGCCGGACTTCCCGATGCGCTCTGGCGTATTCTCGGGTGTCTTCAATCGCCGCCTGCACCAGCGCGCTACCCTGCTGATCGGTGGCGAATTGCCTGGCTGCACCCAGTGCGCCGCCGGCACCGTCGTTGCGCGCGAGCCGTTGCATCCGGGCCTCGAAGTCCGACTCGATGGCATCACCGCTGCGATCGACCAGCTTGAGGCTCTCGAGCGCGCGTGCCTGCAGCGCCGCGATCTGCGCCGGTGCCAGCGCGTCAGATACCGACTGGCTGTGTCCCAGCGCAGCGGCCAGCGAGTTGGCCGAGGCCGTCCCCGCGATGGTCCACCACACCAGGCCGGCGATGACCGCCCCGCTCGCCACGGCCAGGCCGACGTTGACCACCCGGTGCGTCCGCTGGAACAGGAAGACCTGGGCCCAGATCAGTCCGGCCAAGCTCACTGCGCACGCCGCAAGCGCGACCACGGGCACCGACCCGGCTCGCCGGTAGGCGTCGTCGAGCCGCGCGGCTTGCCGTTGCTGCAGTTCCGCCGCCGCGGGCAGGATCGAGCTCTGCATCAGCTCCGAGGCACGCAGCAGGTAGGACACCCCGACCGCCAGACCCTGCCGGTTGTTTGCCCGAGCCCGCTCGACCAGGCCGGTGTACATCGGCAGCCGGGTGGTGATATCAGCGATCCGTTTCGCGGTCACCACCTCTCCCCCGGCTTGAGTGCTGGCCTGCGCCAGGGCCACCGTCGCGGCCACCACGTTGCGGCCATACCGGGTCCGCAACTCGTCGGGTTCCACACCGCCGGAGAGGTATCCAGCCGCCACCGTGGCGTCCGCATCGGCCAGCGACCGGTACAGCGTGGTGATATTGGCATTGAGCGGTTCGAGGCGCTCGGCGATGTCACGTGCGGTGTCCGCCCGGGCGATCGCGGCGTAGACCCCGACGCCGCCGGCGAGCAGCACACCGAGTACAAGGACAACCCGGGCCACCCTGAGCTTGCCGGGCGTGCTGGCCCAGTCGAAGCGGCGGACCCGCTGCACGATCGCGCCTGGCGGCGCTCGGGTGGTGTCGATCGTCTGCAGGCTCGACTGCACGGCAGGTCTCCAGTTTCGTCGCCAACCCTTCGCTGATCAGTAGAGCGCCACTCGATGATCCCCCGCTAGAGGGCTGCCCTTGCTGCGGTAGTCAGCCGCAGCGGTGCGACGTTAACGTTGAGCAATGGTGGCGCCGCCGCAGCCGTCGAGCACGCTGGTGGCCTATTTTCAGGGCCACCAGGTGGCAGTGCTGCGCCCTGGCAATCCCCCCTTCACCTTCGGGCGAGGTCACGACCGTACGCTGCGCTTCGGTCATGATTGTGTCAACGGCGGCCCGGACCTGCACATCTCCCGCAATACCGGCTCCATTCAGTATGGCGGCGGGTTGTGGGTGGTCAGTAACGACAGCGGCAACCGCCCCTTCGACGTGATCGTGCGGGGGGTATCCAACCCGCTCCCACCACGGATCACCTCGGATTCCCATTCACGGTGGGCGATCAGCCCCCCTGGCCTGGAGATCAGGGTCGGCGCACCGTCCGGGCGCTACCTGCTCTCGGTCAGTCTCGACGATCCCCGGCCGCCGAGTCTGGATCCACCGGGACACGACGATCCCGGCACCATCAAGCTGCGCGAGCCGACCGAGCACGAACGGTTGCTGCTGGCCGCCAAGTTCCTGGCGCTGCCTGACCCGGGCGACGCGGTCGGCAACCGGGAGGCCGCCGAGTACGCCACCGCGGCACGGCCGGACGAGCGACCGGTCACCGAGCGAGCCGTCGACAAC
>JBOHFW010000427.1:0-15876 GCA_050699835.1 Pseudonocardiaceae bacterium | reverse complement strand
CTCCTCCACCTAGCGCTCCTCCACCTGGCGGACCTGGCACTCCTCCACCTAGCGCTCCTCCACCTGGTGCTCCTCCACCATCGGCAACTGCCGACATCAGTTTTGATGCGAGTGCATTGTCGTATCCCAATTTGGCCATCTCTAATATGACCGAATGGTGGGATGCGCGGCAGGTGAAGACTTTGCGGTTGCGCCCGGGCCAGTACACATTAGTGACTATTGGTCCAACCGCCACCAGATTCACCGTAACCCAGGCGGGACGAGTGGATTACGACCCGAGCCTGGACGGGGTTCTGTCCGGGCGGGGGAGTTCGACGCTGGTTCTTCGTGGTGCCCCAGTGCGGTTTGATGCGACGGCGTTGTCGTATCCCAATTTCTCCATCTCTGGTATGGCCGAATGGTGGGATGCGCGGCAGGCACGGACTCTGCGGTTGCTGCCGGGCTCGCATACCGTGGTGACTCCCGGTCCGACCGCCACTAGAATCACCGTGAGCCAAGCGGGACGAGTGGATTACGACCCGAGCCTGAATGGGGTTTTGTCCGGACGTGACACCCCAACGCTGATTTTACGTGGCACTCCGATCAGTTTCGATGCTCGCGTTTCGTCCTATTCCACCTTCGCAATCTCAGGCGTGCGCAACGGCATGGACGCTCGACAGGTACATCCTCTACAGTTATTGCCGGGTTCTCATACCGTGGTGCCCCTCAACCGGCCCGGCGCCAGAATCACCGTGACTCAAGCGGGACGAGTGGATTACGACCCGAGTCTGGACGGGGCTCTGGGCGGACGCGGTACCGCCACACTTATCATTCACTACTAACAAGAAACTAGGCTACTGGACTGCCCGGCCTGTAGGTTGAGGTAGCTGAGATCAGGGTCGCGGAAGAACCCGCAGACGATCTCCGGAAGTTGCTGGAGGCGGGTAATCGCCTTCTCGTCGCTCGTACACCTCAGGGTCGACGACCCGGCGGGTCACGATCACCATACCCGCCTGGGGCAGCTCGTCGACCGCGTCCTGCAGGGCATCGGCGGTGAATGGGTTCGCGCTGTCCGGCTCCACGCAGTACGCAACCGCATCCGGCAGGCCCGGGCGCAGCACCTTCACTCCGTGTTCACCGACTGCCTCAACCGCTCGGGAGTCCTTGCGAAGCTCCATCACCACCCAGGCTCGGATGCTCATCTCTCGCCCTCCAGGATCGACTCCATAGCGTTCGGGAACTTCGTTGACCCCGGAGTCCGATCGCCCTCCAAGTGACGTTCGGCCAGCTCCTGCACATGCACCGCGAATATGTGAGCCGTCGCCTTCTCGGGACCCGTCAACAACCCTCGGTTCACCTGGAGCACCCGCAGCAGAGTCTGTGTTCGAATGATCGTGTCCTTCATGTGGCGGCGCCACTGCTCAGCACGACTGTCGTCGAACACCTCGTCGAGCGGCCCATACAGGTCGAACACAGCCCGGTTGGCTCCCAAGAGTTTCTCGACGTTCCCGCAGGCAAGGAACTGATCATCTCGGACGCGTTGTAGTGTCGGGTCACTTGAGGTGCTTGTTGAACCAGTCGATCGGGATCTCGGGGTGGGCGCCGAAGTAGTTGTAGCCATCGAAGCGGCGGTCCGTGCCCTCGATCCAGTGCAGCTCTTTGTCGGCGACGAGCAGGGCGTCGAAGATCGACTGGACGTCTTCAGGCCGAGTCATGGTGTCGTCGTGTACCTGGGCGACGAGCGTGGGGACCGAGACAGACTTGACGTGTTCGAGTGGGGACTGCTCGGCCAGGTGGAACCCGGTCAGCTCATGCACGGCCTTGTCGAACTTGTCATAGCCGTCGGGCATGCCGATGGCCTTGACGAACTCCTCAACGATGTAGGGCCCGGAAACCGGCTGCAGCATGACCATGGCCTGGATCTCGGAGAACTCTTCCGGGTACTTGGACCAGGCAACGGCCGTCGAGTCAGCGCCCAGACACACCGAGAGCAGGACCTTCCGCATGTCCTTGGTGTCCGGACGCGAGGCCGCGTAGCGCAGGGAGCCGATCACGTCGCGGTATTCGAGCAGACCGATACCGGCGATCCCACCATTGCCCTGCCCGCTCAAGCCGTGGTTGCGCATGTCGTAGGCGAGGACGTTGTAGCCGGCGTCGTGCAGTGCCTTGTACTCGGGCAGGAAGCTCACCTCGAAACCACCCAGTCCCCCGAACTCGGGCAGATGGCCCGGGTATCCGTAGCGGTTCCCGGGCAGGAAGTGGTTGTGGATGATCAGCTTGTCCGAATCCGCCGGGATGAACCACCCCTCCAGCGGCACCCCGTCCATCGAGGGGAAGGTGACGTCCTCATAGTCCAGCCCCACCTCGTGGGGACGACGCAGCACGGGCGCGCGGCGCCCCCCGGTGGTTCCGGTGGTCCACAGCTGGACGAAGTTGTCGAACGCTGCCTGTGCCTGATCGTCGTGTGCCATGTTGATCTCTCCTTCGAGGTACGGGCCGGCGGACGTACCGTCGAGCCGGGCGCAGCAAACAGAGGTCACGCCCCGGCGGCGCTGCCGTGGGCGTTCGGGTACCCGTAATCGACCTTGGCAAAACGATCTCAGCGGGCACCAGGGAGAGCTCGTTCCTAGGAACACGCCATCCTGGGAGGAAATCGGGACGACGAACAGCCACGGCCCTGCGTCGAACGCATGGGCGATCCCGCCGTTCATGAGCAGCCCGAGGCCCATCACCGTGACGGTGATCGCCTTCGTGCCCTTTCGCTCGATGTCGAGCAGGGTGACTTCGAAGGTGGTGAACGCCCAGACTCCGCACACGGCGACGAGCATGGTCAGGGGCCTTGACGGCATGTCCAGAAGCGATCTCGCAGCGTCAGCCTGACGCCCGCAGTACAGCCAGGACATAGGTGTATGCCAGCTGAGCAGGCGACCGAACTGACCCTGATCATGGTTTGCGGTTCGCGCACTGACACAGCGGTCACAGCAAACCGCAGGTCACGGACGGTGGTGGAGATACTTGCCACTTACTCGCACTCAGCGCAAGCCGCTGACCTGCACATTTGCGTTCTCGCGGCCACACGGAATCGGCGGCCAGAGACTGAATCGGCAACCATGGCCCCGCGGAGCCTTCGCGAACGACTCTCCGATGACATGATCCAAGCCATGGCATGCGCCTACCGCGCCGGAGCCACCGCCCGCGACCTGGCAGTCGCTCACGACATCAGCCTCAGCAGCGTCAAGCGCCTCTTGCGCATCGCCGGTGTCCGCCGGACCTCACCCACTCGACAAGCTACGAAGGCAACACCGGTCGCCACGCATCCCTAGCCGCTTCTGCCCGGCGCTCACCGCGCGCTCAGCGGCATGAGGGTACGTTCGTCACGTCAGCAGCAGCTGCTGATTTGCCAGTGGATCCTGATCCGTCGCGTCCGTGGTGGCCGCAAACGGCTCAGTAGTCCGGTCGTGAGCTCGCACGGTGCTGGCTAATACGCACGGTGCGGCCGTCGGGATCACGCACTTCGATCGTAGTGGTGTGGCCATTGGTCGCGGTGGTGTCGAGGCCGAGGCGGCGTGCCGTCGCAGGAAGGTTATCCACCGTGATGTGCACGATGACGGACGTGGCGTCGATCAGCGTGTCCGCGGCGGATTGGTGCAGTAGTAGCCCGGGGGTGATCTCGGCGGTGCCGGCGCGCGCCGGGATGTCGCGGCCGGTGAGTTGAGCGTAGAAGGCTGCGGACCGGGCGAGGTTGCGGGTGGCGAGGATGACGTCGGCTTCGCGCTGGGTAGAGTGGGCCGCCGCCGATGGTGCTATAGGCGGGGTGGGTGTTGCGCTCTCGTCGCCAGTTGTGGCTGGTTCACGCTTGTTTCCGGGCTGCCCAGACCGGGGTTGGGGCTGCCGGGACGGTTGCTCGTGGTGATCGTGGCTTACCCGACCGGACCCGGCCATCAGGTCTGTGTGCAGGTCGACGAGCGCGGTTTGGCCATCGTCAAGGCGAAGCCGTGCGCGCAGTACGCGACCGTCGTGGAGAACGGCAACGTCGTCGAGGCGGTATTGGCGTCCGTCGGGGAACTCGCCGTGGGTATCGCGGCGGGAGAGCAGGGTGTCGCGTAGCTCGCGGCGTAGCGTGCGCGGGCGGCGGGTCGGCCACGGTGGTGGATCGATCACGTGAGCGGCGCTGCGGTCGGCTAGCCCGGCGATGTAGTCGGCGTCTTGCACGTCGACGGCCAGGTTCCCGAGCCAGTGTGTGTCGTGCAGTGCGCCGAGGATCGCCGCGGTGAGTGAGGCGAGGGTGTCGGTGTCGGCCTTGTGCAGGAATGCAGCAGAGAGCAGACCGCCCTGTGGTCGGGCGGCGAATCGGCTCGCGAGGTAGATGGCTGCGGCCGCGCAGACGGTTCCCGCGCCGTTGATCTTCGGGTCGGTGCAGCCGAGGCGTTCCAGCGTTGCTTCGGGGTTGCTCATGGCGCCGCGGCGCAGAGAGTCCCCGATGAGCTCCAGGAGCTGCGAGGTTTCTTTGTTGGTGTCCTGCCAGGTGCCCGCGAACAGTTCGAGGCCGTGGGGGGTGCCCCAGTCGGGGGGCAGCGCCGGGAGGACCCGGTCGACATCGATCAGGCCGACGGCGGCCGCCTCAACGCTGTGACCGAATCCGTGCGTCGCTCGCGAGGATGCGGCGTGGCGGAGGGCGAAGGCGTAGACCAGCGCGCCGATTAGTGCTCGGGGATGTCCGTGGGTCGTGATGCCGTCGCGCAGGACGCGTCGGATCAGGTCGTCGGGGTCGTCGGCCCGCAGCACGTGGGGGGCGATGCGCATCGCGACGCCGTTGGCTCCCGCACCGCGGTAGCGCTTTTCGACGGCCTGGACACGTGCCGACCCGTCGCCGCGCCAGGGTGGGCGTCCATCGGCCCAAGACGCGGCTGCGGTCAGGACCGCTCCGCCGCCGCCGCGCTGGTATTGCGGCCAGGCGGGGAGTTCGACCTCGGTGAGCCGTTCCCACCAGCGCTCACCGGCGAGGCAGGATCTGGCTGTGGCGAGCAACAGCTGGGTGTCATCGCTGTATTCGCCGATGCGAACCGGGTCGTGATAGCGACTGGAGTAGTGGCCCGCGTGGCGGGTCCAGCTCCGAAACTCCAGCCGTGGGATGGCGCGGTCGCGTTCCTTCTGCCCGCCGACAAGGCCGCCGCGGACCTCTTGCGGCCAGCCCAGCGCGTCGCCAACCGCCGCACCCAGGAAGATGCCCCGCGCGGTCCGCGTCATTGCGTCGGTGGTACTGGTCACGATGTCGCCCCCTGTGATGCCGTCGACGACGCGGGCGGTGACCAGGTGGTCTCGGGGAAGTAACGACTGCATAGGACGGCGGCGGTGATCATCCACTTATCGAACATGCCCGGCGAAATGATCCACCGCATGCCCTCGGGAGGGAGCGTGCCGAATCGGTCCAACCGTCCGTACTCCTCCACTGCCGCCGCTTCGGTGGGGAACACAATGGCATAGATCGCCAGCAATGGTACCGGCGCGGTCACGAGCACTTCGGCCTGGACATCGGTCGGGCTGCCGGGGTCATGCTGCGGGCTGCGGGTGCGGGTCTGTCCGCCGTGGCCGCGCACGGAGCCGGCGTAGCACGCATACAGGCCAGCAGCGCCGGGGACGGTGTAGCCGGTCGCGGCGGCAGCGTTGCGTGGGCAGAACAGCGTGCCCTCCGCCGCGGCGATGGCCTTGTCCAGCAGGAGGCACACCCAGTCGGGATAGTTGACGACGTCGGCCTGGCGCCGGGCGATATCGAAGTAGAAGCCGTTCGGGTACTGCAGGCTGCAGCAGACTTTGTCTGGGTAGCCGTCCAGACGCTGTAAATCGGTGGCCCGGTAGCAGGCGCGCACGTCCTCGGAGAGGTCCTTGACGCTGCGTAGCTGACGGTCGGCGAGGATACCGGGCAGGTTCAGCGCCGGGGTGAAGTGCGTCAGTCGAGCCAGCGGCAGCGCGGCCAACGCGGCGGCGACCTCGACATTGACCGGGCCGGTCACGTTGTTACCTGGTAGAGACCGGAGTCGGCGGGCGGTAGCAGCGGCGTCGGCCCGCCGGTGTGGGTGATGATGAGTTCGTCGCGAGCGCGGGTCACCCCGACATAGAGTAGGCGGCTCTCCCGGCTGGCGGCTTCGTCGTAGCCGAACGCGGCGACCGCATCCCCGTCTGGGCATCGGTCAGCTCCGCAGAAGGGCAAGAATACGACGTCGAATTCCAGCCCTTTGGCCGAGTGGTAGGTGCCGGCGTACACGCCGGCGTCGATTTCCCACCGCTGCATGTTGTCGTGCAGCACCCGCACTCCGGCGATGCCACAGACGGCCAAGCGCGCTTCGGCGCGGGTGCGGGCGAGCACCCCGACGCGGGCGAGCGTCCCGAAGGTCGCGGCGTTGGCCGCGACCGCGGCCGCCTCGGCCCCCGTTGACGGGTAGGCCACCAGGGTGGGTTTTGCGCCGGCCGCGCGTTGCGGCGCACGCGGTTCCACCAGGTCAACCGAGTCCCTGAAATGGGGCATTTGCGCCATAGCGATCGCGAGGCGAGCGATCTCGGGGCTGTTGCGGTAATTGTCGAGGAACACCTCGACCTTCGCGACCTTCAGACCGCAGGAACGCCACGACACCCGCTGCCCGTAAATCTGCTGGGCATAGTCCGCGAACAGCGTCAGGCTGCCGTCCGCCGGGATGGCAGCTGCCAGCGAACGGATCGACTCCGGAGACAGGTCCTGTGCCTCATCAACCACGATGTGCTTGTAACGGCGCTCGGCCGTATCGGCGACCAGCGAGGCCCGCACCGCGGCCGGCAGCGCCGCCCAGTCATAGGAGTAGCCGCCCGCCGTGCGGGCCACCAGGTAGTTCTTGCGGATATCCCAAACTGCTCGCCGTTGGCCTTGCTGCAGCGCGGCCATCCGGCCGACCCGGCTCACCGCGAGGTAGTCCTTCACCGTAGCGAGCCCGTTACCGTCGATCCACTCCAGCTCGTCCAGGAAGAAATCGATTGCTCGGTCGAAGAACGAGTTTGGCGTCGGTTGGTAGGCCGCCGCGGTGGCCTTAACGGCATGCTCGACGAAGAACCTGCGCTGGTCCGGGCCGGCGATCTGGTTGTAGCCCATCCGGCCCTGCGCGGCCAGGTACCCACGGGCGAACTTCCCGTAGGTCTCGATCGTGACCCCAGGCAGCTGGTTGGCGAGGTGGCGCAAATAGGTGACCAGCGAGTTGTTGTACGTCAACAGCAGCGTCGGCCCCCCGTTCTGAGTACGGGCATCGGCCAGATGCGCTGCGCGGTGGATCGCCATCACGGTCTTGCCCGTGCCCGCGGTTCCGAGGACAACCTGATGACCACGGGCGGCCAGATAAACAACGTCGCGCTGATGGCCTTGGGGCGTCGGTAAACCCACAATTGTCTCCCTGTAGATCACCGGCGGCTGGGAGAGCCACACACATGGCACCGCCGAGAGGCCCCGCACGTTATCGGAATCGTGCGCGCCCGACAAGTCCGTTTAGGAAACGCCAGCCTGGTCGCGGTCGATCAACCGTGCGCTACGTCCGCACATCGGCATGAGCGGACACCGTCCGCGCATCGGACTGGGATGTGGATCGCACTCCTCCGCAGCGTCAAGAGAAGGGACTCGCACACCGCAGACGCATGAACGCCCAGGTCAGAGGCCTCGGACGAGCTCGGTGGAGCTGACGGGACTCGAACCCGTGACCCCCGCACTGCCAGTGCGGTGCGCTACCAGCTGCGCTACAGCCCCCGAAGAGATCACCACGGACTCGCCGCGGCGCGTAGGTCACCGTACACGAGGCCCACGGTGATCCGGAACAGCGGACCGGTGGCACCCAGTGGGTCTGGCCCGGCACGCTGCGTACCGTGGTCGTGAGGGTGTGGCTGAGGTGCGGTGTGATGAGTGATGACAGGCGAATCGGGTGATGAGATCGGGCACGTCCACCAGGACGTATCTGGGGGATGGCTCCGGCCGGCGGTGTTCGGTGCGATGGACGGTCTGGTGACCAATATCGCGCTGGTCGCGGGAGTAGGCGGCAGCGGGGCCGGTGCCCATCTGATTGTGCTAACCGGCATGGCCGGACTGGTGGCGGGCGCGTTCTCGATGGCGCTCGGGGAGTACACGTCGGTGGAAACGCAGAACGATCAGGTGCGCGCCGAGGTCGCGGTGGAACGTGACGAGCTGCGTCGACATCCGAAGGCGGAGAAAGCCGAGCTGGCCGCCTCCTTCGTGCAGATGGGGTTGACTCGCACGACGGCGAAGCTGGTGGCGGAGGAGGTGCATGCCAACCCGTCACTGGCAGTCCGGGTGCACATCAGCCAGGAGCTCGGCGTCAATCCCGAGGATCAGCCCTCGCCCTGGGTGGCCGCCGGCTCGTCATTCCTCTGCTTCGCGATCGGCGCGCTGGTCCCGCTGATCCCCTACCTGCTCGGTTTTCCCGTGTTGATCGTGGGTCTCGCCGCCGGCGCGGCGGGGCTATTCCTGGCCGGGGCGCTCGCGGCCCGGTTCACCACCCGCTCGTGGTGGCTCGGCGGGCTGCGCCAGGTGGGGTTCGGTGCGATCGCAGCGGTGGCCACCTACTTCGTCGGCGCGCTGATTGGGGTCGGTGCAGGCTGAGCGTCCTTGCGCGGCAATGTCTCGGGCGAGCGCAGCCAGACCATCGCAGCGAGCAACGAGACACCGCCGGTCAGGACGAACGCGGCAGGGTAGGACAGCTGGTCCACGAGCAGACCGGTCGCGATCGGGCCGAAAATCGCGCCGATATCGGCGGTCATCTGCGCCAAGGCCAGCACCGGGCCGCCCTTGGCCTGTGAACCGACCACATCGGCCACCGTGGCGCCCTGGGCCGGCGTCATCAGCCCGGTACCAGCGCCGGCGAGCAGCGCCGCCGCCAAGAACTGTGGCACCCCATGAGTGAAGCCGAGCCAGATCGTCGCGCCACCGGTGACAATCAGACCCACCAGCATCGGCCATCGGCGCCCGAGAAAGTCCGTGAGCCGGCCGGAGAACATCAGGACAGCTACGGTCCCCGCGGCGAACACCGAGAGCGCCACGCCGGCCAGCGCCTGTGCCTGGTGCAGCACCTCGACAACGAACAGCGGCACCAGCGAGACGCGCACGCCGTAGACAGCCCAACCGTGGGCGAAACTCGATGCCAACGCAGCGCGGTAGGCCCGGTGGCCCCATGCCTGGCGCACCGTCAACGCGGGCAGGTCCGCGGCCGGTATGTCACCGATCATCGGGGAGCGCCGCAGGAACAGCCACCCCACCGTGGCCGCGACGAACAGCGACACCGCGTAGACCACGAACGGCGCGCGCAGCGAGATCGCGATCAACCCGCCGCCGAACAACGGTCCGCTGACGCTGCCGAGCAGGAAACTGCTGGACCACAGGCCGGTGGACCGCCCGCGCAGCGCCGGTGGAGTAAGCCGGATGAGCAGTGCGACCGCCGAGACGGTGAACATCGTCGACCCCACACCGCCCAACGATCGCAACACCAGCAACTGCCAGTAATCCGCGGCGAGGGCACAGGCACCGGTCGACAGACCCACCACGATGATGCCCCAGATGAAGACCGGTCGTTCCCCCAGCGCCGAGATCAACTTGCCGCTGACTGGCGCGAACCCCAGCCGCATGAACGCGAACGCACTGATCACGATCGAGGCCGCGGTGACGCTGACATCGAAACTCCGCGCAAAGCTCGGCAAGGCAGGCGCCACAATGCCGAAGCCGAGAGCGATCACAAAAGTGACCGCGACGAGCACCCAGACTTCGCGAGGCAACCGCGGGACGGGCGCAGGCGCTGAAGGTGATGCCGATTCCAGCTGTGCGCTCACCGGTCACCACCTTGTCGCTTTGCTCCGCGATGCTCACGGCATCACAGTGCTCAACCGGTGGCGCGCTCCGGGTCATTCCCGCATGATCGCTGTCTGGTCACTCGTGAACACTCGGGCGGCCGTCGCCTTGACACCTATCTTAGGTAAGCCTAAACATAGTCCGAATAATGGATTTAGCGCACAGATGGGAGAAAACGCTGACTGTTGCGATCGTCCGCACCGTCGCCGTGCTGCTCACCGCGCTGCTGGTCGCGGCAGGCTGCGCCGGGCAGGCTGGAGAACCCACCGGGGCATCCCCGATTGGGTCGGGCGGGGTTTTCCCGCGCACCGTCTCGCACGCGATGGGCCGAACCGAGATTCCTGCTGAACCGAAACGCATCGTGGCGCTCGACCAGACCTATGTCGACGCCGCGCTCGCCCTCGATACCGCGATGGTGGCCTTCACCGACATCCGCGGCCGCGACGGCGGGCCATCGGCCTACCTCGCCGGGCCGCTGGCCCGGCTGGCTCCGAACGCCCGTTCAGTGGGCGTCCTGACCAGCCCTAGCCTGGAGCAGATCGCCGCGCTGAAACCCGACCTGATCGTCTCGGCGACGGTGCGCCACGAAGCCATCTACGACGAGCTGAGCCGGATCGCG
The DNA here is from genome assembly GCA_050699835.1 of Pseudonocardiaceae bacterium. Classification (GTDB taxonomy): domain Bacteria; phylum Actinomycetota; class Actinomycetes; order Mycobacteriales; family Pseudonocardiaceae. Next base: position 5,413 of record JBOHFW010000427.1, on the reverse strand, counting down.
CCCACCGTGTTCAGCGAGACCACCGGCCCCACCTGGAAGGACAACCTGCGGCTGCTCGGTGCGGCGATCGGCAAGGAGGACCTGGCCGGGACCCGCCTCACCGAGTACGAACAGCGGGCCAAGGCCATTGGCGATGCGATCCGGACCGCCAGCAGGAAAAACCCGACGATCACGGTGATCCGATTCAGCGAGATGCAAACCCGGCTTTACCAGCGCGCCAGCTTCTCCGGCATCGTGCTTGCTGACGCTGGCCTGGCTCGCCCGCCCTCCCAGGACGTCGACAAACTCGCCGTGGAGTTCAGCCTTGAGCGGATCCTCGACGCCGACGCCGACCACATTTTCCTCACCGTCGCCGAAGGCGACTCCGCCCCGGTCCGAGACCGGTTCATGAGCAACCCGCTGTGGAGCCGGCTGATCGGCGAGATCCACGAGGTGAGCAACGACGTCTGGATCGTCGCCGTCGGGCTGCTCGGCGCGCATGCCGTGCTGGACGACCTCGCCAGGACCTTCGGCGTCGACCCCGCCCGGCCCCGCTGAGAGGATCCGTCCACTTACGCCGCGCCCCTGGGCCCGGGGCCGGTTCGAGGTGGAATGGGCACCGGCGCGGTGGGGTACAGCAGGACCCGCTCGGTGACGTCCTCGCCCGCGAAATTCACTCGCGTGACCTCCACATGGATGTATCCATCGTCACCGAGCGCGGCGTTCACGCGGACGAAGTCGTCGTTCAACCGGTGCAGACCGCACACCGCCGCAGCGACGAGCCCGGCGATGGATTGGGCACCGATCCCTGCGGTACCTGGCTCGTCGCGGTGGTGCGCCTCGGGAAGCGCTGGCTGAGTGATCATCGGTTACGCTCCTTCGGTTCGGACGACCGAAATGACGCAAAAAAGTAGGTTCGTTGTAAGAATATCTCCTCATTGCATACACAGAAAGGGAAGGAGCCCGATAACCGTCAGCGACGATCGGTTATTTCTGACCGATGGACGGCATCTCATCGAGATATCGTTAAGAAACGTGCCATCACACGTTAACCGGCGATTTACTGCCGGCGCGACAATGCGATCAGGGTGAAGTGGAGGTGAGGCCGAAGGTAGTGTCGATATCTGTTGCCAGACGGTTGACGTCGGCGGCGAAGGGCTTTGTCGCCGCTCCGGTACCGGCCACGCGTTGCAGCTCACGCAGCTGAGCCCGAAGCGCGTTGCGCTGATCGGCGGTGATCCACGGGGCCTGTGCGAACATATCGGTGAGCTCGGTGTCAGCCCGCTGCAGCGCCAGCTTGGCACCACCGTCACCACTGGCTCCTAACGAGATCGCTCCCTCCTCGGCATGCAGCGACATCACCCGCAGCTGCGACGTCGTCTGCCGGGCCTGTTCGCGTACCGATGCCACCCGGTCCGCCGGAGTCGGTGCGAGGAACCAGCCCACGATCCCGCCCAGCACGCCCCCGACCAGAAACGCCGCGACGGTCAGGATCAGCAACTGTCGCCGCCGCGCAGCCTGCGGAGTGTAGATGACCATGATCTACCCGCGCCCGACGATGACCGCAACCGCGCCCACCGGGACACCCATTCAGCCGCCCACCCACGCGCGGGGCCGCACCATCAACAACCACGTCGCGCCGAGCACATAGACGGCGACCAGGCCCGCCTGGCCGACCAGGGTCTGCACGCTGGGCCAGTACCCCAGCCCCTGCGACAGGAAGATCGGCGCATCCGGCAGTGCGTCGATGGGAGTGAGCCCGACCAGGTCGGCTGTCTGCAGGGCGCGCACCGCGTTGCCGAGGAACGCCACCGAGGTCGCCATCAGCAGCACAACCGTGCCCCCCAGGAACATCGTCACCGGCAACCGCCGACCCAGCTTGAAGATCACAAAAGACACCACTGCCAACGCGACCAAACCCGCTGCCAGCCCGACCACAATCCACCAGCCCAGCCCTTTTCCGAACTCAACCAGCGCCTGGTAGAACAGGGCTGTCTCCAGTCCTTCTCGATATATCGCCGTGAAGCCCACCAGCACCAGCGCGGTGGTGGATCCGATCGACACCGCGTTGAACAGCCTGCTGCGCAGGAACTCCATCCAGCGGCGATGCCCCAACCGGGCGATCAGCCAGAACGAGATGTACAGCAGCACCGCAACGGCGGCGATGGCGACGGCCGCCTCCAGCAGCTCCCTCGCGACCGGCAACACCGCCAGCACCGATCGCAGGATCAGGTAGGTCAGCGCGGTAGCAGCCAACCCGAGGATCACTCCCCAGGTGATCGGCTTGCGGTACCGGATCGACTTAGTGGCCTCCAGGTATCCCAGCAAGGCGGTCAGCAGCAGCACCGCCTCGAGGCCCTGCCGGAAGATGATCAGAAAGGACTGGCCGGCCACCACGGCGGCCGCGTCGAATCCGGTGTCGGTCAGCCGCCGCTCGATGTCATCGATCAACCGCCGCAATTCGATGATATTCGTCCGTACGGTGTAAACCGGCGCCTTGTCACCGATCAGGCCGCGGATCGCGGCGAACTTCGTCTCGGCATCGGCGGTCAGCTCGGGAGCCACCACCCGGAGGGTCACCTCGACGTACTCAAAGTGGTCCAGGTACCCGGCTTTGGCCTGCGCGAGGGCCTCGTCGGGACGCCTCTGTTTGAACAACTCCAGTGTCTCCTCGATCGATGCGCGGACCAGGGCCAGCTGGCGAATCGCGTCTTCCCGTGAGACCGCCTGCCCAGAGGCGGTGATCTGCTGCTGTGGGGAGGCTTGCGGTGCCGCGAGGGCGGGGCCAGCGCCGAGCAAGACGACTCCGGGCGCCAGCAGCGCCAGCGCCAGCAGTGTCCTGATCAGCCGGGGGCCGATCATCCTGAGTACTTCGCCAGACAGGCCTGCATCGCCGACCCCACTGGTCGACATCGAACCCTCCGAATACCGGATATCCGCCCACCGATCGCGTGGTAGGTAGGCTATGTTGCCTCACGCAAACGTGAATCAGACATCCGGTAAACAATGGGTAATCTTGCATGGCCCCCTAAATAGCCTAATCCACCACCTCCTCGTGTACACACTGCTCAGTGCTTGCTTCAGCTAGTAGTCATCAATGGGCACGTCTCGCGCCGATCACATGATCGGCCTATGCCATGCGGGGCGTCAGGCGAATTTATACATACGTTTGTCTAGCTGCGGTAGTATCGTCGGCTGCGAGGGGCCGGCAGCGGAGGGCTCGATGGCGCTACGACAAAGGATCCGATGGGCGGTCCGGCACGGGTTGGTCAGGCGTGCGGCGCAGCGCCAGCTTCGCGCGGGTGACCTGGGATCGCGATTGATGATCGATCCGGCGGTCCGGGAGGACCCCTTCCCCTACTACGACGAGCTGCGCGCTCAGGGCCCCCTCGTCCGCACCGACCTAGCGCTGATCTCCGCACATCACGATATATGCGTGGCCGTGTTGCGCAGCCCGGATTTCGGCCAGCTGCGGTTGGATCGGCTGCCCGGGATTCTTCGATGGGGATCGAAGCTTGGCGGTCGGGCGGTGCTGGCACCGGTCGAGGCGCCGTCCATGCTGGTGGCTGACCCACCCGAGCACACCCGCTACCGCAAGCTGGTGACCAGGGCGTTCAGCGCGCGGGCCATCGCCGCGCTGCGGCCCCGCGTCGAGGAAACCGCGGAGGAGTTGCTCGACGAAATCGCCCGGTCCACACCCGGCGGCCCGGCGGTGAATCTGGTGGCGGGGTACGCCAGCCTGCTGCCGGCCACCGTGATCGCCGAGATCCTCGGAGCACCGGTCGCGATGCGTCGCCAGTTCCTCGACTGGGGGGCCGGCGCGGCACTGTCACTGGACACCGGATTGAGTTATCCCGACTTCCGGCGCTCCGAGCGTGACCTGGCCACGCTGCACCGCTGGATGCTCGGTCATTTCGAGGAGGTCCGTCGCAACCCCCGGGACGACGTCCTCAGCGGTCTGGTGACGGCGCACGACCAAGGCGATCAGCTCAGTCTGGACGAGCTGAGCAGCATCGCCATGCTGCTGCTCGCCGCCGGCTTCGAGACCACGGCCAACCTGCTGGGCAACGGTGCCGTCCTGCTGATGCGCCACCCCGACCAACTGGATCCGCTCCGCGCCCAGCCACAGCGCTGGCCCGGCGCCGTGGAGGAGATCCTTCGCTACGAGTCGCCCGCGCAACGCACCGGACGGGTCGCCCTGCGGGACACCGAGGTGGCCGGACACCGGGTACCAGCGGGTTCGTTGATCGTCCTGCTGCTGGGTGGCGCGAACCGCGATCCCGCAGTCTTTCCCGATCCGCACCGGTTCGACGTCCAACGGCCCGAAGCAGACCAGCACGTGGCGTTCTCCAGCGGCATCCACTACTGCATCGGCGCCACACTGGCGCGGCTGGAAGGCGAGATCGGCCTACAGGCGCTGTTCCGCCGGTTCCCCGATCTCGCCCTCGCCGGCGCCCCGCACCGACGACCCACCCGGGTGCTCCGCGGCTACGACGCGATCCCCGTCCACCTGAGTACCCCCATGCTGGCGGTCCCGCCCAATGGCCGTTCGAGCGGGCAACGATGATGCCCTGACGCACTATCCCTCGTGCCAGGGATCAAGGCGGCAGATGTCGCGCTCGCCGAATGACACGGTGCGATCAGACACGGTGCGATCAGACACGGTGCGATCATCCAGTCCCGACCTCTGGGTCTAGGCTGCTCTGCCATGGACTTGGCGGATACGGAACGTAACCGGGCGGCGGTGCATGAAGCTGGGCATGCCCTCGTCGCCGCTTCGCGGAGCCTTGATGTCGCCGTCATCAAACTGCATCGCATCGACGGCGAGGGTGGCATGCGGCTCCGCGAAGAACCATCGACACTCGATCGGATATGGATTCTGTATGGTGGTCCATTCGCCGAAAAAGTGATGTTCAGAAGATTGACATCAGCTGCCATACCCCCCGAACTCGACGAATTATTGTTGGCACATAAATTATGCCGACAAATCGGAATCAATGACACTATCGGGATCATGGATCAGGTCGAAGCATATCTCCGCGATCATCGGGTCCTACTCGAGCACGTTGCGACCCGCCTGTTGGAGGCCAACACCCTGCAAGGTGCCGATCTTGACCAGCTTCTCGGTGCGGAATTCCCCAGCACGCAACGGAAGATGCTGGGCGCAGTCACCCCCACGCCGGGGCCGTGACACCCTAGACCGGGCGAGGCGTCGAGGCTGAGCGGAGCGCAGCAAGCAGCCCAAGCTCATCGCGCACACCGGATACCCGAATCGCACGGCGGGAACCGGGCGTCGGCGAGCGTACCGGTCAGAACGGCGGCGGGTCATCGTCGGGATTGGTTTCGGGTGGTGGCTCGGCTTCGGGTTCGGGTGGGGGTTGCTCCCAGATCTGGTCGTTTTCCCAGCCGTCGTCGGGGGGAATTGTGAGGGGGT
>JBOHFW010000426.1:0-9002 GCA_050699835.1 Pseudonocardiaceae bacterium | reverse complement strand
GCCCTGACCTTCGACTGGCACGCCACGACGACGCCGGCCGCGCGCTGAGCGGCACCGCCCCTCACCGTGGCTGATCAGCCGGCTCGGCGCAGTGACGGCACGTCGGCGCCGAGGGTCACCGTCACCCGCTCGGCCGCGCAGCGGCGCGGCAGCGCGGCGAGATCGGCACGGGTGCACTGCACCAGCGACGCGTCCGCCACGAGCACCGCGAGCAGCACGTCACCAGGGATATCCGCGTCCCAGCCGGTCGTGCACAGCAGGCGGTCCTGAGGGGTCAGGCCCAGGGCCGCGGCCCGGGCCCGGGCCGCGGCGAGAACCGTGTTGTCCTGCGGCCCCGGCCCGCCGGATGCAAACGTGTCGCCGTGCGCCCGAACCTCGCTGGCGAAATCCCGGACACCTGGAGGCAGTACCGCAATACCCATGCCCAGGGCATCAAGCCCGAGCGCGGCCACCTCGCCCGCGCTCGCGGCCTCGGCGATCCGGTCGACGCCGCACAGCGCGACAGCTGCGCCGCCGGGTGATGTGATGACCGTCGCGCCACACCACCATGCGCCCAACAGCACCCCGGCGGTCTGCCAGTGCGGGGGTAACAGCACCGCGACGCCGTCTCCGGGTTGGACGTCCAGCTCGTCGCGTAGCCAGTTCGCCGTCTTGGCTGCCCAGTTGGCCAGGGTGGCGCCGGAGAGCTCCACTCGGCTGCCCGCCTCGTCGTCGTAGTGAGTGATCCGCGGTCTGGCCGGGTCCGCCCGCAGCAGCGGACCGAGCAGCTGGTCGGTGATGGTCATGAGACGCAGGGCACCTTGCCACCCACCATCGGTGGCGCGGGATTCGGTGGGGCGGGATTCGGGGCCGCTGAGCGCGGCGCCGCCGCGGTGCCGGTGTCACGCGGGGCGTATGGGGTGGTCCGCACCGCACCACTGGCCTGCGAGGTACCCGCTGGCAACGACGTGCCCTCGACCCTCGGTTCAGCAGGCCCTGAGTAGTTCTTGCCGAGGTAAACCTGGACCGTGCCAGCGCTCAGGCCAGGGTTCTCCTCGACGGGGAGACCGCCCAGTGTGTCGGCCACTAAGCGACCGGCGCTCGCACCGCCGGTCGGGTACCGCACCACGCTGGTAGCCCGCATAGGGCTGTTACCCACCGTGCCTTGGACGAAGCCTTGCCCGGTCAGCTGCGCGGAGACCGATTTGGCGAGCCCGGTGACGGCGGAGGCATTGAACACCTCGACGGTGATCGTTGCCTTCGCCGGTGGCCCGGGCTTGGGGCTGATGACAGTGGGGTCGACGGCCTGCGCGACGAACGCGCGCACCGCCTCCGGATCGACCTTGAGCACGGAGCCGTCGGATTCGCTGTCGCCATCACCCAGCACCGGAACGGTCTGGAACACGACGTTGCCCGCGGTCAGACCCTGCATCCTGGCGGCGAAATCGAGCACGTCGAAGTCCTCATCGAGGACCAACGACTGCTGAGCCACGCTGATCAGCTGGCGTACCCGGCTCGGGTTGGCCAGCGTCCCCGGGGTCAGGATTTTATTCGCCAGCGAGGCCAGGTAAGCCTGCTGTCGCACGATGCGGTCGAGGTCACCGCGGGGCAGTCCGTGCCGCTGCCGGACGAAGGCCAGCGCGTCCGGTCCGGAGATCAGCTGGGTACCGGCTCTGAAGTTCGCACCGGAGAACCTGTCGCGAACCGGGGCCCGCAGGCACACCGGAACCCCGCCGACCGCATCGGTGAGCAGCGCGAAGCCGAGCAGGTTGACCTCCGCGTAGTGATCGATGCCGACGCCGGTGAGGTCTTTGACGGCTTGCAGCAGCACCTTGCGGCCAGCGGCGATGGACTTGGTGCGCACCGTCTCCTGGTCGAGGCCTTGGGCCATGAGGCGCTCCGCGGTCGCGCTCTTGGCTCGGATGAACGCGGAGTTGAGCTTGTGCATGCCATACCCGTCGGGCAGCTCTACGAACAGGTCCCTGGGCAGTGAGATCGCCACCGCGTGTCGGCCATCGTTCGGGATCCGCACCAGGATCATGGTGTCGGTGAGCTCGCCCTCATTGTCCCCGGCGCGCAGCTGGGCCAGTACTTGCCGGGGCAACGGTTTGTTGTGTGCGTCAGTCCGGCTGTCCAGGCCCACGAGCAGGATGTCGGTGGCTTTGTCCGGTGTCGCCACGCCGATCACATCCGTGGTGCTCAAGCCTTGGTGGAGATCCTGGAAAGTGCTCCACCCGTAGCCGGTGAGACCGAGCACCAGCGTTGAGACCACTGCGAGTGCCAGCTTGGCGAGGTACAACCCATAGCGACGACGTCGCCGGGCAGCTGCGATCGTGCGACGTTGATCGGCGCCGCGCCGTGCGGAACTGTGCCGTCTCGAACCAGGCCGTCTCGAACCAGGCCGTTGTGAACCAGGCTGCGCCGCACCAGCCCGATCGGACCGCCTGGCAGAGCCCCCCGACCGGGCTGGCCTGTCGTCCACCCATGCCCTCCTGCGTCCTGCGACTGATGTGGCGGCAGTGCCCAGGTTATGACGCGGCCCGCCATTGGGCCGCGCGCAGTTCTCCCATTCCCCACAGTTATCTAGTCCAGACGTGTGAACCCCTGGTCAGGTTGCCGTGGCAGACTCGACCGCCATTGGACGCTGCCACTTGTCCAGACGAGGAGGATGCGCTCATGCGGCTCATGGTCACCGGTGGTGCGGGATTCATCGGGTCGACCTTCGTGCGTCGGGTGCTGGAGGGCTGTGAACCGACCCTGGCCGGCGCCGAGGTCGTGGTGCTGGACAAGCTGACCTATGCCGGTAATGAGGCGAACCTGGCCCCGGTCGCGACCTACCCGTCGCTTCACTTCGTGAAAGGCGATATCACCGACGAGTCGCTGGTGGCCGACCTGATGGTCGGCATTGATGCGGTGGTGCACTTCGCCGCGGAATCGCATGTGGACCGCTCGATTCTGGGTGCCGATCCCTTCGTGGTGACCAACGTGGTGGGTACCCAGATCCTGCTGCAGGCCGCGCTGGAGGCCGGGGTGTCGCGGTTCGTGCACATCTCCACCGACGAGGTCTACGGATCGATCGAGTCGGGCTCGTGGCGCGAGGACCACCTGCTGGAGCCGAACTCGCCCTATTCGGCGTCCAAGGCGAGTGCCGATCTGCTGGTCCGGGCCTATGCGCGCACCCATGGCATGGATGTACGGATCACCCGCTGCTCCAACAACTACGGGCCCTACCAGTACCCGGAGAAGGTCATCCCGCTGTTTGTGACCAACCTGCTCGACGGGCTGCCGGTCCCGTTGTACGGCGATGGGCTCAATGTGCGGGACTGGCTGCACGTCGACGACCACTGCCGCGGTATCGCGCTGGTGCTCGAGCTCGGTCAAGCTGGGGAGATCTACAACATCGGCGGCGACACCGAGCTGACCAACACCGAGCTCACCGGCCTGTTGCTGGACGCTCTGGGCGCGGACTGGTCACAGGTCCAGCCGGTGACCGATCGCAAAGCCCACGACCGCCGGTACTCGGTGGACTGGACCAAGATCCGCACTCAACTCGGCTACGCCCCGCAGATGGATTTCGCCCAAGGGCTGGCCCAGACGGTGCGCTGGTATGCCGAGCATCGGGACTGGTGGGAGCCGTTGAAGGTGACATGATCCCAAATCTGTCGCTGCTCATCACCGGCGCCCGGGGTCAGCTCGGCCAAGACCTAGTCGCGGCGGCCGTCCGGGCTGGGATCGGCCGGATTCACGCGCTGGACTCGGATGAACTCGACGTTACCGTGCCCACGGCGGTGTCTGATGTGGTCGCGGCGGCGTGCTCCGCCGCTGGCGGCAGCTTAGTGGTGATCAATTCGGCCGCCTACACGGCGGTGGACGCCGCCGAGCGAGAGGGCGCAGCGCGGGCCTACGCAGTCAACGCAGAAGGTCCGGCTTATCTGGCCCAGGCCTGTGCCGCTCACCACGCCCATCTTGTGCAGATTTCAACCGATTATGTCTTCACGGGCGAGGGGGTCGGGCCTAATCCGGTGGACGGTCCGACAGCGCCGCGCACCATGTACGGGCGGACCAAGCTGGCGGGGGAGCGGGCGGTGCTGTCCTCGGGAGCGTCCGCGCACGTTGTGCGGACCGCATGGCTTTACGGTGCCCATGGCAACAACTTCGTCCGCACCATCGCACGGTTGACCGCCGAGCGCGAGACCGTGCGAGTGGTCGACGACCAGCACGGCAACCCGACCTGGACGGCGGATCTCGCCGAAGGCCTGATCGCGCTTGCGCTGGCGGCGGATCGGGTGCCGGTGGGATTGCTGCACTGCGTCAACTCAGGGTCGACCACGTGGTTTGGGTTGGCCAGGGCGGTGTTTACCGAGATCGGCGCCGATCCGGACCGGGTGCGGCCCTGCCGCACCGAGGAGTTCCCCCGGCCCGCGCCGCGCCCGGCGAACTCCGTCCTGGACACCACCAGCTGGGCCGCCGCCGGGCTGCCCGAGCTGCGGCACTGGCGCCACGCCCTGCACGCCGCCGTCGCCGCGGGCGTGCTCGCCAGCTGATCTATTTAATCAACGGTGACCAGCGCATCGATCTGGGTGAGCGAGTCGTCTTCGATCTGGCAGGCAACCTGAGTGGTTTGCTCACGGCGCAACCATACAAGATCATCCGCCAGACCGTTACACTTCTGGCGAAGGTGGCGTGAAGGACGCGGCGCGCATACCCTAGGTGAACTCATGACGGCTCAAAAAGATCGTGACCCGGACCGCGGTCAGATACCGGCCCACTGGCAAGGCAAGCCGACCGTACTGCGTATCGCGTTGGGTAGCAAACTACGTCGGCTGCGTGAGGCGAGCGGAATCACCCGTGAAGCTGCCGGATACGTCATCCGCGGATCCAGCAGCAAGATCAGCCGGCTCGAACTCGGAAGGGTCAGCCTCAAGGAACGTGATATGGCTGATCTGCTCACCCTCTACGGCACCACCGACGAGCAGGAACGCGAGGCCTTCCTCGCGCTGGTCCGCCAGGCCAACGCACCCGGCTGGTGGCGTGAATACGGCGACGTTCTGCCGAACTGGTTTGAGACCTACCTCGGTCTAGAGCAGGCCGCCTCGGTTATCCGTACCTACGAGCCTGCGCTCGTGCCCGGCCTCCTGCAGACCGAGGACTACGCTCGTGCCGTCATCCGGCTTCGTCATATGCAAGCCTCCGCCAGTGACGTCGAACGCCGCATTGCGTTGCGGATGGCGCGGCAAAAGTTCCTCACCCAGCCTGGAGCGCCCGACCTCTGGGTAGCGCTGGACGCGTCAGCGCTCGGCCGGCCGCTGGGCAGCCGGGCGGTCCAGCGCGCGCAGCTGCAGCACCTGATCGAGATGGCGCAGCGACCGAACATCACGCTGCAGGTCGTGCCGTTGCATGTCGGTGGTCCCGCGGCGGTGGGTTGCCCGTTCACCATCCTGCGGTTCTCTGAGCCCGGCGTGCCGGACGTCGTCTACCTCGAACACCTCGCCAGTGCTCTCTACCTGGACAAGGAGCGCGACACGGTAGGGTACCTGGCGCTCATGGATAGCCTGTGTATTGAGGCGGAGTCATCCGACGCGTCCATAAGCTTTCTGCGCAGGATCATCGAGGATCTCCCCGGCAACCCCTGACATAGGAGCCTCAACGTGGCCGACGAGCGGTCCCCCGATACGTACTCCACGCTGACCGCCAAGATAAATTTCGATCTGCCGCATACGGCACGGGCCTGGAATTACTGGATGGGCGGCAAGGACAACTACGAAGTGGACCGTACCGTCGGTGATGCCCTCGCCGAGGTGTACCCGGACATCGTCACCATGGCCAAGCAGTCCCGGCAGTTCCTCATCCGCGCCGTGCGTTTCCTGGCCGGTGAGGCCGGAATGCGCCAGTTCCTCGATATCGGCACCGGTCTGCCCACGATGCAGAACACCCACGAGGTCGCTCAGCAGATCGCGCCAGAGTCCCGGATCGTCTACGTCGATAACGACCCGCTGGTGCTGATGCACGCCCGTGCCCTGCTGCGCAACACCACCCCGGAGGGGGTGACCACCTACGTGGACGCCGACTTCCACGACCCGGATTTGATCATCTCCGATGTCCGCAACGTGCTGAACTTCAACCGGCCGATCGCGGTCATGTTCATGGGCGTGCTCGGCCACTGCGCCGGCTTCGACGAGATGCGCTCCATCGTGGCGCGGGTGATGGCCGCCGTCCCGTCCGGCAGCTACCTCGTGCTGTGGGACGGCACCGATGACGACGAAGCCTACGTCGAGGCCTGTATGAAGTGGGCGGAAACCGGAGCCGTCCCTTACATCGTGCGCAGCACCGAACAGGTCGGGCAGTGTTTCGAGGGTCTGGAAATGGTGGACCCCGGCTTGGTGCAGATCACGCAGTGGCGGCCGGACACCGCCGAGGTCGGCAAGGTTCAGCCGATCAGCGCCTACGGAGGCGTGGCGCGCAAGCCGTGAGAGGAGAAGCATCTCCGTCTTCGATGTCAGCGCCGCCGATGTGACCCTTGCTGCGCGTCTGGGTTTAGCGTTTTGCGTTGTGAATGACGTTGGCCGGTAGTTTTGTGTGCATCATCATGACGTTGTAGGGCTTGTACTGGGTCATGGTGAAGTACAGGTCGCGTCCCTCCGAATCCGGATTCAGGAATGCGCCGTAGAGGTCCGGGTATTCGGCGGAGGTGGCGAGCTGGATCGGTGCGCCCCAGGGACCGGTCGGGTCTGGGGCGAGCCGGAGCACGATCGCCTCGGCCGTCTCGTCCAGGTACATCATCTGCCAGCTGCGCAGCGTCTTGTCGTAGCGGATGGACAGCTCACCGACCGGACCCGCCACGATCGGGACCGCGATGTCGCTGTTCCCCCGTGCCCAGCCGTTGCCGGTCCAGTACTCGTAGGCGGAGTTGTCGAGCAACTGGTGCTCGGGCACCCGGGCGAGATGGGCGGCACCGAAGCGACCATTGGGGGTGCCGAAGGCGTAGACGACGCCGTCTCCCCGGGCGTAGGCGATCATCTGGAACTTCCCGTCGAGGGCCGCGGTGTTCTGCCGGCGCGCGTTCGGGACGTCCTTCCAGTTCTGGCCGCCGTCGTCGGAGTAGGCGACGCCGCTGTAGTTGGTGATCCAATGCCCAGGCTTGGTGAAGCTGCGGATCGACATGTAGGCCAGATAGTTGCGGCCATTGATGTTGATCCCGCCGGTCGGGATCTTGGTCATCTCGACGCCGTCCTTCTTGAGCGAGGGCAGTAGCTCCTTGGCGTGGCCGGGCCGGTCGGTGACGAAGTTGTCGAAGGACATGCCGTCGCTCGGGTTACGGTCGGTGGTGCGGGCCAGCGTGTTCGAGCGCCAATCGATCGTCTCCGGTTTGGCGAATCCACTGTCGACACCGGCCCATCCGGGCCCGAAGGTGTCGCCGAAGGCGGCCAGGATCCGCCCCCGCTCATCGGTCCACATGATCCCGAGATCGGTTCCTTTGATTCCGTACCGGGCGACGGTGTCGTTGATGGACTTGGCACCGGTGATCACAGCGACCGAGCTGGCTAACGGCGCCGTTTGTGCTGACCCGGGCGCGGCCGCAGTGACCGTGACTGCTAGAGTCGCTGCGCTCAAGATGGCTGCGGCTGCCCCGATCTGAGCTCGGTGAGCGAGCATTGTCTCCCCCTCTTTTTTGTACGCGCGCGCCATCGCGCGGGCGCAGTCATGCGCCAGCGTCGGCGTAGCTATTAGTGACGTACCCCCCGCCCCAAAAAGGGGAAAAACGGTCCCTCCCACCGTCTCTGGTAGTTAGTGTGCGACTCCTCGTATAGTAACGTTATAGTAACGTTACCCCCACTAGTCCACGTGGGTGAAACCTCGACACGTAGCCAGTAACGCGGCGTGTCGGGCATTCGTGCCCGGTGTGTCCGGTGTTGGGGCCCGGTTAGCCCCGTGCTATCCGGTAAGCGCGGACCGTCGCCTCAGCACAAGCCAGCCAGGTGTAGCGGGCAGCATGCGCCCGCCGGGCTGCCGCACCGTCCGGATCACCCTCAGCGCTGTCTGCGATAGCCAGTGCGGTGGCTAGGGCAGCACGGTCTCCCGGGGGGACGAGGGTGGCCAGCCCCCCGGCGATCTCCCGCAGCGCCGGCAGATCGGAACACACCACCGGCACACCCGTCGCCATCGCCTCCAGCACCGGTAGGCCGAAACCCTCGTCGCGCGAGGGCAGTACCACCGCGATCGCGCCGGCCACGACGCCGCGAAGGTCAGCCTCACTCAGGTAGCCCAGGGTGCGCACCCGGGATGAGGTGATGCGGGCCGGACCCCAGCCCGCTGGCCCGGCGAGCACCAGCGGTGCGAGATCGGGGTGTGCGGCATGCGCGTCGAGCAGGACATCCAGACCCTTTCGTGGCTGCGCGGCGCCGACGAACAGCAGGTACCGCTGCGGCAACCGCAGCGTGGCACGCAGCGTTTCGGTGGGTGCGGCGGCGTCCAGCCAGGATCGATCCACGCCGAGCGGGGTGACCACGATGCGTTCCGTGGCCACGTCGAGCCGCCGGGCTACCTGCTGGGCCACTGCGTCGCTGGGTGTGCACACCACTGCGGCGCGCGCCACCGAGCGCCTGACCAGCTCGGGCAGGGCGCGCTGTTGCGGGGCGAGATACTCCGGGTGGTCCAGGAACGCCAGGTCGTGCACGGTCACGGCGCCGCGGGCGCGTTTCGATGGCGGGAGCACGAAGTTGGTGGCGTGCAGGACGTCGGCGTCGGCCGCGAGCAGTTCGGTGGGCGGCCAGCTCACTCGTCGCCACAGGGCGTGCAGGGCTCGGGCCGGGACCGGGCCCCCGCGTACCCGTACTCCGGCGGGCACCGCGGCGCGCAGCGCCCGTTGGCCGCGGGCGGTGAACGCGGTGACCATGACGTCTACATCGTGGCGCGTCGCCAGCTCGCGCAGCAGCGCGCCGGTGTAGCGACCGATCCCGCTGCGCTGCCCCAGTAAGGGTCCTCCGTCGAGGAGGACCCGTGAGTGGCGATGCGAGCCATTACTC
>JBOHFW010000425.1:0-7460 GCA_050699835.1 Pseudonocardiaceae bacterium | reverse complement strand
GCTCGGTGGCCCGAACCCAACCCTGACGAGCCAGGCGCTCGCCACCCGCACCGCGGAGAAGATCTTCCAGCTCTACTTCGGGGGCGATCCCTGGGTGCGAACCGAATCGCCCGTGGTTTCGACCGATCCACGTATTAGCAAGCGGCTCATGCAGCTTGGCCTGTGACCGGCCGTCGCAGTCGCTTGCATTCCTGCATCACCACGCTCATCCGGCGAGTTCGGGTCGTGCTGGCGCGGTGCCGGCCGGTAGGTCACCGAAGAACAGCCGCGCGCATACCGCCGAGGCTGGCGCGCTGGCGAAGGCTGAGCGGAACCGTTCGCCGACCGCCGAGCGCCTGACGCATCGAAGGGCTGGACGTCAGCCCGATGATCTGCTGCGCTTAGCCTGTCCTAACTAGTCGATGCGCGAGGGCAATGAAGCCATGTACGTCTGCATCTGCCGGGCGGTGACCGAGGCCGTAGTGCGCGGATGCATCGCCGAGGGGGCCCGCACCGTCAAGGATGTCGTCGTCCGCAGCGAGGCCGGCACCGGATGCGGGACCTGCGTCAGTAAGATCATCGCCCTCCTCGGCGCCCACACCGAAGAGTTAGATAACCCCCTGCGGTGCAGCGCCTGATTCGCGAGCTTTCGCACTAGATGATCTCTATTTTCCCTGGTCAGGACAGGCTCACCTTCGGTGACAAGCCAGCCTGAGACGCGTACGGTCGGAGCCAGCCAATGATCGATCCGACAGGGGGCGAACGCGTATGCGCGGCGATGATGAGGTCCTCGCACTGCTCAACGAGCAGCTCACCAGCGAGCTGACCGCGATCAACCAGTACTTCCTGCACGCCAAGATGCAGGGCAACTGGGGATTCACCAAGCTCGCGGAGCACACCAGGCATGAGTCCATCGACGAGATGAAGCACGCGGAGCGGATCACCGAGCGGATCCTGTTCCTGGAAGGCCTTCCGAACTACCAGAAGCTGCTCCCGCTGCACATCGGGCAGACCGTGAAAGAACAGCTCCAGGCGGATCTGGCCCTTGAGATGGAGGTCCTCGCACGGCTGCGCCCCGGGATCACGATGTGCCGGGAGAAGGGCGACATCACCACCGCCAACCTTTTCGAGGACATCCTCGCCGACGAAGAAGAGCACATCGACTACCTCGAGACCAATCTCGAGCTGATCGAGAAGCTGGGCGAGCAGCTCTACCTCAGCCAACTGGTGGAGCGGCCGCCCACCAACAGCTGACGAGGACCTGCCACGCGCGCGACTACCGTGGCCAGCGTGGCTGATCGGCGATTGTTCCACGTGCCCGAGGCTCGTGACTTGATGCCCGACGTACGCAAGCGAGTCGATGCGTTGATCGAGGTGCGGGCAGACCTCACTGAGCTGTCCATGGACCTGCGTCGCTTTGGTTCGTCATCGCTGGGCGGTATGGCGGAGATGAAGGCACTGCAGGCCCGGATGGACCACATGCTCGGGTGGTTCTCCGCCCAGGGCATCGAGGTCAAGGGCCTCGCGCCCGTCCTCGTCGATTTCCCCGCCGAGTTGAACGGGGAGTCGGTCCGGCTGTGCTGGCTGGAGGGCGAGACCGAACTGGCCTGGTACCACCGCTCCGACCTCGGCCTCGCCGGACGCCGCCGACTCCCCTCCTAGCACGCAAGGCGGGTCAGGGGGGAGGGTGGCGGGCTAGGTGGGTGGTGAGTTCGTCGATGAATGGTGGGAGCAGGATGGGGGTTGTGCCGCTGAGGAGGTTGCGTTCGGCGAGCTCCAGGACCACGACGTTGCCGCCGGCCAGCAGTTCCGCCGCGGTCTCGGGCGCGGCGGCGGCGGTCTCGGGGTGCACGATGGTGATATCGGTGAACGCGGCGGCCAGGTAGCGGCTGGCGAACTGGGTGAACGAGTCGGCGATCATGCGAACGGGCACCGTGACGGTACCTGCGGCGGGCGCCGAGGTCAGCCGGAGCGGAACCCGGAAGTCGCTGGCGATCGAGCGGGTTCGGTCCCGTTCCCCGGCGGCCGTAGCCAGCGAGTATGTCGCGATCTCGTGCTCACCGCTACGACCGAGCAGCGGGGGAATGTCGTCCGGCCACGGGATGGAGCCGCTCGGAGCCCCCTGCCAAGTCCGGGTGACGCCGGGTAGCACTCGGTCCGCGAGCGCGTAGGTCATCGCCAGACCCCCTTCCTGGCTCCAGTGAGTGTCCGCCGGGTAATACACCGGGGAGCCCTTGCGCTGGGCTATGTCGGCCAGCGCCGGCCGCAGGTCGATCGCGCCGGCCTCGGCGACCACCCGAGGCCAGAACTCGCTCCTGGCTCGCGATGCGCAGTCTTTCCCCAAGTAGTCGACAGGCAGATGCTCGGGCACCATGGTCGTCTTGTCCGGGGGCACCACCAGGACGAACTGCCGGCCAGAGGCTTCCACGGCGGCGCGCAACGAGCGCAACGACACCAGCGTGTCGGTCAGCGAGCGGGACGGCACGCACGCCCCGCTGACATCCGCACCGAGATAAAGCCAGCCGTCGCGACCCTCGATCACCGCAGGGAACGCGTCGATCGGAGGAGCCGGGGTCGGCGCGAGGGCCGGACCCACAGAACCGGACGCGGGCCGCTGCCCGGGCAGCGCGGCCGGCTCGTCGAAGACACTCCTGCTCACGACCTCGCTCGCGCGGACCGCGCTGTCCCGGAACGGCAGGTGATCCGCCGCCCAGGCGGGCAACCCCGCGAGCCACGCCCAGCCGGTGCGCGGGTCACCGAAGGTGGCCAGCGGCCGGTTCTCGAACCGGGCAGCGTGGATGCCGACGCTGTGGGCGAGGGTCGGGGTGAGGAAGAACAGGCCCGCGCAGCACAGTGCGATGAGTTGACGGCGACCATGTCGTGGGCGGTGCATCGGGTGATCCGGGGGCAGCCACGCTTCGTGCGTCTGATCACGGGGAGTGACCTCGATGTGGCTGCGGTCGGTCACCGACATGGCGTGCACCGTAACGACGGCGGCGCCGGTAGCCTGCACCGGCCGACCCGCCGGAGGGGAGAACATCAATGGACAACACCGCCACGGGCCCAGTCCCCCCTACGGATCGCGGCATCGAGTGGACCGGTGAGCGTTGTGTGCCCTGGACTGATGACCTGCAGGTGATCTACGAGCACTACCATCGGTACGCGCTGGCTGCCCGCTGCACCGCTGGCGCCCGGGTACTGGATCTGGCCTGCGGGGAGGGCTTCGGGTCCGCGCTACTCAGCGCGCCGGCCCACGAGGTGGTTGGCGTCGACATCGACCCGCAGACCGTGGCGCATGCCGCCGCCCACTACCGCGGGGACAACCTGTACTTCACGGTCGGCTCGATGATCGACCCGGAACTGCTCGCCGGGGTGGAGCCGTTCGACGTGATCACCTGCTTCGAGGCGTTGGAGCACGTTGCGGAACAGGACATCCTCATCGCCGTGGTGCGCCGGCTACTCAAGCCCGGCGGGGTATTCCTGACCAGCACACCCGACGTCGCCGTGTACACCCACGAGCACGGCAACGACAACCCCTTCCACGTCCGGGAGCTCACCGAGCCGGAGTTCCGGGCGCTGCTGGGCGGCGCCTTCGCCCACGTCGCCATCCTGCGCCAGAACGTCGCCGTCGGATCGCTGATCACGAGCACCGAAGTGTCCGGTCCGGGAATCGTGCAGTCCCTGGGGAGAACACCGGGAGGCGGCTGGCAGCTGGCGCCCGAGCACCCGCACACCTACCTGCTCGGCATCGCCTCGGACGCGGCGTTGCCGGAGCTGCCGCAGGTGGGCGCGCTGGTCGATCCCGACCTGACCCTGGTGCGCGACGCGCACCGTGCGCTGGCCCAGCAACGGCACCTGGCCGCTGAGCTCAGCGGCCAGCTATCCGAACAGCGACAGCAAGCCGCCGCCACCTGGGAGCGGCTGGGACGGCGAGAGGACGAGGTACACCGGCTGCGCAGCGAGCTGGCCGCCGCACAGCGCCGGGTCCAGCGCGTGGAGTTACTCGCGTCCTGGCAGCAAGAGCTCGCCGCGGCAGCCGAACGGCAGGCAGCCGAGCTGGAACGGGAGGTGCAGGCGTTGCGGGCCGAGCAGTCGGCCACCGCCAACCGGCTGATCTCCCGCTACCGGGGCGGCGTGGAGCGGGCGGCACCGCGCGGGACGCTGCGCCGGGATCTCTACGAGCGCGCGCTGGGCCGCGGGACCTTGACCCCCGCTTCGCCACCGCTGCCCGGCCCAGTGGCGCTGCGCACCAGTACGTCGCCGCTGCTCAGCGTCGTTGTTCCGGTGCACGGTAAGTGGGCGTACACCCGGGCCTGCTTGGCCAGCATCCAGGCGCACCGGCCGGCGGTGCCGTTCGAGGTCCTGGTCGTCGACGATGCCTCACCGGATCGCACCGCCGAGCTCGTCGCGGCCAGTCCCGGTGCGCGACTGATCAGCAGCGAGCGCAATGTCGGTTTCGTGAGGGCATGCA
The DNA here is from genome assembly GCA_050699835.1 of Pseudonocardiaceae bacterium. Classification (GTDB taxonomy): domain Bacteria; phylum Actinomycetota; class Actinomycetes; order Mycobacteriales; family Pseudonocardiaceae. Next base: position 3,010 of record JBOHFW010000425.1, on the reverse strand, counting down.
ATCTCGGGGCGCGCCAGGCCCGCGGCGCCTACCTGCTGTTCCTCAATAACGACACCGAAGTGCAGCCCGGCGCGCTGGACGCGCTGGTCGGCGCGGTCGACTCCGACGAGCGGATCGGCTTGGTCGGCCCGATGCTGGTGTACCCGGACGGGCGGTTACAGGAAAGTGGCGGCATCATCTGGGCCGATGGCTCGGGCTGGAACTACGGCCGCAACCAGGACGCCGACGCCGCGGAGTTCCAGGTGCGCCGGGACGTCGACTACTGCTCCGGTGCGGCGATCCTGGTGCGCCGGGAGGTGTTCGAGCGCGTCAACGGGTTCGATCAGCGCTACGCACCGGCCTACTACGAGGACACCGACCTGGCCTTCGCCATCCGGGCTGCCGGGTACCGGACGATTGTCGAGCCGCGTGCGGTGGTAATGCACCACGAGGGTGTCTCGCACGGCACCGACGTCACCACCGGGATCAAGCGCTACCAGGAGATCAACCGCACCCTGTTCGTGGACAAGTGGGCACTGGCGCTGGCGGATCACCTACCGGCCGCCAGCGAGCTCAACGTGTGGCTGGCTCGCCAGCGCGGACCGACCGGTCACCTCGGTGGTCTGGTTCTCGTCGCCGATCACCAGGTACCGACCCCGGACCGGGACTCCGGATCGATGCGCATGCACCGGCTCCTGCTGGCGTTGGTCGAGCTGGGTCAGCGGGTGGTGTTCTTCCCGATCAATGGCGCTGTCTTGCAGCCCTACACCGGGGACCTGCAGCGCCGCGGGATCACCGTGATACCCGATGCCGCCGGGCAGGAGCGGTTCCTGCGCGAGGCGGGTGCCGCGTTGCGCCTGGCGGTGCTGTCCCGCCCGCAGGTGGCCTGGAAATTTCTGGAGGAGCTGCGGATGCACGCCCCGCACTGCCTCATCAGCTATGACACCGTCGACCTGCACTTCCTGCGCCTACAACGGCAAGCCGAGCTCGCCCCGTCAACCGGCACCGCGTCAACCGGCACCGCGTCAACCGGCACCGGGCCGACCGCGGGCGCGCTGGTCGGCAAGGCCGCCGCGTCGCGCGAGTTGGAGCTGGGGCTGGTGCGAGCCGCCGACCTGACTTTCGTGGTCTCCGAGCACGAGCAGCGCCTGCTGCGCAGCCTGGTGCCGGAGGCCGACGTGCGGGTGCTGTCCAACGTGCACCAGATAGCCGATGAGGTGCCTGGGCCGCAGGATCGTCACGGGCTGCTGTTCGTCGGCAGCTTCGACCACCTACCCAATCGTGATGCGGCGCGCTGGATGGCCCGCGAGGTGCTGCCGCTGGTGCACCGCCACCATCCCGGCACCGTGCTGCACGTGGTGGGCAGCAACCCCTCCCCCGACGTGCTGGGGCTGGCCAGTGACACCGTCGAGGTGCATGGCTGGGTAGCTGATCTGGTGCCACTGCACCAGCGCTGCCGGCTCTCGGTCGCTCCGCTGCGATTCGGCGCCGGAGTGAAGGGCAAGGTGGGCGAGAGCATGGCCGCAGGCCTGCCCACGGTGTGCACGCCGGTGGCCGTTGAGGGCATGGGGCTGGTGGACGGTCAGGACGTGCTGGTGGCCGCCGACACCGCCGGTTTCGCCGAGCGGGTAGTGGCCTTACTCGACGACGACGCGCTGTGGTGCCGCTTGTCTGAAGCTGGCACCCACGCCATCGTGGAGCGGTTCGGGCCCGCCGTGGCCAGCACCGCACTTCAGGACGTGTTGGACACCGCCGCTAAAGCACTGTCGAGCTAGCGGCCAGCCTGGACGGTTGGGGGAGCGTGGGCCACCTGCTGTTTGATCAGAGAGTCAAAGGTGGTGAGCACCGCATCGCGGTTCGTGCCAAACACCTCGACGTAGATCGTCCGGTTATAGAGCACATAGACCGCCCGGTACACCGTGGAATCGGAGCCTGGAACACTGCCCAGCACCGTCATGCCCTTCAGCGAGCGGCCCTCGTCCGCCTTGAGCCCACCCTCGAACTGTGCGGCGGCGATCGTCTGCGCCACCGTCGTCGCGGCCTGCTGATCGGGCATGGTGAGCGCGAACATCCCGATCGTGGTGCCGCCTACTGTGGTGGTCTTCAGCACACCGTCGGTCATTCCACCCGCCTGCAGGGCGCTCACGATGGAGTAGGGCCGCAGCAGGTTGGCGCTCTCCCCCAGCAGTTGGGACAGGTCGAACAGCCCGCCGCCGCCGCGGATCTGACCGGGTGGGTCGATCAAGGCGCGTGTCGTGTCCACCGGGGCCGGAAGTGGGGGCGGCGGGTCTCTGAGCGCTGCGGCCGACTGGGGCGCCCTGAGCTGTCCGAGATCGGTGTGGTCTGGTGGGCGCGTGGTCAGGAAGTACGCCACGGTGGCACCCACCAGACCCAGCAGGACAACCCCCAGCACCGTGATCCCGATGATCTGTGTGGACCGCTGCTGCGTCGCGGGAGCCGGGAACACCTCGGGGCCTTGCCGCAGCCAGACGCTCTGTTGCTCGGCGATGGGCTGTGCGGCCAGGGGCTGTTCGGCGATGGGCGGCAGCTCCGAGCCGAACCAGGGTGGCGTCGAACTGTTACCGGGCGCGCTGGTGGGCTGGACGTGGGGCGTCCCGACCGGCTGGAACAGATTCCCCGCCTCGCCGGGAGACTGTTGGTAGCTCGGTACCACCTGAGTGGCCTCCGCAGGGTTGTCCGCAGCGACGTCTCGACCGACCGCGTTCATGACCTGCGTCGTCGGCTCCGGCCCGGATGCTTCCCAACTGAATGCTGGCGGGAACGGGCTGGCCGCCTCGGGCACGCTCTCGGCGGGCGACTCGTTCGGCTGCACTGTGCCACCCCCTGGGGTCATCGGTTCGGGGGCACATTAGTGCACAGGCGCCGCCCTGCACCCACGGCCGACCTCCCGCTGCTGGCCAGTGCTAGTGTGCCGCCCCGATCCCTGACTCCCTCGTCACATCAGCCCACTGCCATGGAGGGGAACATGCGAAACGCCGTCATCGCCGCCGTTGGCGTCGCTGCCCAGCCC
>JBOHFW010000424.1:0-33398 GCA_050699835.1 Pseudonocardiaceae bacterium | reverse complement strand
GCAGCACCCAGGTCGTCAAGCGGATGCTTCGGGTGACCCGACTGGATGGGCAGTTGCTCATCGACTCGGACCCGCGGTAAGGCCGTCATTCGCCAGGCCCGGACACCGGCAGACATAGGTCATCGCCGGCGGAAGGTGCCGCCACATGGTGCGGGTGGGCAGTACCTCGCCGAAGACCCGCTCGAGCTCGCGGCGGAACCGGCGGGCCGCGGGCGTCCAGTAGCCCCAGCTGTAGGCGGCGGCGGTGAACACCCCGTCGGTTCGCAGCGCAGCGGCGAAGATCGCCAGAAACTCGCGCTGTTGGCGCGGTCCGAACAGGGTCCACGGCAGGACTGAGACGATCACATCGGCGCAGTCCACGCCGTGGTCGGCGAGGATGGCGGGGAGCGTGGCAGCGTCCGCGGTGACCACTCGGACGCCCAGCTTGCGGGACCGTAACCGCTCGGCGAGCTCCGGATCCTTCTCGACTGCGATCACCACCGCGCCCTCGTCGACCTGCTGGGCGATCGCCGCGGTGACCGCCCCGGCACCGGCGCCGAGCTCCACCACGACGGCGGGTCGCCCTCCGGGTCTGGCTGCGGGTATCACGGCGGCCAGTTGCCGGGCCAGCTCGGGTCCGGAGGGCAGTAGGGTCCCGACATCGCGGGGAGATCTCATCGCCGCGGCGAGGAAGGCGCTTCGTCCCCCATCGAGGGCGCGCTGCACAGGATCTTGAGAATGCGAGGCGGACTGCGAGGCCATAGGTCACAGTGCACACCACCCGGTGCGTCGCCGCACTATCAACTTGCAGGTATTGAGGCAACTCGCCAGGTGCTTAGGTTATGAGTCGAAGAATGACTACGGGGACGACCACAGGAGGGTGTCGATGGCACTGCTGAGCGATGACCGCTACCTCGACGCAGTGACTGCGCAGTCCGGGCTGTTGGCCGAGGCGTTGGTCGGCGCCGACCTGGCGTTGCGGGTGCCTACCTGCCCGGATTGGACCCTGTACGGGCTTGCCCGGCATGTTGGACAGGCTCATCGAATGGTCACCGAGATCGTTACTCGACGCATCACCACCCGGCCCGATCTCGACGCGCTGAGGGCGGCGGTCTCGGAGGACACCGACCGGCTGTGTGCCTGGTTGCGCGAGGGTGCCGGTGAGCTGGTTGAGGCGATCCGGTCGGCCGGTCCGCAGACACTTGTCTGGAGCTGGGCTGATGACCAGAGCGCCGGATTTTGGGCTCGGCGCATGGCGCACGAGACGGCGGTGCACCGTGCTGACGTCGAGCTGGCGCTGCACCGCGAGTTCACCCTGGAGCCCGATCTCGCCGCCGATGCGATCTCCGAGTGGCTGAGCCTGCTCGGCTCGCCACAGGCGGTCCAGTTCCGGCCTGAGCTCGCCGAGTTGCGCGGCGAGGGCCAGATCCTGCACCTGCACTCCACCGATCCAGGGCTGGGTGAGGCGGGCGAGTGGATCGTGCGTCGCACTCCATCGGGTCCGGTCTGGGAGCCCGGCCACATGAAGGGTGATGTCGCCGTCCGGGGTGCGGTGGTGGACCTGCTGCTGGTCCTGATGCGCCGCGTCCCACTCAGCGAGGCATCGATCACTGTGCTCGGCGATGCGAGCGTGCTGGACCACTGGCTGGAGCACACCCGATTCTGAGCCTGGTCATATGCCCCGGCTACCCTCCGGCGACGTGAGCCTCGCGCGATATGACCTCATCGTTGTTGGTTCCGGCTTCTTCGGCCTCACCGTGGCCGAGCGGGCCGCTACCCAGTTGAACAAACGGGTGCTGGTGGTGGAACGGCGCGATCATCTCGGGGGCAACGCCTACTCCGAGGAGGAACCGGAAACCGGGATCGAGGTGCATCGCTATGGCGCACACCTGTTCCACACGTCGAACAGGCGCGTATGGGAATACGTGAACCAGTTCACCACATTCACCGGCTACCAGCATCGGGTGTTCACGGTCCACCGGGGCCAAGTGTACCCGTTCCCCATGGGTCTGGGAATGATCTCTCAGTTCTTCGGCCGCTATTTCACGCCCCACGAGGCTCGTGCGCTCATCGCCGAACAGGCTGCCGAGATTGACGGAAAGGACGCCACGAATCTCGAAGAGAAGGCGGTCTCCCTCATTGGTCGCCCGCTCTATGAGGCATTCGTCCGCGATTACACAGCCAAACAATGGCAGACCGACCCTACGGAGCTGCCGGCCGCGACCATCACTCGGCTGCCGGTGCGTTACACCTTCGACAACCGCTACTTCAGCGACACCTTCGAAGGCCTTCCGATGGATGGCTACACCGCGTGGCTCAAGGCGATGGCCACGCACCCGAACATCGACGTCGTGTTGAACACCGATTACTTTGAGCTTCGCGACGATCTCCCGGAACGCGCGGTCGTTGTTTACACCGGTCCACTGGACCGTTATTTCGACTACTCTGAGGGTTGGCTTGGCTGGCGCACCCTGGATTTCGAGCAGGAGGTTGTGCGTGACCGAGGTGATTTCCAGGGGACCCCGGTCATGAACTACGCCGATGCCGACGTTGCGTTCACCCGTATCCTTGAGTTCCGGCATTTTCATCCGGAGCGGGACCGCTACCCGGCCGACAAGACCGTGATCGTGCGAGAGTTCTCTCGATTCGCTGGAAAAGAGGACGAGCCGTACTACCCGATCAACACCCCTGAAGACCGGGTCAAGCTGGGCCGCTACCGCGAGCTGGCCAAAGCCGAGACCGCGCACCGGAATGTTGTGTTCGGCGGCCGCTTGGGCACCTATAAATACCTGGACATGCACATGGCCATCGGTTCCGCGCTGACGATGTTCGACAACAAGATCGCTCCGTATTTCACGCACAGTCGCCCACTCGACGGAGCCTTGGACGACTAAGATCGTGTCCCCTCTTCAGACACCGTTACGGTGTCGATGAGGTGATGCAGGGTGTCCAAGAGGCGGCCGACCGCGAGGCGGTCGAGCAGTCTCGTGCGGGACTCTGCCGGCCAGGACCCTGCCAATCGGTTGATCACCGTGCCCAACGTGCTCAGCCTGCTCCGGCTGGCCGGTGTTCCGCTGTTCCTGTGGTTGCTGCTCGGCCCACACCACGATCTGCTTGCGGTACTCGTGCTGGCGTTGTCGGGCCTCACGGACTGGCTGGATGGCAAGCTCGCCCGCTTACTCAACCAGTCCAGCAGGTTGGGTGCGTTGCTCGACCCTACGGTCGATCGGCTGTACACGCTGAGCACCCTGCTTGCCTTCGGGGTGCGGGAAATCCTGCCGTGGTGGGTGGTCGCCGTGCTGATCGGACGGGATCTGGTGCTGGTGTCGACCCTGCCGGTGTTACGCCGTTACGGTTACGGTCCGCTGCCGGTGCACTATGTGGGTAAGGCGGCAACCCTCTGCCTGCTCTACGCTTTCCCGTTGTTGCTGCTCGCCCATAATGGGCATGGTTGGGTGGGGGCGGTAGCCCAGGCGTTCGCGGTCGCGTTCACCGGGTGGGGCGGCGCACTGTACGTCTGGTCGGGAGTGCTGTACCTGATGCAGGTTCTGCTGACGGTGCGCGCGGCGCGTGATGCAGATCATGGATGAAGGCGATATGGAGGAACGCGCGGTGATCCCCGAAGAGCTGCGGTATACCCCGGAACACGAGTGGGTGCGCCTGGGCGCGGAGGGCACCGTGCGGGTCGGTATCACGATCCCTACGGCGAAGGATGGATGATCGAGATCAAGCTGGGGGAGATGTCGGAGGTGAGCTCGTTGATGATCGCGCAGGACTATCGCGCGCTCATCGAGGAAGACTGACCCGGATACCCGCCGCCCCGTGGACCTCCGCCTCCGCGAGGTCTGCCGTGGCGCGGTAGGTTGTGGTCCGATCAACGGTGACCACCCGCGAAGGAGAGCCCAGCGTGAGCACGACCGACGGGCCCGGCGTACCACCAGAGCGGGGCCCGGAGCAGACCTCGACGTTCCGGGCCGACTTCCTGTCCGAGGCCGAGGGCATCGAGGCACCGGCGCCCCCCATTGCGGGTATTGATGCGTTGCCTGCGGGCTCCGCGCTGTTGGTGGTCCGGCGTGGCCCTAACGCCGGTTCTCGGTTTCTCCTCGACCGGTCTACCACGAGCGCAGGTCGGCACCCGGACAGTGACATCTTCCTCGACGACGTCACAGTGTCCCGCCGGCACGCGGAGTTTCGCCGCGAAGGCGGCGAGTTCGTGGTGGTCGATGTAGGCAGCCTCAACGGCACCTACGTCAACCGTGAGCCGGTGGATACCGCGACGCTGGCCAACGGTGACGAGGTACAGATCGGCAAGTTCCGGCTGGTATTTCTGACCGGCCCGCGTGCCGGGAGCCGAGAGGCTGACCAGGGGTCGCGGTGACGGCTCCGGGCCGCTCCGGGGATCGTCCCGGGATGAGCATCGGCGTTGTGCTCGCCCAACTTCGGATAGACTTTCCGGACGTCACGATTTCCAAGATTAGATTTCTGGAGTCTGAAGGGCTGGTCCAGCCAGAACGTACGTCTGCGGGCTACCGTCAGTTCTCCGCGATGGACGTAGAGCGACTGCGCTATGTGCTTGCTGCCCAGCGTGACCACTATCTCCCGCTGAGGGTCATCAAGGAGTATCTGGACGAGCTGGACCGGGGCGAGTCCGGACGAGCTCGGCCACGGCTTCCCGACCGGTTCACCGCCCGACGCCGGCAGCAGCCACCGCGGCAGCTCGTCAGCGCGTGCCCGGACGCGGCGACGGAACCCAGTGGGCCGCAGGTCTCAGAGGTTCTGGACGCGACCGATACCACGCGGATGACCCAGGAAGAGCTGCTCGCTGCGGCCGGTATCAGTCGGGCTGCGCTGATTCAGCTCGAGCAGTTCGGCCTGATTCGGCCTGGTGCGGCCGGCTTCTACGACACCAATGCGGTGCTGGTGGCACGGACCGCGCAGGCGATGACCGATTTTGGGCTGGAGCCCCGGCACCTGCGTGCCTTCCGGGCCTCAGCTGACCGGGAGGTTGGCCTGCTGGCGCAGATCGTCACTCCGGTGAGCCGGCAGCGAGATCCCGACGCTCGGGCCCGCGCCGACGAGGTGGTTCGGGAGCTGGTTGTGTTGTCCGTGCGGCTGCACGCCCTGTTGGTGAAGATCGGTTTGCGTGGCGTTATCGGGAGCTGAGCCCGGTGACAGACCACTGCTGAGTCCAGACCAGGGCGCCGGGGGAATTTGGGCGGCCGCAGGACTCGGCATCGGGACGGTGCCCCGTGTAGCGTCTAAAGACGTAGCGATGGTGGAGAGCAAACTGGACTGACAGCAAGTGCGGCCGGTGCCCCATCCACCGCCGAGCACGACGGATCCTCGGGGCACCCGGATGATGGGGTGCAGCGGGAGGGAGGCGCAACGCGATGAGCGAGATGCGTGTCGTCGGGGTCCGGGTGGAGTTGCCGGCGAACCAGCCGATCCTGCTGCTCCGGGAAGCCGAGGGCGAACGCTACTTGCCGATCTGGATCGGCTCGGGGGAGGCAACCGCCATCGCGTTGGAACAACAGGGTGTGCAACCTGCTCGACCGATGACTCACGACCTGCTCCGAGACGTGATCCGCGCGCTGGGTGGGAAGCTGAAGCAGGTCCGGATCACCGAGCTGCAAGAAGGCACCTTCTTCGCCGAGTTGGTGTTCGACGGTAACGTTCGGGTCTCTGCCCGTCCGAGTGACTCGGTCGCCTTGGCGTTGCGGATCGGCGTGCCGATTCACGTCGAGGAGTCGGTGCTCTCCGAAGCTGGCTTGATCATTCCCGATGAGCAGGAAAACGAGGTGGAGCGGTTCCGCGAGTTCCTCGACTCGGTCTCCCCGGAGGACTTCCGCGGAGCGGACACCTAGTTGGTACTCCTCTCACCTGATCGGTCTCGATCTCAGGTTGAGGGTGAGACTCCGCCGCGCGTCGTATTGACCGGCTCCCCGGCGGCGCCTACCGTCGACCCTCACAGCGAGTCGCGCCGGTGTGATTCGCCCCGAACGGCCGGAAGAACTGCCGTGGGCCCTCTCTCAACGGGCCACCGGCGCTCGGCGTGGGAGGCATGGGTGGTCGACGGAGCGCGCGGCGCGGCGGACACTCCGGAGGATGATCTCAAGCGCACAGGGGCTGGTGAGCCGGCCGAGCAAGGCACCCTTTTCCCGGACTCTGACCTCGCTGACCCGCATGGAGTCACCGACCATCTGCTCGGCTATCGCGGTCCTGCGGCGTGCCAGATTGCCGGGATCACCTACCGCCAGCTGGATTACTGGGCACGGACCAACTTGGTGACGCCATCGATCCGGGGAGCCTCCGGTTCGGGTAGCCAGCGGCTGTACTCCTTCAAGGACATCCTGGTCCTCAAGGTGGTCAAACGGCTCTTGGACACCGGGGTCTCGCTACAGAACATCCGCGTGGCCGTCGAGCATCTGCGCCGTCGCGGGGTGCACGACCTGGCCCGAATCACACTGTTCAGCGACGGCACCACGGTCTACGAGTGCACCTCCCCAGAGGAAGTGGTGGACCTGCTGCAGGGTGGGCAGGGCGTGTTCGGTATCGCCGTCAGTGGGGCGATGAAGGAGATCGCCGGAACGATCAGCCAGTTCCCCCCGGAGCGTGCCGACGGTGGTCACGTCGAGGCGGCTCCGGAGGACGAGCTGACCAAGCGCCGGCGAACCCGTCGAATCAGCTGACGGATCTCTTTGCGCAGCAATCGCAGCTGTGTAGCCGGTCACAGCTGCGTGTCGGCAGCGGTTACCGGCTATCGTCGCGGGTAGGCTAAGCGGGTAATCGCCATTCCCGCGCGGGAGAGTTCTCGGCCGTAGTTGTCCGGGCGCCGAAGGAGCAAGCCCCCTCCCCGGAATCTCTCAAGCGAAAAGCACCGCGTGGTTACGCCTCTGGAAAGCGGTGTTTGTCGCGATGAACGCTTCTGACCGGCGCTCACTGTCCGAGCTTGAGCACGGCACGCCGTTCGCCGACCGGCACATCGGGCCGCGCCCGGCTGAGTTGGCCCGGATGCTGGACGTCATCGGTGTCGAGTCGTTGGAGGAGCTCGCGGCCCTGTCGTTGCCGCCTGCCCTTGCCGATCCGGACGCCATCCCGGACCTGCCGGCTCCGGCCACCGAAGAGCAGGCCCTGGCTGAGCTGCGGGCGCTGGCCGCCCGGTGCCACCCGAGGGTGCCGATGATCGGGATGGGGTATCACGGCACCATCATTCCGCCGGTGATCCGCCGCTCGGTGCTGGAGAACCCGGCGTGGTACACCGCCTACACGCCCTACCAGCCGGAGATCTCCCAGGGCCGGCTCGAGGCATTACTCAACTTCCAGACGATGATCTGCGATCTCACCGGTCTGCCGGTGGCCAATGCCTCCATGCTGGACGAGGCCACTGCGGCGGCCGAGGCCATGACCCTGCTGCGCCGGGCAAGCCGGGTCGCCTCATCTCGTTTCGTGGTTGATGCCGACACGTTGCCGCAGACGCTGGCTGTGCTGACCACCCGAGCCGAGCCACTGGGTATCGACCTCGACGTCGCAGATCTGTCCAGTGGATATCTGGACGGCGAGTTCTTCGGCGTGTCGTTGTCCTACCCGGGCGTGTCCGGCACGGTACGCGATCACTCGTCGCTGATCGAGCAGGCGCACCTGCGGGGCGCCGCGGTGGTGGTCGCCGCCGATCCGCTGGCGTTGACCCTGCTGGTACCGCCGGGGGAGCTCGGTGCCGATGTGGTGGTTGGATCCACTCAGCGCTTCGGCGTGCCGCTGGGGTTCGGTGGACCGCATGCCGCCTACCTGGCCGTGCGCGCTGGCCTGGAGCGCCAGTTGCCCGGCCGGCTGGTCGGCGTCTCTCGCGACGCCGACTCCTCGCCGGCGTTGCGCCTGGCGCTGCAGACCCGGGAGCAGCACATCCGCCGGGAGAAGGCCACCAGCAATATCTGCACTGCGCAGGTGTTGCTGGCCGTGATGGCCTCGATGTACGCGGTCTACCACGGTCCCGACGGTTTGCGGGACATCGCGTACCGGGCGCACCGGATGGCCGCCGTGCTCGCCGCCGGGTTACGTAGCGGCGGCGTCGAAGTGGCGCCAGAAGCGTTCTTCGACACGGTGTTGGCCAGAGTGCCCGGTCGGGCCGCTGAGGTTGTGCGCGCCGCTCGGGCGGACGGGGTGGACCTGCGGCTGGCCGATGCCGATCACGTCGGAATCAGTTGCGCGGAGACCACCACCCGGGAACACCTGCGGCTGGTGTGGGAGGCCTTCGGGGTGCTGGACGCCGATCCGGACATTCTCGACCGGGAGATCCCCGATGCCATTCCGGCCGCGTTACGGCGGACCTCGTCGTTTCTGTCTCACCCCGTCTTCTCCGCTCATCGCAGCGAGACCGCGCTGCTGCGCTACCTGCGCACGCTCGCCGACAAGGACGTGGCGCTGGACCGCAGCATGATCCCGTTGGGTTCCTGCACGATGAAGCTCAACGCCACCGCGGAGATGGAGCCAATCAGCTGGCCGCAGTTCGCGCAGCTGCACCCGTTCGCGCCCTCGGAGGACGCGCAGGGCTTGTTGGAGGTGATCGGTGACCTGGAGCGCTGGCTGGCCGAGCTCACCGGTTACGACGCGGTGAGCCTCCAGCCCAACGCGGGCAGCCAGGGCGAGTTCGCGGGTCTACTGGCGATCCGCGCCTACCACCGCAGCCGTGGCCAGGCTGGTCGAGATGTCTGCCTCATCCCGTCCAGCGCGCACGGCACCAACGCGGCCTCGGCGGTGATGGCCGGCATGCGTGTCGTCGTCGTGGGATGTGACCGCAACGGCGACATCGACCTCGGCGATCTCCGCGCGAAGATCGCCGAGCACGGTGCCGAGTTGGCCGCGATCATGATCACGTATCCGTCTACCCACGGCGTGTACGAGCCTGGCGTGGCGCAGGTCTGCGCGCTGATACACGACGCCGGCGGGCAAGTCTACGTCGACGGAGCCAACCTCAATGCGCTGCTCGGGCTGGCCCGGCCGGGTCACTTCGGCGCCGACGTCGGTCATCTCAACCTGCACAAGACGTTCTGCATCCCGCACGGTGGTGGCGGGCCAGGAGTGGGTCCGATCGGCGTGCGGTCCCACCTTGCGCCGTTCCTACCCGGGCATCCTGGGACTGTTCCCGATGCCGTGGTCGGCCCGGTCGCGGCGGCACCCTGGGGAAGCGCTTCGATCCTGCCGATTAGCTGGGCCTACATCCGAATGATGGGCGCCGAGGGCCTGCGTCGCGCCACCCTCACCGCAGTGGCTGCCGCGAACTATGTCGCCCGGCGCCTCGAGGAGTACTTCCCGGTGCTCTACACCGGCAACAATGGTTTGGTCGCCCACGAGTGCGTCCTGGATCTGCGGGAGATCACCAAGACCACCGGCATCACTGTCGAGGACGTCGCCAAACGGCTGGCCGACTACGGGCTGCATGCTCCGACCATGTCGTTCCCGGTCGCCGGCACCTTGATGGTTGAGCCCACCGAAAGCGAGAGTGTGGCCGAACTGGACCGCTTCTGCGACGCCATGATCGCGATCCGGGACGAGATCAACCGAGTCGCCGAGGGGGAGTGGCCTATCGAGGACAACCCGCTGCGCTGCGCGCCGCACACCGCGAGCTGCCTGGCCGACAAATGGGATCACCCCTACAGCCGGGAGCTCGCCGCCTACCCGATGGGCCGCACAGTCGCCAAGGTGTGGCCGCCAGTGCGGCGCGTCGACCAAGCTCACGGGGACCGGCACCTGGTGTGCTCATGCTCAGCGCTGAGCGAGGTCGCCGACCTGCCTTGACTGGCGATGCCACCTAACGCCACTCAGGACCCTCGCGTAACACGCTTTCCATGATTGGTTACTGCTGTCACGATGGGCCGCCAATCAAAACCGGGGGCTGGCTGGTCTTCCGTTCGAATCACCGGTCACCAGTGGTGCCGGTAATATGGGCTCGTGGTCGCGACAAGCTGATGTGCTGCTGGCCCCGCACGCTGCGGCGCGTGGGGAATTGACCCCTGCCAGCGACCACCTTTGGAGTCACGTCATCGTGATCACAGCTACTGACCTTGAGCTACGGGCTGGGTCGCGAATCCTGCTCTCCGGAGCCGCCCTGCGGGTACAGCCGGGCGACCGGATCGGCTTGGTTGGCCGCAACGGTGCCGGCAAGACCAGCACACTGCGAGTGCTGGGCGGTCAGGCGCCGCCTTACGCGGGTCAGGTCCGCACCAGCGGGGAGGTGGGCTACCTGCCGCAGGATCCCCGCGAGGGTGACTTGTCGGTGTCGGCCAGGGATCGGGTGCTCTCGGCTCGCGGGCTCGACCAGTTACTGCGCGAGATGGAGAAGTCCCAGTCGGAGATGGCGGAGCTCGTCGACAGCGATGAGCAGAGCCGGGCCGTGCGCCGCTACAGCCAGTTGGAGGACCGGTTCTCCGCGCTGGGCGGTTACGCCGCCGAGAGCGAAGCGGCGCGGATCTGCGCCAGCCTCGGACTGCCCGACCGGGTGCTGGTCCAGCCACTGAGCACACTCTCCGGCGGGCAGCGGCGCCGCGTCGAGCTGGCTCGGATCCTGTTCGGCGCCTCGGACGGCTCGGGCGGCCGCTCGACCACCACGCTGCTGCTCGACGAGCCGACCAATCACCTCGACGCCGATTCGATCACTTGGTTGCGGGAGTTCCTCACCGCCCATGACGGCGGTCTCGTGGTGATCAGCCATGACACCGACCTGCTGGCCGCGGTGGTGAACAAGGTCTGGTTCCTCGACGCGATACGCAGCGAGGTCGACGTGTACAACCTAGGCTGGCAACGCTACCTCGACGCGCGGGCAGCCGATGAGAAGCGCCGGCGCCGGGAACGGGCCAACGCGGAGAAGAAGGCCGCTGCCCTCATGGCGCAGGCCGACCGGATGCGGGCCAAAGCCACCAAAGCCGTCGCCGCACAGAATATGGAGCGTCGGGCTGTCCGGCTGCTGGCGGGCGCTGAGACCGAGCAGCGCGCCGAGCGGGTCGCCCGGATCCGCTTCCCGCAGCCTGCCACCTGCGGGCGAACCCCGCTGACCGCCCGCGGGCTGGCCAAATCCTATGGCTCGCTGGAGGTCTTCAGCGGCGTGGATCTCGCTATCGACCGGGGCACCAGGGTGGTCATTCTCGGTCTCAATGGCGCCGGAAAGACCACGCTGCTGCGGCTGCTCGGCGGCATGGAGACCCCCGATGCCGGCCAGGTCGAGCCTGGGCACGGTCTGCGAGTGGGGTACTTCGCCCAGGAGCACGACACGCTTGATCTCGATGCCACCGTGTGGGAGAACCTTCGGCACGCTGCGCCGGACCCTCCTGAGCAGCAGCTGCGTACCCTGCTGGGTGCATTCTTGTTCCGCGGCGAGCAACTGGCTCAGCTGGCAAGCACGCTGTCTGGGGGTGAGAAGACCAGGTTGGCGCTGGCGGCACTGGTGTGTTCGGCGGCCAATGTGCTCCTGCTCGACGAGCCGACCAACAACCTCGACCCCGTGTCGCGGGAACGGGTACTCGACGCGCTGCGCCACTACGCCGGTGCTGTAGTGCTCGTGACGCACGATCCCGGAGCGGTGATGGCGCTCGGTCCCGAGCGGGTGATCGTGCTGCCGGAGGGTACCGAAGACCACTGGAGCGCGGACTACCTCGATCTTGTACAGCTCGCCTGATCGGTCACGTCGCACTCACACACAGTACTCGTGCCCCTTTAGCTGATCATATTTGTCCCTTTTGCCGCTATATTAGGCATCTGGGCCCGCTATAGGTACCGCTCACAGATCCATCCGGAGATCGTCTAGCGGAGATCGCTAACGTGGTCGATCATTGCCGGAAGGGCCGTGACCGGCTCTTCTGATGTCGGAAGAAAGGCGTTTCGAGGTGGCCGACCTGAAAAAAGGCAGCCGGATCACCGGTGTGGCTCGGGACAAGCTCGCATCGGAGCTGAAGAAGAAGTACGAGAAGGGCGCCAGCATCCGAGCGCTCGCCGAGTCGACCGGTCGGTCCTACGGTTTCGTCCACCGGGTGCTCTCCGAGTCCGGTGTGACGCTGCGTGGTCGTGGTGGCGCGACCCGTACAAAGAAGAAGTAGTCTGGGTCTTCTAGTACCGCTGCGCCAGCCAACGATGGATCCGGAAGGTGGAGGTCCACTCTGCCTCCCGGACCACAGTGAGCGGGCAACCGCAGCGTTAGCGCAGTCGGCGGGTCACCAGCGGCACCGAAGTCGATGACGACCCGCCGGATCGCGTTCGACCGCTCCTCGAGGTCGCCGAGCCCACCAGCTCGCGCGCTCGATCACCGTCGCGTCCCAGCCGGTAGTGGTCAGTCGTTGCGCGAGTGACAATCCAGCGATTCCGGCGCCGTTAATAATTACTTTCATCTGGAGTTTTCTCCCGTTGTGTATCCTTGCCGGAGGTGATGATCCGGCGCAGCAGGGGAGCGACCGCTGATGTGGTCAGCTCGGGATTCAGCGCCCGGTGCAGGATTACCCCATCAATGGCTGCGGCGAGCACCGACGCGGTGTCATCGGGTGCGTGCGCCCCGAGTTCGGCGAGCCATCGGGCCAACTGTTGCCGGAACTCCGTGACTAAGCCAGTGAGCTCACGGCGCAGCGTCTCATCGCGGGTCGCTGCGAGATAAGTCTCCGTGAACAGCAACGAGCTTGCAGCGACGTGAAGTGGTAATGGACCAGCCCCGGCGTGACTCCTGCGCGCTCGGCCAGAATCCGAGTGCTGACCGCAGCCCAGCCCAGCTCAGTAATGAGTTGGGCCGCGGTGCTCAGCAGCTGCAGCCGGACATCCCGGCCCCGATCCGCCGCCCTCCTGCCCACCATCGTGCATCCATCCTCGATTTGGTCATTTGCCCTGGACAAACGCCCAAGTCATCTGCCCAACTCTATTGACATCGCAGGTAACGGCTCAACGTGGGGACGGCCACGGTCGCTGAGGCAGGCGGGAACAACGGGATGCTTACAGCGTTGCAGGGGGCAGTTGCGAGTGCAAGCGGAGGGCAGGTTGTGGATAACGGGTGGAGGCTGCTGAACAGCGCGGCACGGCAGGGGAACACACCCCGTAGCCTGGCGCCGGGCACGGTGCGCCGGATTATCGGGTTCGCCAGGCCGCATCGAAGACCGTTACTGATCTTCCTGACGCTCAGCACGGTCTCGGCGATGCTCACCGTGGCCACGCCGGTGCTCGCGGGCTGGGTCGTGGACGGCATTGTCGGACATGCCCGGGTAGGGCTCGTCGTCGGACTCGCCGTTCTCATCGCCGGATTGGCCGTGCTCGACGCGGGGGTCGGGTTGGCGGCACGCTGGCAGTCCTCCCGTATCGGGGAGGGGCTGATTCTCGATCTGCGCCATGCGGTGTTCGAGCACGTGCAGCGGATGCCGGTGGCGTTCTTCACCCGTACCCGCACCGGGGCGCTGGTCAGCAGGCTCAACAACGACGTGATCGGCGCGCAGACCGCACTGACCTCCACGCTGTCCGGAGTGGTCACCAACGTGATCCAGCTGGTGCTCACCCTCGCGGTGATGCTGACGCTGTCCTGGCAGGTCACCGTGCTGGCCCTAGTGTTGCTACCGATCTTCGTGCTGCCCGCGCGGAGAATGGGAGCCCGGATGGCCGAGCTGCGGCGCGAGGCATCGACGCATAACGCCGCGATGACCACCCAGATGACAGAGCGGTTCTCCGCGCCGGGCGCCACGCTAGTCAAACTGTTCGGTCGGCCGGAGGCCGAGGCTGCCGAGTTCGGCTACCGGGCCACCCAGGTTCGCGACATCGGGGTGCGCAGCGCGATGTCGGCCCGAGTGTTTCTCACCGCGCTGAGCCTGGTCTCCGCGCTGGCCCAGGCGCTGGTGTACGGGCTCGGTGGCTGGCTGGCGCTGCGCGGCGACATCGCTCCAGGCACGGTCGTCAGCCTCGCGTTGCTGCTCACCAGGCTCTACTCGCCGCTGACCGCGCTGGCCAACGCCCGGGTCGACGTGATGACCGCGTTGGTCGCCTTCGAGCGGATCTTCGAGGTCCTCGATGTCCGCCCGATGATCACTGAGCGCTCGGACGCCCGCGCGGTGCCCTCGGGCGAGGTGTCAGTGGAGTTCGACAACGTGCGCTTCGGCTACCCGTCGGCTGAGCAGGTGTCGCTGGCCTCGCTAGAGGAGGTCGCGACCTTGGACGCGCGGGGCGGTGTTGAGGTCCTGCACGGGGTGAATTTCCGCGCTGAACCGGGGCAGCTGGTGGCGCTGGTCGGCTCCTCGGGCGCGGGCAAGTCCACCATCGCTTCACTCGTACCGCGCCTGTACGACGTCGACGCCGGGGCGGTGCGGCTGAACGGGGTTGACGTCCGGGACCTGTCTTTCGCCGCGCTGCGGGACACTGTGGGGGTGGTGACCCAGGACGGGCACCTGTTCCACGACAGCATCGCGGGCAACCTGCGCTTCGCCGCGCCGGACGCGCTGGATGAGCAGTTGTGGGACGCGCTGCGGCGCGCTCGGCTGGAGCAGCTGGTGCGGTCACTGCCCGACGGGCTGGACACCGTGGTGGGGGACCGCGGTTACCGGCTCTCTGGTGGTGAGCGGCAGCGGCTGGCTATCGCCCGGCTGCTGCTGGCCCAGCCGCGAGTGGTGATCCTTGATGAGGCCACCGCGCATTTGGACTCCGAGTCCGAGGCGGCCGTGCAGTCCGCGCTCGCCGAAGCGCTGCGCGGGCGCACGGCGCTGGTCATCGCGCATCGGCTGTCCACCATCCGCGCCGCGGGCCAGATCCTGGTGATCGAAGACGGACGAGTCGTTGAGCGCGGCAGCCACGAGGAGCTGCTCGTCGCCGACGGCCGCTACGCGCAGCTGCACCACACCCAGTTCGCACTCGCCTGACCAGCCCCGCCCGACCCCAACCCGCGGCGTGTCGGCCTCTTGTGCCCGGTGTGTCGGTCCTCTGGGCCAGATGGGCTGGGCATGAGGAAGCGACACGCCGTACTTGGAAACCGGGTGCAAAGGGCAGACGAACGGATTGGCGTAACGCTGCGAGTGTCGAGGTAACTGGGTAGCGTGACGGAGGCTTGTCGATTTCCCAGGAGGTGGGTTGTGAGGGCAGAGGCAGAGCAGCCTTGGACGTCAGCACCAGCCGCACCGCCCACGGTGCTGTGCTGTCGCGAAGAGGCCGAGGTGTACGTCGCCTCGGTCTGTTTCAAGCACGGGCCGCCGAGACTGCTTGGCGCCGAGCTCGAGTGGGTGGTGCAGCACTCCGGGAACCCCCATCGCCCGTTGCAGGCCCGCCACCTCGCCGATGCGCTTGGCGCACACGCCCCCCATTCCCTGGTTTCTGACAGCCCGCACGCCCCCCTTCCCTATGGCTCCACCGTCACGGTTGAACCCGGTGGTCAGCTCGAGATCTCCAGCCCGCCCTGTGCCTCGCTGACCGAGCTCATCGCCACCGTGGAAGGCGATATCGCCGCCTTGACCGAGCTGCTCGATCCCGCCGGTTTCGTTCTCACCGGTTTGGGCTCCGATCCGCATCGCCCGTCACGCCGGGTGGTCGACATTCCCCGCTACACCGCGATGGAGACCGCCTTCGACCGGATCGGTCCGATGGGACGGGCGATGATGTGCTCTACCGCCTCAGTGCAGGTGTGCCTGGATGCCGGCACTTCCGCCGATGTCGCCTTGCGGTGGGCCGCTCTCCACGATCTTGGGCCGGTGCTGCTGGCCGCGTTCGCGAACTCACCGTGGCTGGGTGGCCAACGCACCGGATGGGTGTCCTCCCGGATGCAGGCTTGGTTCGAGCTGGATCCGGCCCGCACCAGGCCGGCTCCGGTGTATTGGGATCCGGGCGCAGACTGGGATCCGGGCGCAGACTGGGATCCGGCCGCTGATTGGGCCCGGCGGGCGCTGGACACCCCATTGCTGTGTCAGCGCCGCCCCTTGGGGAGCTGGGACGTGCCGAGCGGGGTCACCTTCGCCGACTGGCTCTCGGGAGCACTGCCCGGCCGCCCCAGCACCGCCGATCTGGATTACCACTTGACCACGTTGTTCCCGCCGGTGCGACCACGTGGCCACCTCGAGGTTCGTTACCTGGATACCCAACCAGTAGGGCAGTGGCTGGTCCCGGTGGCGGTGCTGGCCGCCCTGCTGGCCGACCCGGAGGTCACCGCGGCCGCCCGAGATGCCTGCGCGCCAGCCGCCGGACGATGGTTGCAGGCAGCCGAACAAGGCCTGCGGGATGACGTCCTCGCTGGCGCCGCGACTGCGGTATTCGAGCTGGCCTGCGATGCCCTGCCCGCATTGAACGGCCCAGCCGAGGTGCAGGTACTCGTCGAGGAGATCACCGAACACCGGGTGCGACGGGGTCGCTGTCCGGCAGACGATCTCGCCGCTGGCATGGAAGACGGGATCGCCGCAGAGCGTCACGGCTTCCAACCGGCCGGACTCGTAGGAGGGCGGCTGCTGTGAGCACACCGATCACCGAGCTGAGTACCGCCGCGCTGCGGGACCATGTGGCCGCCGAGCTGAGCCGCACCCGTGCCCGCAGCACTGCGCTGATCGGTGCCGTGGACGACGGCGAGCTGATCCGCCAGCACTCTCCGATCATGTCTCCGCTGATCTGGGACTTCGCCCATATCGGCAACCAGGAGGAGCTCTGGCTGGTCCGCGACGTGGGCCGGCGCGAGGCCGTCCGGGCCGACATCGACCACCTCTACGACGCGTTCCAACACCCCCGGCCGAACCGGCCCGCCCTGCCGCTGCTAGACCCGGCCGAGACCCGCCGCTACCTGGGCGAGGTGCGCGGCAAAGTGCTCGACGTGCTGGAGCGCACCCCGCTGGAGGGCCGCAGGCTCCTCGAGCACGGCTTCGCGTTCGGGATGATCGTGCAGCACGAGCAGCAGCATGACGAGACCATGCTGGCCACCCACCAGCTCCGGGTCGTTCCCACGGCGCTGCGTGCCCCGGCTCCGCAGCCGGAGCGCTGCACGGACCTGCCCGAGGAGGTGCTGATCCCCGCTGGGGAGTTCACCATGGGCACCTCCACCGAGCCGTGGGCGCTGGACAACGAGCGACCAGCGCATCGGGCGCAGACCGGCGCGTACTGGTTGGACACCACGCCGGTGACCAATCGCGACTACCAGCGCTTCCTTGCCGACGGTGGCTACTACGACCCGCGGTGGTGGAGCGAGCGGGGCTGGGCGCACCGGTGCGAGACCGCTCTGGTGGCCCCGCTGTTCTGGTCCTTCGACGGCGGGCAGTGGTGGCGCACCCGATTCGGCGTCGCCGAGCCGGTGCCGCCCGACGAGCCCGTCATGCACGTCAGTTTCTTCGAGGCACAGGCGTACACGGCGTGGATCGGCAAGCGGCTGCCGACCGAGGTGGAATGGGAGAAAGCGGCCCGGTTCGATCCGGCCACCGGGCGCTCGCGCCGCTTCCCTTGGGGTGATGAGGATCCCACCCCGGCGCACGCCAACCTCGGGCAGCGACACCTGCGGCCCGCACCCGCGGGCAGCTACCCGGCCGGGGCGTCCCCGCTGGGTGTGCACCAGCTGATCGGCGATGTATGGGAGTGGACATCCTCGGGTTTCTCCGGTTACCCGGGCTTTGCCGCATTCCCCTACCGGGAGTACTCCGAAGTCTTCTTCGGCGGGGACTACCGGATGTTGCGCGGCGGTTCCTTCGGTACGGACGCGACGGCGTGCCGGGGGACCTTCCGCAACTGGGACCACCCGGCGCGCCGACAGATCTTCACCGGTTTCCGCTGCGCCCGGGACGCTGACCCCGGGGACTTGACCTGACCGTGTGCCGGCACCTGGCCTACCTTGGGCCACCGCGTGACCTCGCGTCGCTGCTGCTGGATCCGCCGCACTCGCTGCTGCGGCAGAGCTACGCGCCGGCCGACATGCGCTGCGAGGCCACGGTCAATGCCGACGGGTTCGGCGCCGGCTGGTATCCGGACGGGGCAACCACGCCGATCCGGTACCGGCGCGGGATCCCGATCTGGAGCGACACCTCGTTCGCCGCGCTGGCCGGCGCGGTGCGCAGCGGCGCGGTGCTCGCCGCGGCGCGCTCAGCCACGGTCGGGATGCCGGTAGTGGAGACCGCCTGCGCGCCGTTCGCCGCCGGACCTTGGTTGTTCAGCCACAACGGGATGGTCACCGGCTGGCCGGCCAGCATGGCAGCACTGGCCGGCGCCCTGCCGGTGACCGACCTGCTCACGCTCGACGCTCCCACCGATTCTGCGCTGCTCTGGGCGCTGGTCCGGCGCCGGCTGGTGGCCGGTGATTCGCTGGGCGGCGCGGTGGGCTCGGTCACCGCGCAGGTGCTGGCCGCGGCACCCGGTTCACGACTCAATCTGCTGGTCACCAACGGCACCATGGTCGCCGCGACCGCGGTGCACCACGCGCTGGCGGTGCGCCTCGGCGACGGGGAAGTGCTCATCTGCTCGGAGCCCACAGACCAGTCTCCGGGTTGGGAATCGGTCCCGGACTGTCACCTGCTCACCGCGACACCGTCCACCGTGGACGTTGTGCCGATCCCTGCGACCATTGCCGAGGAGCCATGACCGCGCCTGTGCTGGAGATCTACCTGTCCGATTCCGATGCCGCCGACGCGCTGCGGCGCGACGCTCGGGTCGGGCTGTCCGCCGATCCCAAATGGCTGCCGCCCAGGTGGTTCTACGATGCGCGAGGCAGCGAGCTGTTCGAGCAGATCACCATGCTGCCCGAGTACTACCCCACCCGTACCGAGCGCGAGTTGCTGCGGCGCAGTGTGCGGGAGATCGCCGCGCGGGCCGCCGTAGACACCCTCGTCGAGCTCGGGTCCGGTTCCTCGGAAAAAACCCGGCTGCTGCTTGATGCGCTCACCGCCAGCGGATCGCTGCGCCGTTTCGTGCCGCTGGACGTCTCGGAGTCTGCGCTGCGGGGCGCGATGGCGGCGGTGGCCCGGGAGTACCCGGGGCTCAGGGTGCATGGTGTGGTCGGCGACTTCACCCAGCACCTGGAGCTGCTCCCAGCCGCTGAGAACGGACGGCGATTGGTGGCCTTCCTGGGCGGCACGATCGGCAACCTTGAGCCGGACGAGCGGGCCAGGTTCTTCAGCGCGCTGCGCGCCGTGCTGGATCCCGGTGAGTTGCTGCTGCTGGGCGCCGCGCTGGTCACCGACCCGGCGGTGATGGTGCCCGCCTATGACGACGTCGCCGGCGTGACCGCCGAGTTCAATCGCAACGTGCTGCACGTTCTCAACCGCGAGCTCGGCGCCGATTTCGACGTCGCAGCCTTCGATCACGTCGCGGTGTGGGATGCCACCAGGGAATGGATCGAGATGCGGCTGCGGGCCCGCCGCGCGATGACCGTGCACCTGCCAGCGGTGGGCATGACGGTGTCCTACGCTGAGGGCGAGGAAATGCGCACCGAGGTCTCCGGCAAGTTCCGGCGTGCGGCGCTGGGAGCCGAGCTGCTCGACGCCGGGTTTGCCGATCAGGTGTGGTGGGCCGATCCCGACGATCGATTCGCGTTGGTGCTCACGGCAGCCGCCTGACGGCGCGGTCATCGAAATCGAACGATCCAGGGGCCGCTTGGAATGATTATCGATGTCGTTTACGCTTTCGTGTATCAACTGCCACCTTGTGGGTTACACAAAGTTTAGATCAGGGGACGCAGCGTACGCGGAGGTCATAGTTATGCGCCGATTGTTATCGCTCATTAGAGCTGGAGACGTCACCGCAGCGGTACTCGCTGGCCTCTTGGTCGGGTGTTCCACAGGACTACCGGGCGGTAATGGTCCCCCCGGTGCGCCGAGTGGGTCGACCGGCGACACGAAGATCGCGGTGGTGGCCGCCGAGAACTTCTGGGGCAGCATCGCCGCGCAGCTGGGTGGCGAGCAGGTCTCCGTCCGCAGCATCATCGCCAGCCCTGACGCTGACCCGCACGACTATGAGCCGACCGCGGCCGACGGACGAGACGTGGCGAGGGCGCAGTACGTGATCGCTAACGGAGCCGGCTACGACCCGTGGGTCACCAAACTGGTCGATGCGAACCCGGCACCGGCGCGGTCGGTGTTGATGGTGGGGGAGTTGCTGGGGGTCAACGAGGGCGGCAACCCGCATCGCTGGTACTCCCCGGATGACGTGCACCGGGTGATCGAACAGATCACTGCTGACTACAAGCGGATCGATCCGGCCGACGCCGCCTATTTCGATCAGCAGAAGCACGCCTACAAGACGCAGGGGCTGGCCCGTTACAACCAGCTCATCGCAGAGATCAGAAACAAGTACGGCGGCACCCCGATCGGCGCTTCGGAATCGATCGTCACCGTGCTGACTGAGGATCTCGGATTGAAGATGCTAACCCCCGAGTCGTTTCTGGACGCGGTCAGCGAGGGCGCTGACCCGACCGCGACCGACAAGATCGCGGTAGACCAGCAGATCAAGGCAAAGCAGATCAAGATCTTTGTGTTCAACAGCCAGAATTCCACCCCGGATGTGGCCGCTCTGGTGGCCGAGGCACAGGCCCAAGGCATTCCGGTGGCAACCGTCACTGAGACGCCTGTCCCGGCCACAGCCCGCTTCCAGGACTGGCAGGCTGATCAGCTCGAAGGCATCTGGAATGCGCTGTCGAAGGCGACTATCCCGTGAACGCCCGTTCGCTCGATGTTGCGGTGAGCAGCCAGGCCCGCGAATCCGCTGAACAGCGCGATGATCGACGCCCGATCGAATCGGTGGTCACCCTGCGCAACAGCGCAGCCGAGCGGGCCGGCCGGCGGTTGTGGAGCGGATTGGATCTGACGGTCTCTTCCGGGGAGTTCGTGGCGGTATTGGGGCCTAACGGGGTCGGCAAGTCCACGCTGGTCCAGGTCATTCTGGGGATGCTGGCCCTGGTCCAGGGCGAGGTCCGGGTCCTGGGCGAGCCCGCTGGACGGGCCAAGGCGCGGATTGGCTACCTGCCCCAACGTCGCAGCTTCGACCCGTCTCTGCGGATACGGGGCCGTGACATCGTGCGGCTGGGCGTGGACGGGCATCGGTGGGGCCTTCCGCTGCCCACCTGGTGGCCGGGCGGCACGGCGCGGCGAGCGGTGAATGCGCGCGTCGAGGAGGTCCTCGACCTGGTCGGCGCCAGTGGCTTCGCCGACCGCCCGGTTGGAGAGCTCTCCGGCGGGGAGCTGCAACGCCTGGTGATCGCGCAGGCGCTGGCCCCGGATCCCGAGCTGCTGCTGCTCGACGAGCCGTTGGACAGTCTGGACCTACCGAGTCAGGCCGCCGTGGCGGCCCTGATCGCCCGGATCTGCCGTGCCCAGCGGGTGGCCGTGGTGATGGTCGCGCACGACGTCAACCCGATCTTGTCCTATCTCGACACCGTGGTCTACCTCGCGCCCGGCGGTTCGCGGATCGGCCCACCCCGCCAGGTGATCACCAGTACGGCACTGACCGAGTTGTTCGGAACCCCGATCGAAGTGCTCACCGCCTCCGACGGCCGGTTGATCGTGATGGGCCAGCCCTCCAGGTCCGGAGTGCACCCTGACCGGACCACCGAGCGGGAATCGTGACCGTCCCCGAAGGCCTGAGCTGGAACCCGATCACAGATCTGCAGCAGATGTGGTCGTACCCGTTCATGGTCAACGCCTTCCGTGCGGGCACGATCGTCGCGGTGCTGGCTGGAGTATTGGGTCATTTCATGGTGCTGCGCCGGCAAAGTTTCGCTGGCCACACCCTGTCGCTGATCGGCTTCCCGGGCGCGGCAGGCGCTGTCCTGATCGGCATTGCGGCCAGCTACGGCTACTTCGCGTTCTGCCTGGGCGGCGCCCTGGTCATCGCGATGTTGCCGCACGCGGGGCGCGCCGGCTACGCCGAGGAGTCCGCGGTCACCGGCACCGTGCAGGCTTTCGCGCTGGCTTGCGGGTTCCTGTTCGTCGCGCTCTACAAGGGATTACTCACCGGCATCAACGCGTTGCTGTTCGGCAATTTCCTGGGCATCACCACCGAGCAGGTCACCCTGCTGGGTGTGGTCGCCGCGGTGTCCCTGGTCATCCTGGGGGTGATCGGCCGTCCGCTGGCCTTCGCCTCGATCGATCCCGACGTGGCGGCCGCGCGCAACGTCCCGGTCCGAGCGCTGTCCGTGGCCTTTCTCGTGCTCCTCGGCGCCGCAGTTGCCGAAGCCAGCCAGATCACCGGCACCTTGCTGGTGTTCGCCCTGTTGGTGATGCCCGCAGCGACCGCGCAAACGCTGACCGCCCGGCCGGTCCGCGCTCTTGCGTTAACCATTGCGATTGGATTGATCGTCACCTGGCTGGGTCTGAGCGCGGCCTACTACACCCCATTTCCGGTCGGGTTCTTCGTCACCAGCTTCGCCTTCGCCGGCTATCTGGGCAGCCAGCTGGTTCGTCACGCCCGACCCCGGCGGCGGGCCGGCAGCACCGGCGTGAGCCCGAACGCGGCGGGCATCGTGTCATGACCTGGCCGCCATTCCTGGTCCATGCGCTGCTGGCCGGCACCGCGATCGCCGTGGCTGCTGGGTTGGTCGGCTACTTCGTTGTGCTGCGGGCCCAGGTCTTCACCGGCGACGCCCTCAGCCACGTGGCGTTCACGGGTGCTCTTGCCGCGCTGGCGGTGGGTATCGACGCTCGGTTCGGACTGTTCGCCGCAACCATCGGCGTGGGGGTCCTCCTCGGCGCGCTCGGTGACCGGGGCCGTGCCGACGATGTTGTGATCGGCATCGTGTACGCGTGGATCCTCGGCCTCGGCGTGTTCTTCCTGACTCTGTTCATCGCTTACCGAAGCGCCGGCAACGGCAGCGCCGGCGTCGACGTCTTGTTCGGCTCGATCCTCGGCCTCAGCCTGTCCCAGGCGATCACCGCCGCGATCGTCGCCGCCGTCATCGTCGCAGTCATGGTCGCTATCGCCCGCCCACTGCTGTTCGCCAGCATCGACGGCACCGTGGCCGCCGCCCGCGGGATTCCGGTCCGCCTGCTTAACTACGGCTTCCTGGCTCTGGTCGGCGCGGCGACCGCCGAGGCGAGCCAAGCCGTCGGGGCGCTGCTGTTACTCGGGCTACTGGCCGCGCCCGCCGGCGCCGCCCACCGCCTCACCATCCGGCCCTACCGGGCGCTGCTCCTCTCGGCCGGGCTCGCGGTAAGCGCGGTGTGGGCCGGTCTCGCGCTCAGCTTCACCGTGCCCGCGCTCCCACCGAGTTTCGCCATCCTTGCTATTGCCACCGGCAACTACGCCCTCGCGTTGCTGTGCACTCGCCGCGGGCGAAGCGTCACTCAGGCCACGGCGTGAGCAGAACGGGGCATGGACCACTGACGGTGTCATCAGCGGCGCAGTCCCGCCAGCGTCCGCCAGGCGCGGGTGGCGAGCTGGAGGTTGAACCGGGTGTCCGGGCAAGACAGATCATGGCCGGAAAGTTCTCGGATGCGCTGCAGCCGGTACTTCAGAGTGTTGCGATGCACCGACAACGATTGCGCGGCGGCGTCATAGCTTCCGCCACATTCCAGATACTCGGTCAGCGTGTCGACGAGGTCCGACTGCTTACGGGAGTCATAGTCGAGTAAGTCGCCCAGCCAGGTCCGGACGAAGCGCTCGACGCCAGCGGGGTCCGGGACCTCGGAGAGTAGCCGGTACACGCCAAGGTTCTCGAAGTGAACGACTTGGGCGACCCCCTTGGCCACCGTCTGCATCTGCAGCGCGAACTGGGCTTCCCGGTACGAGCGAGGGAACTCGCTCGGACGCTCGGACACTCCGCCGACCCCGATCCGGCACTTGCCACCGCCAAGTTCAGCCAGTACCGCGCCGCGCAGCCGTTCGAAGGGCGCGCCCGCGGGGGAGAGCAGTACGACGGCACGCCCCCGGGAGACCAGCAGAGCACCCGCTCCGATGTCGCGGGCGGCCCGGCGCACCCCGTGAAAGAACGCCTCCTCGTCCCGCCGCCGACCGCGACCCTCCACCACGAGCACCTGGTGGGGCCGTTCGAGGTCGTAGTC
Source organism: Pseudonocardiaceae bacterium (assembly GCA_050699835.1). GTDB lineage: Bacteria > Actinomycetota > Actinomycetes > Mycobacteriales > Pseudonocardiaceae. Next base: position 9,474 of record JBOHFW010000424.1, on the reverse strand, counting down.
GAGGGTCTGGGCGAGCGTCAGGGCGCTCTGCTCGTCGGCGCCGCTGAGAAGGTGGTCGACGAGCTCGCGGCGGACCCGCAGCTCGGTGTCGGCCAGGCTGCGCAGCCGGGCCAACTCCATCGCCAGCACGGTGGCGCCGTGCTCCAGTGCGACGAGTTCCGGCTCGCCAGCGGTGCGGTCTGGGTCGATGAGCGCGAGTACGCCGAGCACGTCCTCGCGCGGCCGGGCGATGGCCACCAACCGGCCGGTCTCCCGGATCGGCCGACCCTCGCGCAGCGCTCGGCGCAGCATCTGCTCGCGACGGGCCTGCGGGTCCTTGAGGTACGGCTCCGGCCGGTCGGGCCCGGCCCAGGCTCGCAGGTTGCCGTAACGGTCCTCGACGGCGACCGGGTAGCCAGTCAGCGTGTGCACGGCTTGGGCGATACCTTCCTGGCCCTCGCCGCTGACCGCGACTCGGGTCAACTGGTCGTGAATCGCAGTCGAGCGCTCCAGCGCGCGCACCGTCTGAGCCAGCGCGGCGTTCGCTGCGGACAGCTGCTCCGCGGTGGCCCGCTCGTTGGCATGCAACCGCGCGTTGACCAGCGCGACACCGGTCTGCTGAGCGAGGACCCGGAGCAGGAACTGCTCGGATTCCGGCGGCTCCTTAGACGCCGCCACCACCAGGTGGCCGATGGGGCCGTCCAACCCTCGCAGCGGGAAGGCCCAGACCCACGGCTCGTCCGGGACGGCCAGCATGCCGCCGCTTCCGCGCAGCAACTCGAGCTGGGCGTTGACCGTGGCACGCACAGCTGGCTCGGTGTAGGGCGGTTCGGTCGCCCTCCATCCGCTGCCGAGCAGGTGAACCCCGCCCAGATGACAGCGTCCCAATGATGGCACCGAGGTGGTCGCCAGGTGCAGGATTTGCTGGTCGTCCCCGCTCTCGGTCATCAGCATCGACAACATGAGCAGGCCCTGCAGGCTGGAGAGCTGGTCACGCAGCAGCGGATCGACCCGTGTGACGCCCTCCGCCACAGGTACGTCCGCGCCGGAGATACTGTGCTGCGTGACACCGACCGGCCACGCCGCGGTGTTCATGACTGCGGTGCGGCTGGGCCTTGCGCTGGCGTCTGGGACCGGACCGCGAGGAACTCGTCGGGCTCGAGGTAGTACGGGTTGTCCAGCACCATCCCGCTGAGCAGCACTCTGGGATGGGTCTTGAGCATGTCGATGACGATCTCGCCGCCGAACCGCCTCAGGTCGTAGAGGCAGAGGATGACCTGGGGGTAGCGGGGCAGGAACCGGTTGAGCTCCGATTCGTAGCCCACCAGCTCTTCGACGCCAGGTGCCTGCCGCAACGCCCAGGTCATCTCGCCAACCGAACGGGTGAAGCTGAACTTGCCGTTGACAGCCAGACCGACGAAGTTCTCCCAGAACGCCATCATCTCTTCAGTACTGAACCGGCCGGTGCGAAGGTAGGCATCGGTGGAGGCATGCACTTCCAGCTGGGTGTCGCCGATCCACCGGTCGACCTCAGCCGTGCTGCCCAGCGCGGCCAGCACCTCTCGTGGCTCGACCGCGTCCACCACGCAGATGCACTTGTCCCCGGTCCGCAGTCCCGCCTGCAAGTAGGGGATGAGGATCTCGTCCCGCTCGTCAGAGCCCCGGTAAAAGGCACAGATATGATCTCCCTCGGCTATCCGCAGACCCGGGATACCGAGTTCCAGTGTGTTGGTCACGCCGTTCTCCTCGTGGCGCAGCGCGGGCACATCCGGTGTCAGCCCCAATACCGTACGCGGAGATCGACCACCGAGACCAGCCTCCATCTGGCCGGGATGCCAGGTTACCGGCTACCGTCCGTGGCGGGCCCAGTGGGTAGCGAACAGCTCCTCCTCGTCGGCCGACCGGGCCGGTACCGGGCGGGACACCCAGGTGAGGTTGACGAAGTGACGGGCGTTGACGTTTTCGGTGGTGATGTTGCCGCCCCAGGTGCCGCAGCTGAGGCTGAGGGTGAACGGCAGGCCGTTGCGCGGGCTGCCGGCGCCCTCGTTGAGGTTCTGGTTGACCAGCACCCTGGCGGTCCTGGTGCCCATGGCCAGCGCGTTGATGTGTTCGTCGTTACTGGTATGGATGCCACAGGTGTGCCCGGCACCCTGGTAATCGGTGATCGCGTTGACCAGCTCGACAGCCCGCCCTATCCCGCCCGAGTAGCGGTAGAGGGCGAGCACCACCGAGAGCTTCTCGCCGGAGAATGGATGTTCCGGCCCGACCCCGTCCTCGCCGACGATGAGGAAGGTCCGGTCCGCCGCGATGGTGAACCCGGCCAGCTCCGCGATCCGGGTGGCCGGCTTGGCGATCACCTCGAGCACCGGGATGCCGCCGCCCTTGGGCCACATCAGCTGTCGCAGCGCGGTGCGCTCGGCTGCGGAGCAGAGGTGGCCGCCGGCCGCCACTAACCGGTCGAGCAATGCGTCGTGAATGCTCGCCTCGGCGAGCACCGCGTTGTCTGCCAGGCAGCTGGTGGCGTAGTCGAAGGTCTTGGCCGTGGCGATCGCGTGTGCCGCGTCGTCGAGGTCGGCGGTCTCGTCGACCACGTGCACCGCATTACCCACCCCGACCCCGTACGCGGGGGTCCCGGAGCTATACGCGGCGTGCACCATTGCGTGACCTCCGGTGGCCACGATGAGGTCGGCCTGGCGCATCAGCTCCTGGGTCGTCGCGATCGACGGCGCGGAGATCGCCTGGACCAGATCGGCCGGCGCTCCGACCTGTTCGCACGCCTGGCGCATGTAGCCCACGACGGCCGCGCTGGTGCGCTTAGTCCGGGGGTGCGGGGCGATGATGATCGCATTGCGGCCCTTGAGCGCGAACAGTGTCTTGACCGGCGGGGTGGCGTCCGGTCCGGTGGTTGGGATCAGCGCCGCGACGACACCCACTGGCTTGGCGATCAACACCAGGCCTCGCTCGGGGTCTTCAGAGACGACTCCAACGGTGCGCGCCGAGCGCATGTCGCGGAGCACACCGAGCACCCTTTTGTTGATCTTGATGACCTTGTCCGGATAGTTACCGAACCCGCCCTCGTCGACGGCGAGCTGCGCCAGCGTCTCGGCCCGGTCCTTGCGTGCCACGGCCCACGCGACCGCGGTCACCAGCTCATCGACTTGCTCCTGGCGGTAGTCGGCGATGGCGCCTTGCGCGATACGCGCCCGCCTTACCATCGACGACACGTCGTCGCTCATGGTGTCCACGGTCTCGCATGGGTTTGCCGGAGGTATTCAGCATCGCGGGACGAACCTAGGGGCTTGCCTTGTCTCTCAGGGACGTCACCGGCGCGGTCTAGGAGAATTATGGTCAAGGCGCCTTGGCCGGTATAACGGGGATGGTGGGTCGGTGGACATCCGAGACAAGCATTTCAACCTCGCCGAGTGGAACACCATTATCGAACAGTGCCTGGCTGACCCGGATTCCGAGCCGTTGATCAACGTGGAGCGCGACGACACCGTCTTCGACGCCATCTTCGTGGGCGGTGGCGCGGGCGGCCGATTCGGTGCGGCGTACCTGAAGGCCATGGGTGGGCGCCCGTTGATCATCGATGCCTGGCCATTTCTGGGTGGGTCCTGCCCGCACCAGGCTTGTGTGCCACATCACCTGTTCTCCGACGCCGCCGCCGAGCTCGACCTGATGCGCTGGTTCTCCGACGAGTTGTTCTTTCCGAAATTCGATGCCTCGCGGGCGAGCATCCTGCAGCTGGTGAAGCTGTTCGTGGCCGGACGTGGCAGCGCGCACGCGTTCATGAACTGGCAGACCAAGGAGCAGTTGGAGGTCGAGTACGTCCTCAACGCGGGGGCGAGGATCGTTGATCGAAACACCGTGACCGCTGGCGGGAGAACCTTCCAGGGCCACAACCTCGTGCTCGGGATGGGCGCCCGACCGATGTACCCGGAAATTCCCGGCCTTGACCTGCGCGGCGTCTACGACTTCGTCAGCCTCATCGAGGAGCTGGACTACGAACCGACCCGCTGCGTCGTCATCGGCGGCAGCAAAGTCGCCATGGAATACGGGTCGTTCTTCCACGCGACGGGGTGTGATACGACGATCGTGACCCGTTCGCCCCTCATGCGCACGCGCAACCTGCATCATGTCGATGAGGACCTGCGGCGATATGTTGTGGAGGGCATGCGCAAGCGCGGCATGGACATCTTTGAGGGTGCGGCGCCCATCTCGGTGAACGGAGGCTGTTCAGTACATAGCGTGACGGTGCGGCTGGCCGGCGGCGAGGAGGTCGACATCGAGACCGACTTCGTCTTCGTGGCCACCGGGGAGCGCCCGAATACCGCACACCCGCAGGACGTACTCGGGATCAAGGTGGACGCCGCCGGCCGGGTCTACGTCGACAAGACGATGCGGACCACTGTGCCGAACGTGTACGCGATCGGGGACATGATCGAGGGGCCGATGGAGATGTTCAAGGCCCGCAAGTGCGGCGTCACAGCGGCCCGCAACATCATGGGGGAGCACATCGAATTCGACTTCGCTGAGTACCCGGATTTCCTGCATACCACCTACGAAGTCACTTGGGTGGGGCTCAGCGAGCAGGAGGCTCGGGCGGCGTGTGATGAGGTCATCATCATCCAGATGCCACCTTATGTGGAAGGCCTTGACAGTGAGAACCTGCCGCTGCCGTGCTCGGAGCGGTCCATGCTCTACGCCTTCAGCAGGCCTGAGCTGAGCGGTTTCCAGAAGCTGGTCGTGGATGGCACATCCCGCAAGGTGCTCGGCGCGCACCACGTCGGCTACGGCGCCAAGGACGCCTTCCAGTATCTGGACTACCTGATCCATCGGCCGGAGGGCCTGACGATCGACGAGCTCGGCTGGATGAACGAGCTGTTCCTCAACCCGGAACACTTCATCCAGCTGTCCCGGCTGCGCGCCGGTCGCCGCAAGCTCGTCGACCTATAGATCAAACGCCCTCTCCGACCGAGTAAATAATCCCTGTCCCGCAGGCCTCGCTTGTACCAGCATAGGGGTGTGGCACCTCTCATTCTCAGCAACCTGAGCCGGCTTGCCTGGACCGGCTGCGGTGCTGGTCTGGAGGAGGCGCCGATGTCGAGCAACAGTGTCGACGTCGCTTCCACGCGCTCGGCAGGACGCTGCCCCGGTGTAGACGCCCCGCCGATAGTGATCTTCCGGTGGTACGTCAACAACGCGTCTGATCGCCACGGCGGACAAGGAGGACAGACCCATGCGAGTTTACGAGGCGATCGTCAAAGGGCTCGAGAGTATCGGGGTGGAGGCTGCGTTCGGCGGTGCCGGCGAGAACGCGGCAAGCCTTATGCTGGCGCTCAAGCACTCCAAGAAAATTCGGCCGATTATGACCCGGCATGAGCAGGCGGCATCGTTCATGGCGTGCGGCTATGCAATGTACACTAATCGTTTAGGTGTCTGTTTTGCGACCGCTGGGCCGGGTGCATTTAATCTTTTTTCTGGGCTTGCGGTAGCGATGTCCGACTCCTATCCTGTGCTGGCGATATCGGGATTCGCATCGCTTGAGTGGCGCGGGAGAGGATCGCTCAACGAGACTTCCGGGGTGAATCGCACTCCCGATTCCCATGCGATGTTCACTGCGACGACCAAGCAGTCCTATCTGCTCACCGACATCGCCCACACATGTGATGTGCTCGAGGAAGCGGTCAACATCGCCTTCGAAGGCAGGCCAGGACCGGTGCATATCCACGTGCCCGAAAATCTGACGCACAACATGACGGTTGACAATTATCACGATATCAGGCTCCGGGTGAAACCGGTTTTGCCGGATCCTGCGTGTGTCGAGCAGATCGCTGTGGTGCTCGCCGACGCGATTCAGCGGAGTAAGTCGATCGTCGCGCTGGTCGGCTTCGGAGCGATCCGCAGTGGTGCCGGTGAAGAAATTAAGCGATTCATCGAGCGCTTCCAGATCCCGCTCCTCACGACTCTTGACGGAAAAGGGATAGTTTCCGAGAGTCATCCGCTTTCCATCGGTGTGTTCGCCGACAGTGGCCACGCCAGCGCATGGAAGGCATTTCGTGAGGCTAATGTGGTGGTGGCGATCGGAAACTCGCTCAATCAGCACGCGACGTTCAACTATCACGACGACCTGTTCACCGACAAACTGTTGATCCACATCAACATTTCTAGGATGGAAATCGGCAAAACTTACAAGGCTGATCATGCTCTTGTCGCCGACGCACGATCTGCGGTCGCCGCGATTACAGACACGCTCGAAAAAAAGGTCGGATCAATCCCGCCGAAAAAGGTAGATGGCCGCGACTACGAGATTCGGAAAATCCCCCATCTGACCGGATCCATCCATCCCGGCCAGCTCGCGCAGACGATCGGAAAGATGCTGCCGGAAAATGGGATCGTCCTTGCCGATGCGGGCGCTCATCTTGCCTGGCTCGGCTATTATATCGAACTCGAAGAAGGTCAGCATTTTCGCAAACCCGGCTCGTTCGGGCCGATGGCTGGGCACGTCAACGGTGCCCTGGGATTGAAGGTTGCGCACCCGGATCGAACTGTCGTGGTCGGCTGTGGCGACGGCTGTTATTCACTGTCAGGATTCGAGCTGATGACGGCGGTTGAAAACGACATTCCAGTGATCTGGATAATCTTCAACGACAATGAGTTCAAGCTCATCAAACTCTACCAAATCGTGACGTACCGTGAAACCGGGCTCGTCGAATTTCAAAACCCTGATTTTGCGAGTTATGCGCGGGCGTGCGGCGCGGATGGCTACCGCGTCGAGACCCTCGAGGAGTTCAAGGACGCGTTCGCCGCGGCACTGGCCTCGGGCAGGCCGACGGTGATCGATGCGAAGATTACACGCTGGGCGGTTCCGCATTACAGCCCATCGCCTGATGGTGTGATCGCGGGAATCGTTGAAACGCTGGAAAAGAGTTTTCGTGATGGGTGAGCCTGAGATTCCTGGGAAGAGGACGGATTGATGACACAGATATGGACCGAGGAGTTCGTTGGAGGCAACCCCAAGACCGAGCGCGTCTTGTTCGAGCAGCTGGCGAAGGAGATCATGCTTGTCCAGCTCAAGAACCGGAAGCACGCGAGCAGAAACGGAGTTCCCCACGCCATCGACCGCGCTCTCCACGCCAAGTCGACGCTCGCTGTCGAGGATGCCGAGCTCCGTTTTCTCGACATTCCAGCCGACTTGCAGGTCGAATTTGCCGAACCGGGCGCGGCCTATCCCACCATCGTCCGCTTCTCGAATGCCGCCGGCAACGGAGCACCCGACTATAAGCCGGACATGCGCGGCGTCGCCCTTCGGATCAACGTCTCACCGGAGTGTCAGCACGACCTGTTGATGACTAACTTTCCGGTGTCGCACGCACGAGACGCGCGTCAGTTCGTGAAGTTCGCGAACGCGACCGCAGGCGGCCCGGTTTCCCAAGTGTTCGGCTTGGTGAGACTCGCGTTCATCTGCGGTCCGTCTGAAACGGTACGCATGCTGCGAAACGTTTTCGCCGCGCGCCGACGCAAGGTGCGCAGCATCGCGACTGAGACCTACTGGAGCCGCGGCGCGATCCGTTGGGGAGACACGCTCGCCGTCCGCTACCTGCTCCGGCCGGCGCCCGATACGTTACTGGGACCGGAGCCGTCGGAGCATGACCCTGATTTCCTGACGCACGACGCAGCCCGCCGCCTGGCCGACGGCAACCTGCGCTTCGAGCTTTGCATCCAACGGTTCGCAGACGCGCAGTCCACGCCGATCGAGGACACCTCGGTCGCTTGGTCGGAGAGCGTCTCGCCCCCGGAGCCGGTTGCCATACTCACCATCAGCAAACGCAACGTCGAGCTTGGGGGCCAGCAAGGTATCGACACACGCATGATCGATGGCATGGCGTTTAACCCGTGGAACACCACTGACAGCTTTCGCCCGCTGGGCAACCTCAATCGGGCCCGTAAGGTCGCGTATGACGCGAGCGCGGCACACCGTCGCGGGTTCCGCTGGCGGTCCGATCCGCCGCCGCGCAACGTTGTCCTCGGCGCAGCCGCCCGTGCGGTGTTCTCGGTCCTGAATCGCTATGTGGAGTGGCACCGGCTGCCGATGCGGCTGAGTGTGCTGAACCTCGCCGGCTTCCGTGACGTCCTGCGTCGCCATAACCTCATCGATACCGAAGTGCGTGAGGCGCCGCCGGCGGCACGCCCGGTTCCCCCATTGCCTGACGAGACGGTCCGGGTACGCCGTACCTTCGATGGCACCTACAATGACCTGTCCGAACCCCAGATGGGCGCTGCGGGCGCAACTTTCGGCCGCAACCTGAAGCCCGATTACCGTCCAGATTTGTTCGATGAGCCCAACCCGATCGTCGTCAGCCAGCAGCTGCTCTACCGCAAGACGTTCCTGCCGGCGCGATCGCTCAATCTGCTTGCCGCGGCGTGGATCCAATTCCAGGTGCATGACTGGGTAAACCATGCGCGCCATCCGCTAGGAAGCAACGATGTCCGGGTCCCGCTGCCGCCAGGAATGGCCGGGTGGTCCAATATACCCGGTGGGCCGCTGGAACCAGAGATGCGCATCGCCGGAAACGTGTCGCTGGGTAAAGATCGCGCTGATCGGCCGCCCCGGTTGTTCGCCAACTCAGCATCACACTGGTGGGATGGTTCTGAGGTCTACGGCGTCGACAGCGTGAAAGCGTATAAACTGCGCGAAGGACCCAAGCTGCGACTTTCTCCAGAGGGTTATCTTCCGCAAGACACCAAAGGGTTTGAAATCACGGGTTTCAACGAGAGCTGGTGGCTTGGTCTCAGCGGCCTGCACACGCTGTTTGCCCGCGAGCACAACTTGCTCTGCGATGAACTTCGCGCGCACTATCGCGGGTGGAGCGACGATCAGGTCTATCAAACGGCGCGGCTGATCGTCTCCGCGCTCATCGCCAAGATCCACACCGTGGAGTGGACCCCGGCTATCCTCGCCACCGAGGCGATCGACCTGGGATTAGGTGCCAACTGGCACGGTCCCCCAGCCAACGACTGGATAGCCAGGCTTGGTCTCTGGCTGCTGGACGAACACGCTAGCGTAGGAATCTCGAAGACGCTCCCCGATCACCACACTGCTCCTTATTCGTTGACTGAGGATTTTGTCACGGTGTACCGTATGCATCCGCTACTGCCGGACGATTACTGCTTCTACGATTACCGCTCGGGGAGGCTGCTGGGCGAACGGGGCTTTCTGGAAATTCAGGGCGATAAAGCTGACGACGAGATGCGTGCATTAGGCCTGCATAACCTGCTCTACTCGTTCGGCATTTCACATCCTGGTGCAATTACGCTGCACAATTATCCACGCTCGCTGCAGGACTTCGAACGTGATGGGGAACGCATCGATCTGTCGGTGGTCGACCTCGTGCGCACCCGCCAGCGTGGCATCCCACGCTACAATGATTTCCGCGCTGGTCTCCACAAACCGCGGATCAAGCACTGGGAGGATCTCTGTGCGGACCCCGAGTC
>JBOHFW010000423.1:0-4803 GCA_050699835.1 Pseudonocardiaceae bacterium | reverse complement strand
GCCCGAGGAGCAGACGGTGGATCCCGCCGCTCGGCTGGTAGCCAAGGCGACGCATGACGCCAGCGAGCGAACAGCTGGCCACTACCACCTCAGCGAGCTCGCTATCGGTCCAACGTCGGGGACGTGGACGAATGGAGGTTGGAGCGGGGTGAAATCGGGATAGGTCAAGGCCGAGCCGTGTCATGTGCCTGCGGAGACCATCGTAGCCTCCGGCTACGATCCCAAGCTTTGCGCAGACCTCGCTCAGCGTCACGCTGGTAGCAACTGCGGCGCGTAGCTGCTCGTCGGTCCAGCTTCGGCGAGGGGGCACGATCCGATCTTATTCGAACGTATGTTCGATAACAAGTAGTAACTTTATGCGTCAGAGGCCGAGGTCTTTGCGCAGCTTGGCGACGTGGCCGGTGGCGCGGACGTTGTAGAGCGCCTTGTCGATGCGGCCCTGCGGGTCGATCACGAAGGTGGACCGGATGACGCCGGTCACCGTCTTGCCGTACATCTGCTTCTCGCCATAGGCGCCATAAGCGGTGAATACGGAACGCTCCACATCGGAGAGCAGGGGAAACTGCAAACCCTCCGCGTCGCGGAACTTCGCCAGCTTCACCGGCAGGTCCTGCGAGATACCGATGACAGCGAACCCGGCGGTGTCCAGCTCGGCGAGGTTGTCGCGGAAGTCGCAGGCCTGCTTGGTGCACCCGGGGGTGCCGGCTGCTGGATAGAAGTAGACCACCACAGATTGGCCCAGGTAGTCCGACAGCGAGACGGGCTTGCCGTCGGCGTCGGGCAGGGTGAATTCCGGGGCGGCGTCGCCGGGGGACAGCCGGACGTTGTCGGTCACGAGGTAGGACGTTACCGCTCTGGTGGGGTGGCTTCGCCACCTGGCTACCCGTGACCTACGGTGTGCCGCACGAAACCCGCGCGAGGAGGACTCATGGCCCGGGACGCTGACACCATCGAACGCGACATCGAGCAGGCGCGGGACGCGCTGGCCGCGACGCTGGAGGAGCTCGGTACTCGCCCCAAGCGTGCGATCGACGCCGGTAAGGAGCAGGTGGAGTCCACCATGGCCGATCCGAGGGTGCGTTACTCGCTGATGGGACTCGGTGCGCTGATCGTGCTGGTGTTGTTGCGCAAGCTCTTCCGCTAGATCACCACAGCGAAGGACTCGCCGCTCAACCGCACGGCGTTCGGTCCCGTGGTGATTTCCCCGGATGTGAGCAGGACCTGAGTGGGTTGGCGGTTCAGGGCTACGGTGGCCGGCTGGGCGCCTAGGTTCACCACCACCCGCAGCGCACCGCGATGCAGGACGAGCGTCCGCGCGTGCTCGTCCACGTCGACGCTCAAGGCGTCCAGCCGGGGATCGGACAGCTCCGGGCGACACCGGCGCAGCGCGATCAGCTCCCGGTAGCGGCGGAGCAGGGTGGCATGCGGCTCGGTGTCCGGCTCTGACCAGTCCAGCTGGGAGCGCCGGAAGGTCTGCTCGTTGTTCGGGTCGGGGACATCCGCCTCGTCCCACCCATGCTCGGCGAACTCCTTGTATCGGCCCCGGCGGATCGCCTCCCGCAACCCCGCGTCAGGCATGAACGAGAAAAACTGGAACGGAGTCGACGCGCCCCACTCCTCACCCATGAAGATCATCGGCGTGTACGGGGAGCACAACACCAGCGCCGCGCCGCAGGCCAGCAAGCCGGGGGACAGGGTGGCTGAGATCCGGTCCCCGGTGGCACGGTTGCCGACCTGGTCGTGGTTCTGCAGGTAGGTGACGAACTTCCAGCCGGGCAGGTGTGCGGTGTCCACCGGGCGGCCGTGGGTGCGCTGCCGGAAGGCCGACCAGCGCCCATCATGGAAGAACACGCTGCGCAGCGTGCGGGCCAGCTCGGGCAGCCCACCGAAGTCGACGTAGTAGCCCTGGTGCTCGCCGGTCAGCGTGGCGTGCAGGCAGTGGTGGATGTCGTCGTCCCACTGCGCGGCCAGGCCGTAGCCCCCAGCGGCACGGGGGGTCACCAGGCGCGGGTTGTTGAGGTCGGACTCGGCGATCAGCGACAGCGGACGTCGAAGCTGCGCGGCCAGAGTGTCCACCTCAGCAGCCAACTCCTCCAACAGATGAGTGGCCCGGGTGTCCCGCAAGGCGTGCACGGCGTCCAACCGGAGCCCGTCCAGGTGGTAGTGGTGTAGCCACTCCAGCGCGTTGTCGATGACGTAGCGGCGAACCTCGTCGGAGTGTGGGCCGTCCAGGTTGAGCGTCGGGCCCCAGATGTTGCTCCCGGCGAAGTAGGGGCCAAAGCGGTCCAGGTACGCGCCGGACGGGCCGAGGTGGTTGTGCACGACGTCGAGGATCACGCCCAGCCCGCGGGCGTGGCAGGCGTCCACGAAGCGCTTGAACCCGTCCGGCCCGCCGTAATTCTCGGTGACGGCGTACCAGCCCACCCCGTCGTAGCCCCAGCCACGGGGTCCGTCAACGGCGTTGACCGGCATCACCTCGACCAGGTCGACGCCCAACTCAACAAGGTGGTCGAGGCGTTCGATGGCGGAGTCGAAGGTGCCACTCGGGGTGAACGTCCCGATGTGCAGCTCGTAGAGCACGCTGCCTGCCAGCGCCCGACCGGTCCAGCGCTGGTCGGTCCACTCGAAGGCGCCGTGGTCGTAGATCCGCGACGGCGTGTGCACCCCATTGGGCTGCCACCGCGATCGGGGATCGGGTAGCGGGATGTCCTCCTCGTCCAGCCGGAACGCGTAGTCACTGCCTGGCTTGGCGTCCTGGACGGTTCCGCACCACCAGCCGTGAGATCTCTGGGCCATCTCGTGCCCGGTGCCGTTCACCACGACCCGCATCCGCTGGCGCTGCGGGGCCCACACAGTGAAGTCCATGACAACCGATCTTGTCAGGGTCGTGCGGCATTGTCTGGCCATGACCACAGCGAGGGGGCACCATGGCGGCATGGCCACCGGGTTGGACGGATTCGGCTCCGCGGGGGAATTCACCGTCGAGGACCTCGAGCGGATGCCCGACGACGGGCATCGCTACGAGCTGCTGGACGGGACTCTCCTGGTGAGCCGGGCACCGGGAGTGTGGCATCAAGAAGTAGCGCTCGAGCTGGCGATCAGGCTGCGCGCCGCGTGCCCGTCAGAGCTGCACGTGGTGATCGCGCCATTCGAGTGGCGCGGCGGAGGCGCACCGCGCTGCAACCCGATGTGCTGGTCGCCCGGCACGCTGACCTGCTCGCGGTGGACGGCGGGAAGTTCCTTGCCGAGCCGCCGGTACTGGCCGTCGAGGTGCTCTCGCCGAGTACCCGGCGGATTGATCGGCTGTCCAAACTGTCCGCGTACGAGGAGGCCGGCGTCGCGTCGTACTGGCTGGTCGACCCGGATCCAGAGACACCCTCACTGCATGCGTTGGATCTGGTGAACGGCCGCTACGTCGAGGTCGGGTGCCCATCGGGCACACACTCATGGCAGGCACAGCGGCCGTTCACGGTCACCGTTGTGCCTGCGGACCTCGTCGCTGGCTTGCGCCGAGCCTGACTGGAATTCGGCCCAGGTATGCGGGCACCCGGGCCGATCAGCTGGAGAAAGCGCGGCTCGATAGTGATGACTTCCCAGCTCAGCACAGCTGTCGACCTTCGCGTAGGCCGAACACGGTTCGCAGCGCAGCGTCGAGCTCCGCCACTTCATGCATAGCAACCTGCCGGGCCTCGACGGTGTCGACGGGATCTTGAGCAGGGTGTGTCGGCTAGGTGGCGAGCAGGAGTGCTACGGGGTAGCGGGCGAGCAGGTCTGCCAGTCGCACCGCACTTGGCACCGGGACACCGGTGAACGCGTCGGCCCAACGGCCCTCGGGCAAGGCAAGTGTGGTGTCGCCCCAACCGTCTCGGGTACTTAGCCCGACCGGTAGCCGGGTGGCGACCGCGACCACCTCGTGGCGGGCGAACGCGATGGCGTGCGATGCGGCCGGGCCGACGGCGCGCAGCGGGGTGTAGCCGGTGAATTTCTCCGGATGATCGCGGCGGGTGCGCAGCGCGCGGGACACCACCAGCAGCTTCGCCGCGCCCGAGTCATCGACATCGGGCCGCCAGCCCTGGTCGAGCCGGGCCAGCAGGTCGGCTCGTGCGGTGAAGTCCACCGGACGGCGGTTGTCCGGGTCCACCAGTGAGAGGTCCCACAGCTCGCCGCCCTGGTAGGTGTCCGGCACCCCGGGCATGGCCAGTTGCAGCAGCACCGCGGACAGCGAGTTCGACCGCCCAGGCGGGATGATCCGGGCCGTCGCCGTGGCCACTGCGGCGCGCAGCGCTGGATCGCCCAGCGCAGCATCGGCGAGGGCATGCATGGCTGTCTCAAACGGCTTATCCGGATCGGTCCAGCTGGTGCGGGTACGCGCCTCCCGGATGGCTTTCTCCAGGTAGGCGTGCAGCCGGTCCGGTGGCAGCGGCCAGGCCCCGACCAGGGTCTGCCAGAGCAGGTGCCCCAACGCCGGGTCGGGTACGGGGGCCTGGGCCGTATCGGCCAGCCTGGTGAACTCCCGGACGGTGTCCGCCCACCAGCTGGGCAGCTCAGCGAGCACCGCCAGCCGGGCCCGCACATCGGCGGAACGCTTGGTGTCGTGGGTGGACAGCGTGGTCATCCCGTGTGGAGCGATCTCCTCGCGGTGCGCCATCGCGGCGTGAAAGGCGTCCAGATCCAGCCCGAAGCGGGCCGGATCCCCGCCCACCTCGTTGAGTGCGACGAACCGGGTCCAGCGGTAGTAGGCGGTGTCCTCGACCCCCTTGGCCATCACCGCACTGGAGGTCTGCTGGAACCGGATGGCGAGCT
>JBOHFW010000422.1:0-22549 GCA_050699835.1 Pseudonocardiaceae bacterium | reverse complement strand
GACGTGAACAGCCTCGCTGGCCTGGGGTACGCCGCTGGATGGCGGTTGCTCCGTTTCGCACCGGGGGAACTGGCCACCCGGGCGTTTCGCGCCGGTGCTGACCTAGCCGCTCATCGGGACGGCGCAGGCACCCGCCAGCTACGCCGCAATCTGGCCCGGGTGGTTTCCGATGCCACCCTCGCAGAGCTTGACGTGCTGGTCCGCGACGGGCTGCGGTCCTATGCCCGGTACTGGCAGGAGGTCTTCACGTTGCCGTGGGCCGACCACACCGCGCTGGTCGATCGGATCGATGGCGCGCTGGAGGGGATTGAGCATCTGAATGGCGCGCTGGCCGGGGGCCGCGGGGTGGTGGTGGCGTTGCCGCACAGCGGCAACTGGGATATGGCCGGGTTGTGGTTCGTCCGCCGGCACGGGTCGTTCAGCACTGTGGTTGAGCGGTTGGCGCCTGAAGAGCTCTACCAGCATTTTGTCGCGTTCCGCGCCTCGTTGGGATTCGACATCGTCCCGCTGACCGGTTCGGGTAATCCCACCCTGCGGCTGCTCCGCCGGCTTCGCGAGGGCGGCGTGGTCTGCTTGCTGGCCGATCGGGATCTCACCGGTGCCGGGATGGATGTGGAGTTCTTCGGCGGTGCCGCCCGGATGCCCCTGGGGCCGGCCCGGCTGGCTGCGGCGAGCGGTGCCACGTTGCTGGCGATCGGCTGCTGGTTCACCCCGCAAGGCTGGGCCATTCGCTTTCACCCGCCGGTACCCGTGCCGGACCGCTCGGCGGTGCGGCAGGCCACCCAGACGGTGGCGGATTGTTTCGCCGCCGATATCGCGGCGCACCCACAGGACTGGCACATGCTGCAGCCGTTGTGGATTGAGGACCTGCCCATCACCCACCTTCGTGGTGCGGGATAGGGCGGCCTCGTTGCGGATCGGGATGGTCTGCCCGTATTCCCTCGCCGCGCCAGGCGGGGTGCAGGCGCATGTGCTGGGACTGGCCCGGGGTCTGCGCGGCCTGGGCCACCAAGTGGACGTGCTCGCCCCCACTAGCGCCAGCAACCCAGCCACGCCAGCGGAATCACTGCCCGAGTTCGTCACTTCGGCAGGGCGGGCGGTCGGGGTGCCCTACAACGGGTCGGTCGCCCCGCTGGCGTTCGGCCCGGTCGCCGTCAACCGGGCCCGGCGCTGGATGCATGATCACGACTTCGACGTGCTGCACCTGCACGAGCCCGTCGCGCCGAGCCTGTCGTTGATCGCCCTGGCGCTCGCCGACCGACCCGTCGTCGCGACCTTCCACTTCGCCACCGCCCGATCGCGGGCGTTGGCGGCGGCGCACGGTCTGCTGCAGCCCACCATGGAGAAGATCACTGCCCGGATCGCGGTCTCCCCGTTGGCCCGGCGGGTGCAAGTGGAATACCTCGGCGGGGACGCCGTGGAGATTCCTAACGGGGTCGACGTGCCGCGCTTTGCTGACGCGCAGCCGCTGACCGGGTACCCGCGGGCCGGCGGCACGGTGGGCTTCGTGGGCCGTTTCGGCGAGCCCCGCAAGGGCATGCCGGTGCTGCTGGCAGCGTTGCGCACGGTGGTCCGGACCCGGCCCGAGCTGCGCCTGCTGGTGGTCGGCCACGGGGACGCCGGGGCATTGCTGCGTGCCGCGGGACCAGCGCTGGCATCCCGGATCCGCGTGCTGGGCGCGCTGGGCGACGAGGCCAAGGCGGCGGCACTGCGCAGCGTGGACGTGCTGTGTGTGCCCGCACTCGGTGGGGAGAGCTTCGGCATCGTGCTCACCGAAGCGATGGCTGCCGGCACCCCGGTGGTGGCCAGCGACCTCGATGCTTTCCGCCTCGTGCTCGATGAGGGACGGGCCGGTGTGCTCTCCGCAACCGGATCACCGGCCGCGCTGGCCACAGCGCTCGATGACCTGCTCGACGATCCGGAAAGGCGTGCCGCGCTGGCTGCCGCCGGCCGCCGGAGAGCGGCCAGGTGGGACTGGCCGGTGGTAGCGCGGCGAGTGCTGCAGGTCTACGACAGCGCGGTGGCTGCCGACCCGCGCCGGTTGCGCTCCGGGACCGGCGCCGGAGCGGGCCGGTACCGACCTGGCTAGGGTCACGCGATGCGGGTTGCCTGGGTGGCAGTGACAACCGCGTTGCTGGGTGCTGCTTTAGCAGCGGTGGGCGCGATGCGTACGGCGACCCGGCTGGACCGGTTGCATGCGCGAACCGACGCGGCGTGGGCCGCGCTGGAGGCTGCGCTGTACCGCCGAGCGCTCACGGTCAGCGCATTGGAAGACAGCGTCGCGGTGCGGTGCGCCGCCCATGAAGCCTTGCACGCCCAGCCAACGGCTCGTGAAGAACTCGAGAACGAGCTGAGCCGAATGCTCTCGGCGCTGGACCGGTGCGGGCTGGAACCAGCCAGCGCCAGTGAGCTGGCCGATGCGGAGCAGCGGGTGGTGATCGCCCGGCGGGTGTACAACGACGCGGTGCGAGACACCTTGGCACTGCGCTCGCACCGTCTGGTGCGCTGGCTGCGACTGGCCGGCACCGCCCCGCTGCCACGCTACTTCGAGATCGCCGAGCCCACGCTCGCCGGCTATGGACTCGAGCTGGATGGCGCCGGGGCGTAGCGGGAGAATCGGCGGGTGAACACCGCGGTCCCCGAGGTCAGTCCCCGCAGGTCGACGGCGTAGCGGAGCAGCTCAGCCGCCGGTACCTCGGCGCGGACCAGCATCCGGCCCGCCTGGTCGGTCTCGGTGCCCAGCACCCGGCCTCGCCGGCCGGACAGGTCTCCCAGCACGGTGCCCAGGTGGTCCTCGGGCATCCGCACCTCCACGTCGTCCAACGGCTCCAGGGTGACCACGCTGCCTTTCTCAGCGGCGTCCTTGAGGGCCAGCGACCCCGCGGTCTGGAAGGCCGCATCAGAGGAGTCGACGCTGTGCGCCTTGCCGTCGACGAGCGTGATCCGGAGGTCCACCAGCGGGAAGCCATTGTTGCCGAGGCCACGTTCCATCTGTGCCCGGACGCCTTTCTCCACACTCGGGATGAACTGGTGCGGGACGGACCCGCCGACCACCTTGTCCACGAACTCGAACCCTGATCCCCGAGGTAGCGGCTCCACCTCGATGTCGCATACCGCGTACTGGCCATGCCCGCCGGACTGCTTGACGTGCCGCCCGTGGCCCTTGGAGGGGCCGGCGAAGGTCACCCGCAACGGCACCACGACCGGCTCGGTGTCCACGTCGGCACCACCGGCGCGCAACCGGGACAGCACCACGTCGGCGTGCGCCTCACCCATGCACCACAGCACCATCTGGTGGGTCTCGGCGTTGCGTTCCAGCCGGAGCGTCGGGTCCGCGGCCACCAACCGGCCCAGCCCGCGGGCCAGCGCGTCCTCATCGCTGCGGCTGCGACCCACCACTGCCACCGGCAGCAAGGGCTCAGGCATGGTCCACGTTGCCACCAGGAGGGGATCGCTGGGAGAGGACAGGGTGTCCCCGGTCTCGGCGGAGCCCACTTTGGTCACCGCGCAGAGGTCACCGGCCACGCAGTGCGGCACTTCACTCAGCGTGCCACCCAGCGGCATGTAGACGTGCGCTACCCGCTCGTCGACGTCGTGGTCGGCGTGGCCACGCTCGGCCAATCCATGTCCGGAGACGTGCACGGGACGGTCTGGATACAACGTTCCCGAGAACACCCGTACCAGCGATACCCGGCCCTGATAGGGGTCGACGGTGGTACGCACCACTTCCGCGACCAACGGCGCGGCGGGATCCACCTGCACTGCGGGGCAAGGTGAGCCCTCCGGTCGGGTCACCGGCGGGGGAGCGTGCTGTACCGGAGCGGGAAAGGCACCGGTGAGCACCTCGAGGATTTCCGCGAGCCCCACCCCGGTGTGGGCGCACGCCGGGATCACCGGATGGAAGGTGCCGCGAGTGACCGCGGTCTCCAGATCGTCGACCAGCACGCTGACCTCGAGATCCGCGCCGTCGAGGTAGCGTTCCATCAGGGACTCGTCCTCGCTTTCGGCGATGATTCCCTCGATGAGCTCGTTGCGCGCCACCGCGAACTCGTCTGCGTCTATCGAACCCGCGGCTATCGAACCGTCCAGCTCGCTGCTGACCGGTGGGTAGCCGTTGCGGTAGTCGAACAGCTGTTGCGATAGCAGTCCCGCGAGACCGGTCACTGCGCCGGTGCCGTCGCGCACCGGCAGGTACAGCGGCAGCACCCCCTCGCCGAAGGTCGCCCGGCAGGCCGCGGTCACGCTGTCCAGATCGGCCCGCGGGTTGTCCAGCCGGCTCACCACCACTGCGCGAGGGATCCCGACTTCGGCGCATTCCTGCCACAGCGCGACAGTGCTGGGGTCGACATCCTCCCCAGCGGAGATCACGAATAATGCCGCGTCAGCCGCCCGGAGGCCGGCTCGCAGCTCGCCCAGGAAATCGACGTACCCGGGGGTGTCCACGAGATTAATCTTGATGCCGGCGTGGTGCAGGGGCGCAATGGCCAGCGTCACTGACCGCTGCTGACGCACCGCAGTAGGATCGTGGTCGCACACGGTGGTGCCGTCGGTGACCGTGCCCGCCCGGCTGATCACACCGGTGGCTGCGAGCAGCGCCTCCACCAACGTCGTCTTCCCCGCCCCGGATGGCCCGACCAGAGCCACATTTCGGATGCCGGACGGGTCCTGCACCGCCATGGCCGAATCAGCACGCTCACCGCTGCCCTTTATGCCCATGAAGCCACCTCACCTGTGCGGATCGTGTGGTCGATCTCACACCGGTGCGGCTGCGGAGGCAACCCCCTAGACGGCCGTTATCCCCGATGTTGTCAGCAAGTCGACGTACGATCGAGTTCTGGTGTCCCACATCTTTCCCCATGGCACTGCCCTGAGGAGTGAGGCCTACCGTGCCTACTGAAAACAGCGCCCTCGATCGCCAGATTGGCACCGCACGGGTGAAGCGCGGGATGGCCGAGATGCTCAAAGGCGGTGTGATCATGGATGTGGTCACACCGGAACAGGCCAGGATTGCCGAGGCCGCAGGCGCGGTGGCGGTCATGGCGTTGGAGCGGGTTCCCGCCGACATCCGCGCGCAGGGCGGTGTCGCCCGGATGAGTGATCCGGACATGATTGCTGCGATCATGGACGCGGTGTCCATCCCGGTGATGGCCAAGGCCCGCATCGGACACTTCGTCGAAGCGCAGGTGCTGCAGGCGATCGGCGTGGATTACGTCGACGAGTCCGAGGTGCTGACTCCGGCCGATGAGGCCCACCACATCGACAAGTTCGCCTTCACTGTGCCGTTCGTGTGCGGCGCCACCAATCTCGGCGAGGCGTTGCGCCGGATCTCCGAAGGTGCCGCCATGATCCGGTCCAAGGGGGAGGCCGGGACAGGCAATGTCGTCGAGGCGACCCGGCACATGCGCTCGATCCGGGCGGGTATCCGCGCGCTGGCGTGCGCACCCACCGACGAGCTGCCCGCGGCGGCCAAGGAGCTGGCCGCGCCGCTGGAGTTGGTCCGCGAGGTCGCGGCGGCCGGCTCGTTGTCGGTGGTGCTGTTCACCGCAGGTGGTATCGCCACCCCCGCAGACGCGGCGATGATGATGCAGCTCGGTGCCGAGGGGGTGTTCGTCGGATCGGGCATCTTCAAGGCGGGCGATCCCGCCAAACGTGCGGAGGCGATTGTCAAGGCGACCACATTCCACGACGATCCGGAGATGGTGGCGAAGGTGTCCCGAGGGTTGGGTGAGCCGATGGTGGGGATCAACCTCGGTGATCTGCCCACCGGAGCGCGGCTGGCTCAGCGCGGCTGGTGAGCAGCGGCGAAGGTCCGGCGCCCGGCGCCGAGGCGCTGCTGCTGTCGGCGACCGCCGAGGCTCGGCTGCGTACTCCGGACCGGGAGGTTGGGGCCGCCCGGAGCTCCCGGATCAGCCGCGGCACCCTGCTGGTCCACGCCGACCTGCACAACCACACCTTGCTCTCGGACGGCGAGGGCGACCCGGAAGCAGCGTTTCCCTCAATGCGCGACGCCGGTCTGGACGTCGCGGCACTCACCGATCATGCGATCCGCGGTGCCACTGTGGAGGGCACCGGCCTGGGGGGTACCCCGTGGATCGGACTCGACCGGGCCGGTTGGCGGCGCATCGGGAAGCTCGCCGATGCCTACGACCGCCCTGGCGAGTTCACCGCCATCCGCGGTTTCGAGTGGTCACATCCGCATCTAGGGCACGTCAACGCCTGGTTCACTGATGACTTCATCGACGTCGCAACCCACCGGAGGATGGGCGAGCTGTACACCTGGCTGGCTGGGGTCGGCCGGTACAACGGCGTGCATTCCGTCGCCGGGCTCGCTGGTTTCAACCACCCTGGCCGGGAGGACGGCTGCTTCGCTGGCTTCCGCTACGCGCCCGCAGCCTCGGCCCAGATGGTCAGTCTGGAGATATTCAACCGCACCGACGACTACCTGTTCCAGGGCGTCGCGGCGGGTGCGGCCTCGCCCCTGGTGGCCTGCCTGAATGCCGGCTGGCGGACCGGCCTGCTCGGGGTCAGCGACGAGCACACCGCGAGCTGGGGTTTGCAGCCTGGCACCGGACGGGCCGGGCTCTGGGTGGCCGAGCACAGCCGGGCCGGCGTCGCCGAAGCGCTACGAGCCCGACGGTTCTTCGCCACCCGGGTCGCCGGTCTGCGGCTGGATGCCACCGCCGGCGGTGCGCGGATGGGCTCGGTGCTGCGGCACCGCCGGGGAGGAGTCGAGTTCGTCCTCGACGTCGATCGCGGGCCGTCCTGGATCGGTCGTGTGCTGCAGGTTCAGGTGCTGCGCCCGGCCACACCGGTGCCCGCGGTGGTCGAGGTGATCAAGATCCGCTGCGGTCATGTCGCTCGCTTCACCGTGCCGCTGGACATCAACGACGGCTCGTGGACGGTCCTGCGCCTGGCTGACCCGGAAACCCTCAACGCAAACCCAGGCCCCCCCAACCATCCCGCCAACAACCACGCCATCGCCTACACCAGCCCCTGGTTCCTCGAACCCTGACCCGCCCGCAGTGGATCACCTTGCGTAATCGGGGTATCTGCATAGGGTGATGCCGCCTCGTGCCAGGATCGGCTCTGTGAACCCACCCTTGGTCATCTTCGTCGCCATGCCGGCGAGTGACATGGGGCCGCATGCAACGTGGGTGGATACCGCAGCGATCAAGCACCATCTCTATGACCCGGTAGCAGAACAGGTCGCAGCCGCGCTGGGGACAGAGGTAGATCTGCGTATCGAGAAAGACAAGATCAGTCAGGGTCTAATCCATCGATCGATGTTTGATGAGGCATTGCAGGCGCCGGTTTATATCGCGGACCTTACAGGCGCTAACGCGAATGTCTACCTCGAGCTTGGAGTGCGTTGGGCGCTACGCGACCATGTGACAGTGCTTGTCTGCCAGAACATCAATCAAGATGTTAAGTTTAACGTCGCCGTTAACCGTGTGATCCACTACGGACAAAATCCTACGGAGCTTGAGTCAGCACGCAAGAAGATAGTCGCCGCGATCTTGGAAGGCCTGGAGAGCAAGCGCGTCGACAGTCCAGTCCGGCATGGCCTTGACGTGAACAAACTCCATCCAGAAATTGCCAGGCTGCGCCAAGAGCGGACGGTCCGACACGCACCCGGTGATCGGCTGTTGAGGTCGCTCGGTGGGCACATCCGAACGCTGGTAGATCGTCAGAAACCTAGGCGTAGACGCGTGATTGTTACTTCCGTCATCGCGTGCTTAACTATGGTGACATTTTTTGTCTTTGTTAGAGCGTTCTTCCCACTGGCGCAACCCCATGAGATCGGTGGCGCCTATCCGTCGCCAGATGAAGAATTTCTTGCACAGTTTGAGAATCAGGCAACGGGAAGATGTCTTGTGCGCAATAGCGTTCTCAGTCATTCGGACAATTCTGAAATTCCAGGCCCAATACCACAAGGCTCGGATATCTATCAAGGAGGAGGAGCTTGTAACACTGGGCCCGACCCTGGCCTCAATGAAATGCTGGTTCTGGTGCCTATCAATGGCGGCTGGTTGCTTCGCAGCAGCGTCAAGATTAACCTGTGCCTACAGGCGAACGGAAACCCAAGTGACGACCAGCACCTTGCGGTCTGCAGCCGGGGCGATGACCGACAGCAGTGGCAAATTCAGGTTGTCCAACACACAAAATCCGAAGTGGTAGTAATTAAAAACCGCAATACAGGGATGTGTCTCGCGCATAACGGTACCGGCCCGGGTGATCCTGGCAAGCCTATTGCGATACTCCAACGTCCATGCATTCTGGATGCGGGAATGGAATGGGCCATGAGAAAACCATTTCCTATTGGCGACAAGGATTGCCGCAACCAGGGAAGCGTCAAAATTAGAAATCACGAAAAAGCCCGCCTTTTTGTGGGCGATGGTGATCGGCCGCGGATGAGTGGCGAGGGTTCAATGCTGTCTCTGGCGACGGCGGGACGATCGGCGCATGGCTGTACTATGAAAATTATTGGCCCCTCGGCAAATTGTATGGGGGTTTCGGAGGACTCATCTGCCGCCGAGGTGCTATGGATGTCGTGTAACGACCAGCCAAACCAGCGATGGATAATCCAATCCATGGGTAAAGAGAATGGGCAGGAGTGGCTGCAGCTTCGCCCTAGCTACGACACAAGCAGGTGTCTGCAGCAATCCGAGGATGCCAAAGATGCGCCGCTGGTCGCACCGCCATGCCGGCGCATCTGGTCGCAGCAGTGGGGCGTGGATTAAAATTATGTCCGTAGATCATCGGTTGTGAACGGAATCGGCCAGGATGAGTTCATCTTTCCCGGGGCCGTGTCCGTGACGAGCTGGTCACGTCATCATCAGTGGCCAGCAGATGAAACACGCCCTCCGGCAACGGCGCGCTCACTACCCCAGCCACTCCGTCAGCGCATCCCACACCGCAGCGGCCTCAGCCTCATCCAGCTCGATCACACACGCACCCGTGGCGTGCGGGTCGAGCGTGATCGTGCCGCCAACCTTGGTCATCACCACATTAGTGAACCCTCTCGGCCCGCCGTGCTGGGTGCAGGTCGCGTGGATCACCCGACGATTGCCGATCGGCTTCGCCGCTGCAACGTCATTGGTGCCGTTCACGATTGACGACAGTAAACGCGATCACGCCCGTGGTATCCCGCAGCCGGGAACACTCCCCGGACGGGCTACACCGGAAGGCCAGCACGATAGGCCATTCCCCGCAACTCCCGACCGACCGCATCGCGGCGAGAGTGCATGAGCAGCTCGCTGAGCACCTCGCGGGCGAAGGGGTCGCGCTGCACGCGGTGCGGGTGGATCGTCTCTGCACGGCGGAAGGCCAGCACGGCATCGTGGTGGCGTCCCTGCACCCGAGCCAGCGCCCGGCCATAGTCGCGCCAGTAGGCCGACCGGCGCTCCGCGTAGGGATGCACAGCAGGGTTCAGACTCTCCGCGAGCACCGTGACGAGCTCGTGGTCTCCGATCTCCAGCATTGCCTCCATCCGCCACAGGCCCACGTTGGTGGGACCGAACCCCAGCCCGTAGGCGGTGCCCTCCCCGGTGCGCGCCGCCAGCTCCGCGGCGTGCACCAAGGCCGCCTCCGCGTCGGCGCGGTGGGAGCTGGCCGCCGCGACCCGTGACTGTGACAGCGCGAGCGCGCCGGCGAGCTGTGTCAACTCCGGGGTGGTGATGGGCACCTCGACCGCCGCGAGTTCCTCCTTGGCCAGGTCGAACGCTCCCGCCTCCAGCAGTGCTCTGGTGGCGCGGGAGGCGGCCAGGCCCAGCGCGATCGGGGTGTCCCGCTCCTCGGCGAGTCGGTAAGCCAGCGTGACGTCGTTGTCCCGGCGCAAGTCCAGCGGAGCACCCGCGATGCGCAGCCAGTGGCTGACACCCTGCACGTGCAGCAGCACCGCCAGGTCCAGCAGCTCGGCAACGTCGCGGCCGGCGGCCAGGCTGGTATGCATGTCTCGGATCAACGCGGGCAGCGTCGAGGCCAACTCCGCTTGATGGCATTGATGCAACGCGTCTTGTGCCGCATGCACCCGGGCCCGCAGTACCTCAAC
This sequence comes from Pseudonocardiaceae bacterium, assembly GCA_050699835.1. Lineage (GTDB taxonomy): Bacteria > Actinomycetota > Actinomycetes > Mycobacteriales > Pseudonocardiaceae. The sequence continues at coordinate 12,498 of JBOHFW010000422.1, read as the reverse complement.
CGGGACCACCTGCCCGCCGGGCCGGCGGCGGCCGACGGCCAGCAGCGCCAGCCGCACCTCGTCTGTGGCGGAATCGGTGTGCCCATTGGCCGGTGCGGGTACCGGCAACCGCATCAGCTCACTCGGGGCGATCTGCAGCGCGTTCGCCAGCGCGACGATCTCCGAGAGCCGATCCAGCGCGACTTCCCCCCGCTCGATCCGGTCGAGCTGGGACTTGCTCATCCCCGCCAGCCCCGCGATCACTACCAGAGATTTGCCCCGCGACCTGCGGATCCGACGCAGCCGCGCGCCGATCGTGCGCGCTTCCTCAACGTCCACCAAGAAGCCCCTCTCTTCGCCGAGCTCCTCCGCCGGTGCCCCGGAGCCGTCGCCCCGGGGCGCAACCTCGGCGAAGAGGTGAGCCCAAGGCTACGCGGCGCTTGGTGGCGTCCCGGAGGCTGTCAGATGCCAGTGAGTCGACCTGCGGAAACGAAGATCCAAATTGCAGGATCGTCGCAGTTCAGCCGCCCGGGCGTGGGTGATCACCGCAGCGGTGTTCTCCACGGTGTGCGCCTCGCACCCGGTCAGCCAGGTCAGCGAGGCGCGCTCGCCATCGGAGATCGTCACGCTGTCCAGCGCGTCAACCAGCACAGCTAGTTTGCTGGCCTGCCGGGGGGACAATGCAGTGGTGACGTTGCTCATGTGCCGGCCTTCCGCTTGAGGCCCGATTCTGGGCCTCCGCTGGCCCGTGGTTGCGGGCTCTGAGGGGACAACCTCCTACCGCCTGCGCTCACTTAGGGCGGTACGGCTCCGAATGGCGGCCTACCCTGGGTGTAGTGACCGAGAGAGGGCCGGTTGTGGGGGTGCTGGCGCTACAGGGAGATGTGCGGGAGCACCAGCGGGCGCTGGCTGACTGCGGAGTCCGCGGCGTGCGGGTCCGGCGTCCCGAGGAGCTCGCCGAGGTGGACGCGCTGATCCTGCCCGGTGGTGAGTCCACCACGATGAGCCGGCTGCTGGTGGCCTTCGACCTGATGGAACCGCTGCAGGCCCGGCTAGCTGCGGGTATGCCAGCTTACGGGGCGTGCGCGGGCATGATCCTGCTGGCCCGGGAAATCCTTGACGGCAGACCTGATCAGCGGCAACTCGCGGTGCTGGACGTGGTGGTGCGCCGTAACGCGTTCGGCCGCCAGATTGACTCTTTCGAGGCCGATCTCGATGTCGCCGGCGTACCCGGCGGTCCCGTCCGGGCGGTGTTCATCCGCGCCCCCTGGGTGGAGCAGGCTGGTGCCGGGGTCGAGGTGCTGGCCAGGGTGCCCGATGTACCGTCTGCCGGTGGGGCGAGCGGTAGGATCGTGGCAATTCGGCAGGGGGGCGTGCTGGCCACCGCGTTCCACCCGGAGTTGACTGGCGACCGGCGGGTGCACCGGCTCTTCTGTGAGATGGTCCGGCAGTCAAGTGGCGCCCGGGTTCTTGGGTGAGACCGGGACGCGAGCAGGAGGAGTACGGGCAGGCATGAGCGGCCATTCGAAATGGGCGACCACCAAGCACAAGAAGGCCGTGGTCGACGCCAAGCGCGGCAAACTCTTCGCAAAGTTGATCAAAAATATCGAGGTGGCGGCGCGCACCGGTGGTGGTGACCCGGATGGCAACCCGACGCTGTATGACGCGATCCAGAAGGCTCGTAAGACCTCCGTGCCTACCGACAACATTGAGCGAGCCGTGAAACGTGGCTCCGGTGCCGATGCCGGCGGTGCCGACTACCAGACGATCATGTACGAGGGGTACGGGCCGGGCGGGGTCGCCCTGCTCGTCGAGTGCCTCAGCGACAACCGCAACCGGGCCACCTCCGAAGTCCGCACCGCGATGACCCGTAATGGTGGCACGATGGCTGACCCCGGGTCGGTCTCGTTCCTGTTCCGTCGCAAGGGCGTGGTGATCGTGCCCAAGCAGGGCGGCATCTCCGAGGACGATGTGCTGGCCGCGGTGCTCGACGCCGGCGCCGAGGAGGTCAACGACCTGGGCGAGGCCTTTGAGGTGGTCTCCGAGGCGACCGACCTCATCGCCGTGCGCACCGCCCTGCGCGACGCTGGCATCGATTACGACTCCGCCGACGCGAGCTTCCTCCCCTCGGCCAGCACACGCCTGGATGCCGAGACCGCCCGCAAAGTCTTCAAGCTCATCGACGCACTAGAGGATTGCGACGACGTCCAAAACGTCTATGCCAACTTCGACGTCCCCGACGACGTCTTGGCGGTACTGGCTTAGCTCGGCTCCGCCAGTCGACGTCCAAGTTCACGGAGTCCGCGCCTGGGCCGGTGTGTCGCCGCCTGGGACGCTGACACCGCGGGTACGGTTCGAACGGATGTTCGTCCATCGCAAGGGGGTGGCGGTGCGGGTGCTGGGGGTGGATCCGGGGCTCACCCGCTGTGGTCTCGGCGTGGTCGACGGCGGTTCCGGGCGAGTGGTCAGCTGTGTGGCGGTCGAGGTCGTGCAGACTCCACCGGATATCGACCTCGGTGCGCGGCTGATCGTGGTGGCGGACGTGGTGGAGCGGTGGGTGGCCGAGCATCAGCCCGACGTCGTCGCTGTGGAGCGGGTGTTCAGCCAGCACAACGTCCGCACCGCGATGGGCACCGCACAGGTGGGCGGTGTGGTGGCACTGATAGCGGCGAGGCGGGGGTTGACGGTCGCTTTCCACACTCCCAGCGAGGTCAAGGCCGCCGTCACCGGCTCTGGCCGGGCCGGTAAGGAACAGGTCACCACCATGATCACTCGATTGCTCGCGCTGCCCGCCAAGCCGCGTCCAGCGGACGCGGCGGACGCGTTGGCGCTGGCGATCTGCCATCTCTGGCGGGCTCCGATGACCCAACGGCTCGCGCAGGCGCGCGCCCGCTCGGCGCAACTCGCCCGTACCCATCGCGCGCGGCTGGCCACGGCAGCCCGCCAGGTGAGAGGAGCACGATGATCGCTTCAGTGCGCGGGCAGGTGATCTCCGTGGAGCTGGATCACGCTGTGGTGGAGGTGGGCGGCGTGGGACTGACGGTGCACGCCGTGCCGGCCACGCTGGCCACCTTGCGGCGTGGCGAACAAGCTCGGCTTGCTACCTCGCTGGTGGTGCGCGAGGAGTCACTGACGTTGTACGGCTTCGCCGACACCGCGGCCCGGGAGCTGTTCGTGCTGCTCCAGACTGTCTCCGGGGTGGGACCCCGGCTCGCACTGGCGATGCTCGCTGTTCTCGAGCCAGATGCGCTGCGCACCGCGCTCGGGGAAGGCGACCTTACGATGCTCACCCGGGTTCCCGGCATCGGGCGCAAGGGCGCCGAACGGCTGATCCTGGAGCTGCGGGACAAGGTCGGGGTGCTCACCTCCGCGGCATCCGCACCGGCCACCCGCGGCGGTGGTGTAGTGCGGACTCAGGTGACCGAGGCACTGGTCGGGCTCGGGTTCGTGGCCCGGCAGGCCGAACAGGCCATCGACGCGGTACTCGCCGAAACCGATCAGCCTCCGATCGATTCCTCGGATGTGCTCCGGAGCGCTCTGGCCCGGCTAGGAAGAAACCGGTGACCACCCCGCGACCGGTGTCGGCGGTGGTGGACCCTGCGGATGCGGAGCTGGAAACCACCCTGCGGCCACGCCGGCTGCCGGAGTTCATCGGCCAGGCCCGGGTCCGCGAGCAATTGGAGCTGGTCCTGGAGGGCGCCCGGCGGCGCGGCACCACACCGGACCACGTGCTGCTCTCCGGTCCCCCGGGATTGGGCAAGACGAGCCTTGCCATGATTATCGCAGCTGAGCTGGGCAGCGCGATCCGGGTGACCTCAGGGCCGGCGCTGGAGCGTGCCGGGGACCTTGCCGCGATGCTGTCCAATCTCGTCGAGGGTGATGTGCTGTTCATTGACGAGATCCACCGGGTGGCTCGCCCGGCCGAGGAGATGCTCTACCTTGCGATGGAGGACTTCCGGGTTGATGTGGTGGTCGGCAAGGGACCGGGGGCGACCTCCATCCCGCTGGAGATCGCCCCGTTCACGCTGGTCGGGGCGACCACCCGATCCGGTGCGCTGACCAGCCCGCTGCGGGATCGGTTCGGGTTCACCGCGCACATGGAGTTCTACGAGCCCAACGAGCTCGAGCTGGTGCTGCACCGCTCAGCCGGCATCCTCGGCGTGGACCTGCGTCCCGATGGCGCCACCGAGATCGCCGCTCGCTCCCGCGGCACGCCCAGGATCGCCAACCGGCTGCTACGCCGGGTCCGGGACTATGCTGAGGTCCGCGCCGACGGCGCGATCACCCTTGAGGTTGCCCAGGCTGGCCTGGCGGTCTATGACGTTGATCAGCTCGGGCTGGACCGGCTGGACCGGGCTGTGCTCGCCGCGCTGGTGCGCACCTTCGGTGGGGGACCGGTCGGCGTGTCCACCATCGCGGTTGCGGTCGGGGAAGAGCCGGCCACCGTGGAGGAGGTATGCGAGCCTTTCCTGGTCCGCGCTGGCATGCTCGCCCGCACCCCGCGTGGCCGGGTGGCCACCGCCGCTGCCTGGCGGCACCTGCGCCTGGAGCCACCCGCCGAGGTCCCCGGTGACCCCGTTCCGACGCTTTTTGATGCTTGACGGCCTGCTGATGACGTCGCGTCATAGCCAGTGGCGGGACCTGGCACACTCGGTACTGCAACGCTGATGGTGATCGGAGAATCATGGACCCCCTGCTCTTGCTGTTGTTTTTCATCGCCGTGCTCGCGCTGCCGATGTTCCTGAACGCCCGCCGGCAGAAGCGGGCGATGGCGCAGGCGCAAGAGCTGCAGAAGTCGCTGACCAACGGCGACCGAGTGATGACAACGTCCGGCCTGCACGGAACCGTCATAGGCAGCGCGGACGAGACGACGATCGACCTGGAGATCGCTCCGGGAGTACGCACGACGTGGTTGCGTGCCGCGATCCGGGAAAAGCTCACGGAGAACACCGGCGAGCCGGCCGAGGATGGGACGCCGGGAGCCGGTGCTCCGCTCGCCTCCCCCCAGGACAGTGCTCGCGCCGACAACTCCTGACTGACCTGGTTTCGGAGCGGTAGCCTGCCGCTTCCGAGCCCCACCGACCGCGTCGATGACGGCGCTGGCACAGTAGAGCTCCTCGCCGGTGCTGGCGCCCGGCACACCTGCATCGTGAATGAGGAGAACCACCCACCGTGGCACCACCGGCCGGGCGCTTCAGCCCCTGGCGAAACCTGGCGGTCTTCGCCGGAGTCGTTGCCGTCCTGTACTCGTTGGTCTTTTTCACCGGTGGCGGGGACCTCACCCCGAAGCTGGGCATCGACCTGCAAGGCGGCACCCGGGTGACCCTCACTGCCCGGACCGTTGAGGGCGGACCGCCACCGAAAGAGTTGTTGGACCAGGCGCGCCAGATCATCGAGCAACGAGTCAACGACATCGGAGTCAGCGGGGCAGAGGTCATCCTGGATGGCAGCAACTTGATCGTCACGGTGGCAGGTGAGGACGGTGACCAGGCTCGTACCCTCGGCCAAACCGCCAGGTTGTACTTCCGTCCGGTGCTCATCGAGGTAGCGGCTGGTCCGCCAGGTCCCTCGCCAGGCAGTCCGTCTCCCATTCCGGAGGGCCGATCTCCCGGGGACCAGAGTCCGGGCAGTACCGTGCCGTCTCCGTCCCCAGCACCCGGCCAACCGCCCGCATCTGGCGATGCGCCGGCACCTGTACAGCCCCAGCAGCTCCAGCCGCCGCCATCGGGCGAGCCTAATCCACCCCCGACGCCGACCCCTCCGGTGCCTACCACTAGTGCACCGGCGCCAGTCGGTGATGCCCCGGCGGACTCCGCCGACCCAGCGGCCGCAGAGCAGATCCGGCAGGCCCGGGCGCGACTGCAGAGTCAGGACCCCGCGGTGCAGCAGCAGGCGCTGGCTACCCTCAACTGTGCCGCCCCCAACCCGTTGCGCGGAAACGACGACCCGAACCTGCCGCTGGTCACCTGTGACCAGAGCGGTACGGCCAAGTATCTGTTAGGTCCTGCTTTCCTCTCGGGCGATCAGATCTCTAACGCGTCGTCGGGCTTCAACCCGGACGGCACTGGATACGAGGTGCTGCTGCGGTTCAAACCTCAGGGCGAGGACATCTGGGCGCAGCACACCGCGGGCAACGTCGGCAGGCAGGCTGCGTTCACGCTGGACAGCGACGTCGTGTCGGCTCCGCGGATCAACAACGCGATCCTGCCCGGCCAGCAGACCAGCATCACCGGCAATTTCACCCAGGCTGAGGCCCGGAACCTGGCCGTCGCGCTCAAGTACGGATCGCTGCCGCTGTCCTTCGAGGCCTCGGAGTCCGAGACGGTTTCGGCCACGCTAGGTCTCGCCTCGTTGCACGCGGGACTCATCGCCGGGGCGATCGGGCTGGCCGTGGTGTTCGTCTATTGCTTGTTCTACTACCGGGCGCTCGGGGTATTGACGATCTTGTCTTTGGCCTTGTCGGGGCTCATTATCTACGCCGTGCTGGTGCTGCTCGGGCGATGGATCGGGTTCACCCTGGACCTGGCAGGCGTCGCCGGCTTCATCGTCGCGATCGGCATCACCGCGGACTCCTTCGTGATCTTCTTCGAGCGCCTCAAGGATGAGGTGCGGGACGGCCGAACCTTCCGCTCCGCGGTGCCCCGGGCCTGGGTCCGGGCCCGCCGCACCATCCTGTCAGCGGACGCGGTGAGTTTCCTGGCGGCTGCGGTGCTCTTCGTTCTGGCGGTAGGCCAGGTCAAGGGCTTCGCCTTCACCCTTGGTATGTCGACGGTGCTCGACCTGATCGTGGTCTTCCTGGTCACCCACCCACTGGTGGCGATGGCCGCACGGTCCCCGCTGCTGTCCCAACCGGGACTGTCCGGGCTCGGGGCGGCGCAGCGAGCCGGTGCGCAAAGCCGCTCGGAGCTGGCGACCGCGGGGAAGGAGTCCTGAGATGGCCGGCACGCTGGGGCGCCTCTACACCGGGACCGGTGCTTTCGACGTCGTCGGACGGCGTCGGATCTGGTATTTGCTATCCGGCATTCTCGTCGTGGTCTGCCTGGCGTCCATCCTGCTACGCGGGTTTAACCTCGGCATCGACTTCGAAGGCGGTACCCGGATACAGCTTCCGGCCCAGGGGGCGGCTGGAGCGATCACCACCCAGCAGGCCGAGCGCGTGTTCACCGAGACGGTGGGCCAACCTCCGGAGTCGGTGCAGACGGTCGGTACCGGATCCGCGGCGAGCATCTTGATCCGGTCCGCCACGCTGGACACTGGCAAGACGTTCGTCCTCAAGCAGGCGCTGTTCGAGCAGCTACGTCCGCTCGGCAAAGATGGGCAACCCAGCGAGCGCGCGATCAGCGACAGCGCAGTGAGCGCATCGTGGGGCGGCGAGATCAGCCGGCAGGCGCTGGTTGCCCTGCTGGTGTTCTTGGTCCTGGTGAGCGTGTTCCTGGCGTTCTATTTCGAGCCCCGGATGGCGCTGGCGGCGCTGGTCGCGTTGGTGCATGACGTGGTGGTGACGGCCGGGATCTACTCGCTGGTCGGTTTCGAGGTGACGCCGGCGTCGGTCATCGGGCTGCTGACGATCCTCGGGTTCTCGCTGTATGACACGGTCGTGGTGTTCGACAAGGTTCAGGAGAACACTCGCGGACTGCTCGGGCTGACCCGGCGGACCTATGCCGAGGCGGCCAATCTCGCGGTGAACCAAACGCTGATGCGTTCGATCAACACTTCCTTGATCGCGGTGCTGCCGGTGCTCGGTCTGCTGGTGATCGGTGTCAGTCTGCTGGGAGTCGGAACGCTCAAGGACCTTGCCCTGGTTCAGATGGTGGGCATCATGACCGGGGCCATGTCCTCAATCCTGCTGGCGACCCCCTTGATGGTCGACCTCACCATGCGCCGGCCGGTCTACCAACAGCAAGCCGACCGGGTCGCTCAGCGCCGGGAGAAGCTGGCCCGCAGGACCGCTGCAAGTACTGAGGGCGATGCCGACACATCAGGCCAAGGCGCCCTCGGTGACTCCGCAACCCCGGCTGGGGCCACCACGACCGCACCTCAGGCGCCTGTCCGGGGTGGAAAGAGCGTGCGCACCGGCCGGCGGCGCGAGCACCCTGCCGGTAAGAGCGGCAGGCCCTCGGGCAAGGCTGGCCGGTCCTCAGGTCGCTAACACGCGTCAGATCACTCAACTACGCTGCGTTGTTATGATTGCTGAGCGTAATCATTGACTGACGAGCTGCCATGATTTTCTCACCATCCCTCACCTATGTGGTGCATTGTCCCACTGGATCCTTGCCTAAAGGCCTGTTTGGTAGAACGCTCAGTAGTCAGGTGCTGGATGTCGCTCCGGGGAGTGACGGAAGGGGGCGGCACCGTGAGGGGCTACCAGGAAGGATCTGGGATGGCGGGGTGGTCCGTTCCGGGTGTGGTGCATCTGAAGGAGATGGGTGCGGACCCGGCGGGCCGGCGGGTACTCGCCCGGCACCGTCTCACCCGCAGGTCCCTCGCGATCACGTACCTGTCTCCAGAGTTCCTGGCCGACGCGGAATTTCGCGCCCGTTTCGGGGTTGAGTGCGCGCGACTAGCGCGTGTGCGGGAGGCTCGGATCGCTCGAGTTCACCGCTATGTTGAGTGCGATCACGGTGTTGATGAACACCATGCCGCCGTCATCGGCGACCACATCAGCGGGATTCCGCTACGTGCCCTGCTGCTAGACCAAGGTGCTGTCGGCACCGCGGCTGCGTTGGTCGTGCTCAAGGATGCACTGCTCGCGCTAGCCGCTTGTCATAAGGCAGGTCTGGCACACGGTAACCTCAAGCCCGAGGACGTGATCCTCACGCCCGCTGGCCGGGTCCGGCTCGTCGACTTCGGGCTCTGGACGTCTGACAGCCGACGGCTGCTCGCCCGGTCCACACCTTTTTACCTGGCACCCGAGCAGTGGAGCGGTCCTGGTGTGAGCCAGGGCGGGGACATCTATGCCGCCACGGTCACGTTCTTCGAGTGTCTGGCAGGCGCGCCGCCGTTCTACGCGGATGAGGTGGCCGAGCTCTCGGCCAAGCACGCGCGCAGCGTTCCTCCGGTCGAGGTGGTGCCCGAACCGGTGCGGGACATGGTGTTGCGAGGCCTGGCCAAAGATCCGGGCAGCCGTCCCGAGGCGCGGCGGCTGCTCGCCCTCGTCGGTGATGTGGCGGCCCGTGCAGTGGGCCCTGACTGGGAACGGCAGGGACGCCAGGAGCTGGCGGCACTGATCGCCAACTGTTCCGCTCCCCCTGAGTTGTCCACTGTGAATTGTCAACGCGCCGGTGACGGCTGGGGGTACGGTAAGCCCGTTCGGTTGGCCGCTGTGATGGGCGGAGCGTTGGCGCTGGCTGCGGGCTTGTCCAGCCCGCCACTTGCGGTCATCCCACGTATCAGCATCTTCGGTTCGGGCGTCATGCCGCCAGTGCAGGCATTTCCCGACGCTGAGCGGAACGGTGTAGCGGTGCGGGTGATGACTAACGGTCCGCTGGCGGATCGCGCTCCTGCCGTTGCTGCCAAGGTGGGAATCGCCGCTCCGCGGCCGCCGGCACCGTCGGTTCCCGCGCCGGGCATCCACACCGCACCGTATGACCACGCCGCCCCCGAGGGGGTCGGCCAGGGCACTGCCCGCCCGGATCGCGCTGCGCCCAACCAGTCCGGGCTGGACCAGCCCGTCCCCGCGCTACCAGTGTGCACCGGCGTCGATGACCACAAGCCCTGCACCGCAGCGAATCCGGCGCAGCCGGGTTCGACCGGATCTCCCTCGGACCCGTCTCCGCCGTCGGTCCCCGTGTCGTTGCCGGTTCCGGTTCCGGTCCGTTTGCCCGTACCGGTGAAAGTTCCGGTCCAGCCGTCTGCGCCAGTCCTACAGCCGGTAAAGGTGCCTAAATCGATCACGATCCGTGACAAGACCGAGTATACAAAAGACATTCACATCCCGAAGGACTTCCAGGCTCAGCCGGATTCGCAGAGATCGAGAAAAACGGTGCGGGCTGATTGGCCGAACTTTACCGGCAATTCAGTTGACCATCCGACGAGCCGGTCCCAGCGGGGATATGGGCACTTCACCGGCACAGGGAACTCGGGTAACCGGTAGATCCAGGTCGACGGTGGATGATCTTCCAGCATTGCTCTTGCCACTGATTCGCGAGGTTCCGGATTTTCCGCAGTCCGGTGTGTTGTTCCGCGACGTTGCACCAGTGTTCGCCAATGCGGTTGTGTTCGGGGCGGTGGTGGACGGGTTGGTCGCTACGGCCCAGCAGGTCGACGTCGTGATCGGGGTGGAGGCCCGCGGCTTCCTGCTCGGCGCCGCGGTGGCCTACGCGTTGGGTGCCGGCGTGGTCGGGGTCCGCAAGCCCGGCAAGTTACCGGTGGTCTCCGACCGCGAGAGCTACGCCTTGGAGTACGGCGTTGCCTCGCTGGAGTTAGCTGACGGAGTCTTGCGGCCCGGCCAGCGGGCGCTGGTGGTCGACGATGTCCTGGCGACCGGCGGTACGGTGGCCGCGGCCTGTGCGTTGACCGAGCGGGCTGGCGCCACGGTCAGCGGCATCGCGGTGCTGCTGGAGATCGCGTCGTTGCGCGGCCGCGATCGGCTTCCCGGCCGCTCAGTGCACGCCTTACTCACAGTCTGATCCCGCACCGACCCCCGCACGGAGGCTCACTCTGGACAGCTTTGCACCTCCCGAACTGAACAGCAGAGCTGTTCCGGGCCCAAGACCCGCTGCGCTAGGTGATCATTCGGAGGCGGGACCTGTGGCTATTACGCCGTCCAGCACTCGGCTGAGCTGGCCAGCTTCGGGTGGGACCAGAATACGGCAGAAACGGGCCGGGTGCCGTGTAACCGCTGGTAGAGGCCAGTAGGCGTGCGCGTGTCCACGGTGGCTAGGGTACGGTCGTCCTGCTGATCATGTTTCTCCGAGGTGCTTGGTGGCGTCGATCGACCGGACCGCCTATCCGCCTATCCGCCTATCCGGCCAAGGAATCCCGAAGCTACGGCCAGCCCCAAACTAGCCCGCGGAGCTGGGCGCCAACGTCGACGAGAAGCACGACGAGGACGACGTGCCACTGTTGGACCGGCGTGCCACAGGGGTGTTCACCGCTCCGGGGGATCGGCGAGGGAGCCGGCGAAGCCGGTCAGCGGGAACGGCAGTGTGTCCGCTCAGCATTGACGCCGACCGTGCGGACGCACGTTCAGCGTCGTCGGCGCCGGTGGTGCTCGTCGTTCTCGGCGGTGACGCGGGCAGCGGTCTCCTCTCCGAGGTGCACGTAGATGCCGAGCGTGCCGAGGTGCCGGTGGCGGGACTTCGCCTGCAGCTCGGGCACAGACCGGCCCTTGGCGGCGAGGTGGGTCAGTCCGGAGTGGCGTAGTTGGTGCAGGGTGTATCCGGCACCGTGTGGGTCGTGCGGCTTGGACGCCTGTTTGAACAGGTACTCCGCCCGAGGGTAGGACAGCCGGCCCCGACCGGTGCTTGGATCGACGGGGGAGTTCGTTGAGACGGCCGCGCCAGGGTTGGAGGCGATGGCCGAGGACTCGCAGGGGGTCGTGGGCGCCGCGGAGGGCGTCACCGCGGTGGTGTTGGGGGTGGTCGGGGTGGTGGTCGATGGCGTAGAGGAGTCCGGCGGGGCTGGCGCCGGCGTCCCACCAGCCTCGGAGCAGAGCTCGGGTGCGCCAGAGCGGCACCCCCCCACGGTCTAGGCCTAGTCGTTGCAATAGGCACTGGGTGGCGAGGTTGCGTTCTGCGGGGGATTCGGGGATGCGAAAAACTAGCCATGAGGTCGTGTGGCGCGGTGCGGGCTCAAGCCGTCTGCTGTTCAAGGGCTTACTACTTTCGTAAGAGTTGGGGAGGTCGCCACTTTCGTCCACAGGTGGTTTGAGCTGGGCTTTCGTGGAGGGCTGAGAGTGGGGGAGGGTTCGGGTGTTGGTGACAAGCGCGTAAGTGGGGGTGCGGCCGGTCAGGGTGCCGAGGAACTCCGCGGAGGCGCCGTGTTCGACAACGACGACCAGGCCAGCGTCACGAGCCCAGGCAAGAACGCGGGAGACGGTGCGGAGCGAGCGGTCGCCAGCCTCGCCCAGGCGCTGCGCGGTCAGGGCGGTGATCAGGCCGGTGGTCCAGTCCATGGAGTAGATGAGGCGGCGCAGGATGGCGAGCCAGCTGGTGCGTTTATCGGAGCGCCAGTCCTGGGTGTCGATGAGGTCGTCGACGATGCGCAGGGCCTCGGTTTGGTCGGTGAGGACGCGCCATCCGGTGTCGATGAAGTGGCGCCAGCCGGGGTGTGGTTGGTAGGTGCCGGCGGCAAGGCGGGTGGCGGCGCGGCGCCGGCCGTAGGCCCGCGCCCGCGCTGCGGAGCGGTGTAGTGCTCGGGCCGCGGTGCGGGGTAGCGTCGGCGGCCGCCGGGTTGGGTCGGCCGGTGTGCGCCCGGCGCGGCCACGCGGGGGCCAAGAGCTCCGCTGAGGCGCAGCAGCCGACACCGACGCCGGCCCAGGCGGTAACCTGGGCACGCGAAAGCGTCCCTTCCTTGATC
>JBOHFW010000421.1:0-6757 GCA_050699835.1 Pseudonocardiaceae bacterium | reverse complement strand
GTGTTTTCTATCGTCGTGGCCCCCTACATCGGGCCGCGCCGGTACAACAAGGCCAAGCTCGATGCCTACGAGTGCGGTATCGAGCCCTCCCCGCAGCCGGTGGTAGGGGCCGGTCGCATGCCAGTGGCGTACTACCTCACCGCCATGCTGTTCATCCTGTTCGATATCGAGATGGTGTTCTTGTACCCGTTCGCGGTCGCCGCGGACTCGCTGGGCCTGTTCGGGCTGGTGGAGATCGCCCTGTTCATCGTCACACTCGGCTTCGCCTACGCCTACGTGTGGCGACGCGGCGGGCTGGACTGGAACTGATCATGGGTCTGGAAGAGAAGCTGCCCAGCGGGATCCTGCTAACCAGTGTGGAGAAGCTGGTCAACTGGACGCGCAAGTCGTCGTTGTGGCCGGCCACGTTCGGGCTGGCCTGCTGCGCGATCGAGATGATGACCACCGGCGCACCCCGTTATGACCTGGCTCGTTTCGGTATGGAGGTGTTCCGGGCCTCGCCACGTCAGGCTGATCTGATGATCGTGGCGGGCCGGGTGAGCAACAAGATGGCCCCGGTGCTGCGGCAGATCTATGACCAGATGCCCGAGCCTCGCTGGGTGCTCGCGATGGGCGTGTGCGCCTCCACCGGGGGGATGTTCAACAACTACGCGATCGTGCAGGGGGTGGACCACATCGTCCCGGTGGACATGTACCTGCCCGGTTGCCCGCCACGTCCGGAGATGCTCATCGACGCCATCCTCAAGCTGCACGCCAAGATCATGGACGAGCCGCTCGGGCCGAAACGGGCCGCGGAGAAAGCCGGCCAGCGCACCGAGCTGGTGGCGTCCTCGGTGCGATACGCCCCCAAGCGGAAGCATTGACGACGATGGCCGACGACACCAAAGACCTGGCCCCAGGTCAGCCCGACTCAGCCGAGCTGACTCCCGCAGAGCACGCCGAGCACGAGGCCGGCGGCGGCGTGATCGCCGGCCGGGCTCGGCAGGGCATGTTCGGCGTCCGCGGCTCCGGGGACACCTCCGGCTATGGCGGTCTGGTGCTCCCGGAATACGTCCCGCTCCCGGCGCAACGGCCCTACGGCGGTGGCTTCGACGAGACCACCGACGAGTTGCTGGCCGCGATGCGGGAGCGCGGGGTGCCCGCCGAGGCCATCCAGCAGGTCACCATCGATCGCGGGGAGATCACCTATTACGTGCGCCGGGAGCACCTGGTGGAGCTGTGCCGCACCCTGCGGGACGATCCGGCGCTGCGATTCGAGCTGTGCAGCTCGGTGTCCGGGGTGGACTACGGCACCGAGGTCGCGCAGCGGCTGCACGCGGTGTACCACCTCACGTCGATGACCTACCGGCGCCGGGTCCGGTTGGAGGTCGCGGTCGACGTCGATGACGCGCACGTACCCAGCGTGGTGGAGGTCTACCCGACCGCGGACTGGCACGAGCGGGAGACCTGGGACATGTTCGGCATCGTCTTCGACGGCCACCCGGCGCTGACCCGCATCCTCATGCCTGATGACTGGGACGGGCACCCGCAGCGCAAGGACTACCCACTCGGCGGGATCCCGGTGGAATACAAGGGCGCCGAGATCCCCCCACCGGACCAGCGGAGGGCGTATTCCTGATGACCCGGCGACAGCGCAGTAACACTAAACCGGGTGACAGTAAACCCAGTGACACTAAACCCAGTGACACTAAACCCAGTGACACCGGACCCGCGCACACCGTGGCCAGCGGAACTACCGACACTGCCAGTGCGGCGTCGGATCCCTACGCCGCGACCGCGCGGGAGACCACCGAGGGCCGGGTGTATACCGTCACCGGTGGGGACTGGGACAGCCTGCTCGAGGACTGGCGCCACGACGAGCGCATCGTGGTCAACATGGGCCCGCAGCACCCCTCCACCCACGGCGTGCTGCGGCTGGTCCTGGAGCTGGAGGGGGAGGTCGTCACCCAAGCCCGCTCGGTGATCGGCTACCTGCACACCGGGATCGAGAAGAACTGCGAGTACCGGACCTGGACCCAGGGCGTCACCTTCGTCACCCGGGCGGACTACCTGTCGCCGCTGTTCAACGAGGCTGCATACTGCCTGGCCACCGAGAAGCTGCTGGGAATCACCGCGCCGCGGCGCGCGCAGGTGATCCGGGTGCTGCTCATGGAGCTCAACCGGGTCGGCTCGCACCTGGTGGCGATCGCCACCGGCGGGATGGAGCTTGGCGCACTGACCGGGATGACCATCGGGTTCCGCGAGCGTGAGGAAGTCCTGCACCTGCTGGAGTTCCTCACCGGCCTGCGGATGAACCATGCGTTTATCCGGCCCGGCGGCGTCGCGCAGGACCTGCCCGAGGACTACGACACCAAGATCCGGGACTTCCTGACAGTGATGAACTCCCGGCTGCCGGACATCGACAGGCTGCTCACCGGGCAGCCGATCTGGAAAAATCGGCTGCAGAATGTCGGCTACCTGCCGCTGGATGGCTGTATGCAGCTGGGCGTCACCGGCCCGATCCTGCGCTCCGCCGGTCTGGAGTGGGACCTGCGCAAGGTGGAGCCCTACTGCGGCTATGAGGAGTACGACTTCGAGGTGCCCACCTCCACTGACGCCGACTGTTACGCCCGGTTCCTGCTGCGTGTGGAGGAGATGCGCCAGTCACTCAAGATCGTGGTCCAGTGCCTGGACAAGCTGGAACCCGGTCCGGTGATGGTGGAGGACGCCAAGATCGCGTGGCCGGCCAAGCTGTCCATCGGCGGCGACGGGATGGGCAACTCGCTGGAGTACGTGCGCAAGATCATGGGACAGTCGATGGAGTCGCTGATCCACCATTTCAAGCTGGTCACCGAGGGTTTCGCGGTGCCACCGGGTCAGGTCTACACCGCGGTGGAATCGCCGCGCGGTGAGCTGGGCTACCACCTGGTCTCCGACGGCGGCACCCGGCCGCTGCGGGTGCACGTCCGGGACCCCAGCTTCGTCAACCTGCAATCCATGCCGGCGATGAGCGAGGGCGGCCTGGTGGCCGACGTCATCGCCGCGGTGGCCTCGATCGACCCGGTGATGGGAGGCGTGGACCGATGAGCGCCGTCGGGCAGAACACTGCCACCGCTAGTGTGTTCGACGAGCATGTGTTCGACGAGCAGACTCACCAGCGCGCGCAGGAGATTATCGCGCGCTACCCGCAGTCTCGCTCGGCGTTGCTGCCCATGCTGCACCTGGTGCAAAGCGTGCAGGGGTACGTCAGCCAGGCTGGGATCGCGTTCTGCGCGCAGCAGCTGGGGATCACCACCGCCGAGGTGAGCGGGGTGGTCACCTTTTACACCATGTACAAGCGCAAACCCAGCGGCGAGCACCTGGTCAGCGTGTGTACCAACACGCTGTGCGCGGTGCTGGGTGGAGACGGGATCTACGCGCGGCTGTGCAAGCAGCTGGGGGTCGGTCACGAGGAGACCGCCGGGACGCCGGGGTCGAAGGGCTCTATCACCCTGGAGCACGCCGAATGCCTGGCGGCCTGCGACCTGGCCCCGGTGCTGCAGGTGAACTACGAGTTCTACGACAACCAGACCCCGGAGTCGGCCGTTGCCTTGGTGGAGGCGTTGCAGCGGGGGGAACGGCCGGCGCCGACTCGCGGTGCCCCGTTGACCGACTGGCAGACCGTGGAGCTGCAGCTGGCCGGTTTCCTTGGTGAGCCGGAACAGTTGCGCGCGGCGGTGGACGCGCCGTCAGCGGCGCCGGAGACGCTGGCCGGTAACCGGCTCGCGGAGGAGAAGGGCTGGCAGGCGCCGGCGATGCCGGACCAGGCTCCACCGTTGCCGACCGTTGCGGCCAAGAAGTAACGGGCGCACGAAACCAATGCGGGTAGGAGGAGAGTTGTGACCGAGCGGACGCTCACCCCGGTGCTGACCCGGCGGTGGCTCTCGCCCAAGTCCTGGACCCTCGACACCTACACCGAGTTGGAGGGCTACACCGCGCTGCGCACCGCGCTGGCCGCCCAACCCGATCAGCTCATTCAACTGCTCAAGGACTCGGGCCTGCGGGGGCGTGGCGGCGCCGGTTTCCCGACCGGCTTGAAGTGGAGCTTCATCCCGCAGCCCAAACCCGGCGAGCCGGCAGGCGGGGCCGCCGCCAAGCCTAAGTACCTGGTGATCAACGCGGACGAGGGGGAGCCGGGCACCTGCAAGGACGTGCCGCTGATGATGGCCGATCCGCACTCGCTGATCGAGGGTTGCGTCATCACCAGCTACGCGATCGGGGCGCATGAGTGCTTCATCTACGTTCGCGGCGAGATGGTGCACTGCCATCGCCGCTTGCACCAGGCGGTGAGCGAGGCGTACCAGGCCGGGTACCTGGGCAAGAACATCCTCGGTTCGGGATTCGATCTCGACATCGTCATCCACGCCGGCGCCGGTGCCTACATCTGCGGCGAGGAGACCGCGCTGCTGGACTCGCTGGAAGGCCGGCGTGGCCAGCCCCGGCTCAAGCCGCCGTTCCCGGCCACCTCCGGGCTCTACGCCGCACCGACCGTGGTGAACAACGTCGAGACCATTTGCAGCGTGCCCTACATCGTCAACGGCGGGTCAGAATGGTTCCGCACCATGGGCACCGAGAAATCGCCCGGTCCGAAGATCTACTCGATCTCCGGGCATGTCTGCAAGCCCGGACAGTACGAGGCCCCGCTGGGTATCACCTTGCGCGAGCTGCTGGAGATGGCCGGCGGGGTGACGGGTGGCACGCTGAAGTTCTGGACGCCGGGCGGGTCGTCCACCCCGCTGCTCACCGCCGAGCACATCGACATCCCGCTGGACTTTGAGGGCGCTGCCGCGGCCGGCTCCATGCTGGGCACCACTGCGATCATGGTGTTCAACCACACCGTGAGCGTGCCGTGGGCGGTGATGAAGTGGACCGAGTTCTACCTGCACGAGTCCTGCGGAAAGTGCACTCCGTGCCGGGAGGGAACCTACTGGCTGACCCAGATCCTGCAGCGGATGGTGCGCCAGGAGGGCATCCCGGCCGATGTGGAGACCATGCTGGATGTCTGTGACAACATCCTGGGCCGCTCGTTCTGCGCCCTCGGTGACGGTGCCGCCAGCCCGATCATGAGCGGTATCAAGTACTTCCGGCAGGAATTTCTGGATTTGTGCGCCCAGCAACCCGGGTACCGCGGGCAGGCCGCGCTGGCAGGGTCGCCGCAATGACACTGACAGCGCAGCAGGCCGACGCGCGAGAAGTGCCCGAGGGGCACGTCCGGTTGACCGTCGACGGCCGCGAGGTGGACGCGCCCAAGGGTGAGCTGGTGATCCGGACCTGCGAGCGGCTGGGCATCATCGTGCCGCGGTTCTGCGACCACCCGCTGCTCGACCCGGTCGCCGCCTGCCGGCAGTGCCTGGTCGAGGTGGAGATGAATGGGCGCCCGATGCCCAAACCGCAAGCCAGCTGCAGCCTCACCGTCGCCGAGGGCATGGTCGTCAAGACCCAGCACACCTCGCCGATCGCCGACAAAGCCCAGCAAGGCGTGATGGAGCTGCTGCTGATCAACCACCCGCTGGACTGCCCGATCTGCGACAAGGGCGGCGAGTGCCCGCTGCAGAACCAGGCGCTGTCCAACGGCCGGGCGGACTCCCGGTTCATCGACACCAAACGCACCTTCGCCAAACCGATCCCGATCTCCACCGAGGTACTGCTGGACCGGGAGCGTTGCGTGCTCTGCGCGCGCTGCACCCGCTTCTCCGAGCAGATCGCCGGGGACGAGTTCATCGACATGCTCGAGCGCGGCGCCGATCAGCAGGTCGGGGTGGCCGCCGATGCGCCCTTCCAGTCCTATTTCTCCGGCAACACCATCCAGATCTGCCCGGTCGGCGCACTGACCAGCGCCGCCTACCGGTTCCGGTCCCGCCCGTTCGATCTGGTGTCCACTCTCGGGGCGTGCGAGCACTGCGCGAGCGGCTGCGCGCTGCGCACTGACTCGCGGCGCGGCGTCGTGCTACGCCGGCTCGCCGGTCACGATCCGGCCGTCAACGAGGAATGGAACTGCGACAAGGGTCGTTTCGCCTTCACCTACGCCAGCGCCGAGGACCGGATTACCCGGCCGCTGATCCGGGACTCCTACGGCGATGAGCCCAGGCCGGCGTCGTGGACCGAGGCGCTGCAGGCCGCGGCCACCGGGCTGGTGAATGCCAAGGGTTCCGGCGGTGTCGGGGTCCTCACCGGCGGCCGGCTCACCGTGGAGGACGCCTTCGCCTACGCGAAGTTCGCCCGGGTCGCGCTGGGCACCAACGACATCGACTTCCGGGCCCGGCCGCACTCCGTCGAGGAGCTGGACTTCCTGGCCACGCACGTGGTCGGCGTCACCCCGGACACCGGTGGAGTGACCTACGACGATCTCAGCGCGGCCCCCGCGGTGCTCTGCGTGGCCTTCGAGCCCGAAGAGGAATCGCCGATCGTGTACCTGCGGCTGCGCCGGGCCGCCCGCGATCGGCGGCTGCCGGTGTGGCACCTTGGCCAGTTCACCACCCCCGCGGTGCGTCGTACCTTCGGCACGCTGCTTCGGGTGCCACCCGGTGCTGAGCCCGAGGCCCTGGACACCCTTGATAGCCCGGTCCGCGAGGCGTTGCGCGCCCCGAACGCGGTGCTGCTGGTCGGGGAGCGCGCCGCCGAGGTGCCTGGGCTGTACTCGGCGGTGGCCCGGCTGGCTGCGGACACCGGCGCCCGGCTGGCGTGGATCCCCCGGCGGGCCGGTGAGCGGGGCGCCCTCGAGGCCGGCGCGGCGCCGAGC
>JBOHFW010000420.1:0-5848 GCA_050699835.1 Pseudonocardiaceae bacterium | reverse complement strand
ACCTGGTAGTAGCGAGTGGCGGAGGTCTCGAACTGCTCGCGGATCGCCTGCTCCTTGGACCCCGCGTAGCGCCACCACTGCCGTTCGAAGACCAACATCTCGCGCTCTCGGCAGCTCAGCCCCTCGGGCCGGTCGTCGATCGGGTGCAGTGCCTCTGCGGCGTCCATTGCCCTCCTCGGTGGCACGATCCCGCGGGGTCACGGAATCACAGCAGTGTGATTCCTCGCGGCATTCAACCATGCGGGGGTTTAGGGGACGCGGCGACGCCCCCTCCCTAGCGCTCGCGGCGCCCTCGGCCACGATTACTGTTGGCCATCATGGCTGTGCGTCCGATCCGCATCGTGGGCGACCCGGTGCTGCACACTCCGACCAGGATCGTCACGGAGTTCGGCGCGGAGCTGCACGCCCTGGTTGCGGACATGTTCGACACGATGGCCGCGGCTCAGGGCGTCGGGCTCGCCGCCAACCAGATCGGGGTGGATCTACGCCTGTTCGTCTACGACTGCGCGGATTCCCAGGACGTCCGGCACCGCGGCGTAGTGGTCAACCCGGTGCTGGAAACCAGCGAGCGCCCTGAAACCATGCCGGACCCCGACGATGACTGGGAGGGCTGCCTGTCAGTGCCTGGTGAGTCCTTCCCCACCGGACGGGCCAGCTGGGCGAAGGTCACCGGCGTCGACGCCGACGGCGCACCGGTCACCGTCGAGGGCACCGGCCTGCTGTCCCGATGCCTCCAGCACGAGACCGACCACCTCGACGGCATCCTCTACCTCAACCGGCTGGTCGGCCGGCACGCCCGTGAAGCGAAGAAGATGCTCAAAGCCCAGGGCTGGGGCGTGCCCGGGCTGGCCTGGGACCCCGCCGCGCTCCCCGTCGAGGAGTGATCCAGTAACGCCACGCTGTCCTCGGCTGGCGTGCTCATAGGTCAAGGTGGAGGCGAAGGGCAGCGTCGAGCTGAGCGAGCAATTCGGCTGGTAGAACGCCGACCCGGCGCCCGATTCGAACCGCGGCAACCGCTCGGATTTGTTCAGCCTGCGCCTTCGAGTCTCGGGGCAGTCCGCAGTGGGCAGCGGGAAGCAACACCTGGAACGGATAGACGCTGGTGACGTTGGACGTCACGGGAACCACGGTCAGCACACCGGATCCAGATCGCTGCGCTGCCACGTTGGCGCCGTTGTTGCTGACGATCACCGCTGGGCGCAGCTTGTCCGCCTCAGAGCCGAGCACCGGGTCAAAGTTGACCATGACAATCTCGCCACGCCTCATCGGGCGCCATCAAGCCCGTCGGCCGTCACGGTCTCCCAGACAGAAGCGTCCTCACTCGCCTCCCACTCGGCCCATGCCCGCTCGTAGGAGTCGGACAGCACGTGCGCGCGGAGCAACGCAACCGCTTGAGCGACCGCCGCCGAACGTGACCGGACACCGTGCGACGACGCATAGTCGTCCAGAAACTCGACATCCTGCTCGGACATGCTGACACTCAGCTTCATACTAGAAATGCTACTCCATACGATTAATTATACTACTGATGCTCCTACCAAGGATCCGACGAGACGCATGGAGTCTTGCTCAGCTGTGGTGGGAGCCGCTGATGGCGAGGTGTCCCAGCAGTTCACCCCGGATCTGGCGCCGAGCTGAAAGACATGTGGACCCACCGGGAGATCTCCACCCGGGAATACCGGCAGATGCGCAAGACCGTCGAAGACCGCCTCGATGTCCTGCGGCGCAAGACCATCGTGCGCCCCACCGTCGACGTGCTGACCGGTCTGGTCGGCCCCCACGCGCGGACAGCCTGGGATGCGCTCACCGCTAGCGGCGACGTGCAGCGCCTTAACGCGGTGCTGCGGTTCCTGGTCGCCGCCGTGATCATCGACGAACACCGCGGCAAACGGGGCAGCTTCGACTACAGCCGCATCGACATCGAACCCAACCCCCTCTAACGCGAACCACCAACCCGGCGCGCCGGGTCAGCGGCCGGGTACGGGCCGTGCTCACCTCCCGCGGGGCCGGTGGTCGAGGCGGTTACGGCCGGGTTGGCAGGGAGTCACCTCCTGGTGATCGGGTGTCGGGTGGGCAAGGTGCAATGACGCGCCAGCAGCGGAGGAGTTACTACTTTCGCTCAACTGCGTGATCCAGGCTGGCGTGATGGGTGAATACTGGGTGCGGTCGCTTAGCGGAGGGGCCGGGGGCGGATGTGGGTAAGGACGATCGGCGCCTCTACACCTGCCCGCAATGTAACGGCTCCCAGGTGGTTGTGAAGTGGAAACGGGCCGACGTGGATGAGGAACAGGAAATAGCGACGACGCAGCTGTGCCCCACATGCGATGGCTCAGGGCAAATCCTGGGACCCTCGACATAGCCCCGCCGCTGTCTCACACTGACCGCATGCCGCGCACTGCGATCCTCTACGCCCGGTCGAACCGTCGCGAGAACCTCGACCGGCAGGTGCGGGAGCTGGAGGATTGGTGTGACCGCGCTGGCGTTGTGCCGATCAGCACGGTCGCCGAGGTCGCGATCGGTGTCCGAGCGTCACGTCGGTGCAGGCAGGTCTTGGCGGACGTCGCAGCTGGCCTCGCGGATCTGGTGTTGATCCGGGATGTGTCGCGCTTGTCTGAGGACGCCGCCCAGCTTGAGCAGATCATCAGCGAGCACCGGTCCCGGCTCGCTATCAGCCGAGACGACCGGCACCACTGACCTTTTGCACCTGTCATGCCACGGACTTAGGAATGACTCTGGAGAGTTGTTCTTCGCCGCGCGCAACACCCGCCCGAACAGGCTTGGCTCCACCGCCATCCCAGCGGACTTCGTCCGGCGGTGCATGCGGTCGAGCCGGTCGCACAGATGATCGGGAGGGTACGACCCTCGTCATCCACAGGTTTCAAGCATTGCTCCTGGCCTCGCCGTGATCCCACCTGCGGGTTCGCGCGAATCGCTGCTGCCCACTAGTGGTCTGGAAGGGCCGAGATGACCGGTATCGAGGCCCAAGCAAGCCCTGCGAGTGGGCTAAGTGCGGCGGCTGAGGCGGTGGTGCTGGTTCGGTACCAGCAACTTCCCAGACACCATGATCACTCTTGCAGACGACAGCGGAAGCGGTAGGCGCTAGGCCCTGGCCGTCATACCAGGTGAGTCAACAGGCAGGTGATGTATCTCGGCCACCGCTGCCAGCCGCTTGTCGTAGGTGACGACGGCGTGGAGGTCATCGCGCAACATTAACGCGGTGGCGAGATGGATCGCGTCCAGCGACCGCAGGGATCGATCAGGGAGCCGGCTTGCCGACTCGACGATGCTTGCGGTCATGCCGATGCGGCCCACGCGAGTCAGCAGCAGATCAGCCCGGGCAAGCGCTGACAAGTCTTCACGGTGCACGGCGCGGCGCGCCTCCAGGGCGAGCAGGATGCTCGATACCAGGGGCGTTCCTGCTCGCTGCGCGATGTACCGGGGCAGGGCGGCGGACCCACGGTAGGGCGCTGCGCCCTACCCGTGATCACCAATTCTGCGCAGAGGGCGGTTATTCGGGGCGGTGAGCGGCGGGGGTGACGTGGAGACGCTGAGAGAGCTCCCGTAACCGGGCTGAGGGGCGCCCGTGGGTAAGTAACTCGCCGACGAGCATCCGCGGCAGTCGATGATGCACAGCCCAGTCGGGGGCGGCTCGCTCCATGGTCAGCAACACGGACTCGGCCACCTGATAACGACCCAGGCGCACCTGCGCGTGGGCCACGTCTGCCAGATACCGGGATCGAGACACCAACGGCAGCGCCGCGTCACGCGGCATACGCCGGGCGATCTTCGCGGCCGCGTCGTAGTTCTCGGCCACGATAGCGGCGTCGGTGGACTGCGTAACGACGTAGCTCGGCCCGAACACCACCTCGTAGTCGGTGCGGTCGACTCCGGTGCGCTCAGCGACAGTGGTCGCTTCGTTCAGCAGCTCGGTGGCCGCACCGGTCCGGCGTTCCCGGACGGCGGCGTTCGCACCACGCACCAGCAGCCGCCCGTACACCGTCAGCTGCGCCATGCTGACCTCACCGTGGGGTGCGAGCGTCTCGGCAGCGGCCACCGTGACCCGCTCGGCGTCGAGGAACCGGCCCTGGCGGATCAGCACGTGGCCCAGCATGTCGCGGATGGCCGCGTCCCGCAGCGAGTCCGCTCCCCGAGCCGCCAGCCGCAGTGCCTCCCGGGCCGCGACGTGTCCAAGATCGGCCGCATCCAGACGGAGCAGCGTGCCGGCGGTGAGATAGTGAACTTGCGCGGCGAGGTCGACCGCCACCTCAGCGCCACGACCCGCAGTGGCCCTGTGCGCCGCAGCCTGGGCTTCGGCCAGCAACCGGGGCAGCATCGACGCCAGCAGCCCAACCCGGCCAGACCAGTAGGTACCCCAGGCGTAGGTCAGCGAACGGCCTAGCCCGGTCAGGTCGGGAGCGTCGATGTCATCCAGCTCATCCAGCAGCTCGTCCACGCTGGTCAGCGCGTCACGGATGGCCCAGACCCGCGCCTGCCCCTCACCAGGGGAGGGCACCGGCCGGGAGCGGCCCAGCAATTCAGCGACATCCACATCCAGCGCACGAGCGATGCGCTGCAACGTCCCGATCGACGCCGTCCGCCGCCGTTCCTGCTCCAGCTTGCGGATCACGTCCACACTGACATCGGCGGCCACCGCCAGGTCAACCTGGGTATAGACCGACCGGCGCAACTCGCGGATCCGGTCCCCAATCGTCACCTCACCCACCCGTGAACCTCCTGGTCCATGCTGATGCGGTACGCGACATTGCCGTACTTACCCTACCGATCGGTGCAGATGGAGGAGCAGGTCAAGCACCCACATGGCCTCGCTACCAAAACAGCAACCGCGCAGCAACATTGCTGATGGCGCAACGGCGTAATGCTGGGCGCCGACCTGCATCGGCGGCGTTCAGGATAGCGTCATCACCGGGCCTGCTTATCAACTGCTTATCACGGTGGCACTCTGCGTGAAGCGGTGTTACCGCTTAGTAGCGGCTGATCCAGTCCGTCACGCTGTGAATAACTTCGGCCTGCCACTGCTGGCTTTGCGGATGGGCGTAGCGGGGATCGTCGTGGATAGCGAAGCCGTGCTGAGCACCCTCGATTTCGATAAGCCGATGCTCAGCACGCAGCTGCTGTGCTGCCCACCGGGATGACTCCACCGGAATGAAGGTGTCCTGGGTACCGTGCACGAGCAGCGTCGGAGCACGGATGTCGCCGAGCACGGTGTGCGGCTGAGGGTAGACCACCTCATTCAGCAGCGGCCGGCCGAGCTTGAATGTTGGCGAGTGAACAAGAAAACCCTGAACCAGCAGTTCGCGTCCTGCTTCTTCGCTGATCTGCCCATCATGCCAATAGGGTTTGTCGTCGATCAGGCGTTGCCGGTAGTTGAGCAGCGGGTTGAGCATGACCAGGCTGGCCAGTTCAGCCGGGTGCTGAGTGGCGTAGTAGCCGCAGATACCGCCGCTGAAGCTGGTACCAAGCAAAGCGACACGATCAGCGCCCAGCTGGGCACGCACGAATGCCATAGCAGCCCGCAAATCACCGAGGATGCCGGCGATCGTGAGGTCCTCCTGACGCCCTTCGCTCGTGCCGTGGCCACGCAGGTCACAGCGCAGCGACGCGATACCGGCATCAAGCCCAGCCGCCAGACGCGTGAAGAAACCACCCTCCTCCCGCGTCACACCCCCGCCATGCACCAGGACAACCCCCTGACAAACACCCTCCGGCAGGACAAACGTGCCAGACAAGTGGAGACCATCAGGGGCACGGATGGTCATCATGGCGTTCTTCGGAGGCATCTCACGCTCCCCGGATTTTGTGAAAGCCGCGGACGTGGCCCGGACGATGC
>JBOHFW010000419.1:0-5504 GCA_050699835.1 Pseudonocardiaceae bacterium | reverse complement strand
GAACCCTAGGTGCGCCTCACTCGCTGGAGTGAGTCGTAGATATAAAACAACATCAAAATGAACGTTTCGTAACCAAAATGTTGCATTCGCATCACCTGTAAGGGTCTCGTTCAAGTCGGTGTGGGTCCGTTGTCCGCCTCAGCTGTGGGCCGTCACCATCGCCACAGCGGATG
The DNA here is from genome assembly GCA_050699835.1 of Pseudonocardiaceae bacterium. Taxonomy (GTDB): domain Bacteria; phylum Actinomycetota; class Actinomycetes; order Mycobacteriales; family Pseudonocardiaceae. Next base: position 5,331 of record JBOHFW010000419.1, on the reverse strand, counting down.
TGGGCGTGGCGGTCTTCGCGCGGCGCCCCGTGCCCGTGTGGGACGGAATCCCGTAGCAGGTCCTTCGCTACGCTTCGCGGATGGAATGGACACCGGACCGGATTCGCCGGTTCCGCGCGGCGGGGTTGTCCTTGTCTCAGCCCGAGTTCGCGAAAGAACTGGGGTTTTCTCGGCGAACGATCGGCAACGCCGAGCGCGGCACCCATCCGCCGAGCCTGGCGTTACGGCGCGCGTTGGATCAAGCCCTGGAGCATGCCTCCGAAGCACAGCGAAACCGCTTCTTCGCCGCCGTAGCCGCGTTAGGAGAAGATTGCGGTGGGCCCCACCCAGCGGGAGGGACGCCGGTGATCCTTTGTGAAGCCCTGACCCGCCGCCTGGGCCGAACCGTCACTCTTGACGAGGTCGCGCTCACAGTCCAATCCCTGGCCTCAGGTGCTGCGGTGGACTGGCGCGTGGATACCTTGGTCACCCTGACTGATCTCGGGAAAGCTGACCTCGACATGGAACGCAGGCGCGTTCTTACAGCCGCCACTTACTCCGTGGCCGCGCTGGCACTGCCTGACGAACCATGGTGGACGCAGATGGCTGCGCGGGGCACTACTCGCGTTACCGCCGGCGTCCGGGCCGTCGGTCATGGAGATCTTGAGGCCGTTCGCGAGATGGCATCGATCTTCTCGCGGCTCGACCAGCGGCGCGGAGGCGGGCACGCCCGCTCGGCTCTCGTCCAGTACCTGACTTCGGATGTCGCGAGCTATCTGCGGGGAAGCTACACCGACGAACGAGTGCGCAAGGACATGTTCTCTGCGGCCAGCGAGCTCGCGTATCTTGCGGGGTGGATGGCCTTCGACAACGCGGAGCACTCCATCGCCCAGCACTACTTCTCCGTCGCGGTCAAGCTCGCCGCCGAGGCTGACGACCCGCCCATGGCGGGTCATGTCCTTCGGGCCATGGCGCATCAGGCTGTCGACCTGGGCCACTTTCGCCAGGGGCTGGATCTGACTACCGCGTCGATGGACGGCAAGCGGTACCTCCTGGCCAGCCCACGGGAACGCGCACTGTTCGGCGTTGTCCACGCGCGGGCACTCGGCGCGGCAGGACAGAAATCGGCCGCCACCAAGGCGCTGATCACAGCCGAAGACGACCTGGCCTCAGCGACCATCAGCGATGATGAGCCATCGCGAGTGTTCTTCTTCGGCGAGGCAAGCCTTGCGCACCAGACTGCCTGCACCCTGCGCGATACCGGGGACCTCTCCGGCGCTCTCACGGAGTTCCACCGCAGCGCGCGCACCCGCAAGGCAACGACATTCACCCGCACACACGCCCTGACCCTCGGACACCTCGGCGCCGTACAGGCGCGTCGCGGCGAGATTGACCAGGCGTGCTCCACCTGGTCCGACGCGCTGGATGTCATGGACGGCATTCATTCAGGACGGACCCGCCAGGCCGTTGCCGACATGCGCATCGCCCTGTCGCCGTTCCGCCGTCGCGGCATCCCGGCGACCGTCGAACTCGACGCACGCGCCTGCGCGTACCTGAACTGCGCACCGTGATCCATCCGGTTGACGTAGACCACACTGACGATGTGACCGAGTCACCCCGGATGCCACGCACCCGCCTAGAACCCCTGGGGAGGGAAGCTTCATGGCAGGCCAGTCGTTCGAGGTCGAGCCCATTGCGCAGGTGATCGGTGGGCGCATCGAACCGACCGATGACTATTGGGGCGGTACCCGCTCCATCATCCGAATCGACAGCAGCCGATTCGACGCCGACGCGACGGCAGGACTGGATGCCTTCTCCCACCTGGAAATCGTCTACCGCTTCCACCTCACCGACCCGACCGACCTCAACCTCGGCGCACGCCGACCACGAGACAATCCGGACTGGCCCGAAGTCGGCATCTTCGGCCATCGCAACATGCGCCGGGTGAACTGGCTCGGGGTTTCACGCTGCCGCCTGATCAAGGTCAAGGACCTCGACTTGCATGTCGAGGAGCTCGACGCCGTTGACGGCACACCTGTACTCGACATCAAGCCCTGGTTCCACGAATTCGGTCCCCGTGGCACCGTTCGGCAGGCCGCATGGTCAAGCGAAATGCTCACCGACTATTTCGCCACACGGCCATGCGACTCATGAACCACGGAGAACTCGCGTCTAAGGGCAGCTCCAGCGACCTCGCCGCGTGTACTGGGACTTACCTTGCCCCTGACACTGCGCAAGTCCTAGCTGACAGCTCAACTTGCCCACAAGGCCATTGCTGGCGTGGCCGGACTGCGGTCTTTCCGTGCCTGCCAGATATCCCAGGAGCTTGAATGTTAAGCCGCGGCGTTTTCGACTCGATGCGGCTATGCGGTGCCTTGGTCGTAGCCGTAGACGGGTAACCATTACATTGCCGTCACATCACCTTGTCGAGTCAATCGGTAGGTCTCATCCATCTCATCTGGCATCGTCGTCTGGCGTGTTGCTTGGTTCAGCAAAGTTTGCTCATGCTTGCCGCTCGCCTGACCAGCGAGTCCACCGTTCCGCCGGGTACGGACAATCCGCCCGCGACCTCATCACCAAGGCACTGGCCGACTTCAGCTGAGGCGGAGGCGACTCACCGGTCCCGCTTGATCCGAATTGGGTTTGGCTCAGCGTCACCACGGTCCTACGGTCGACTCATGCGTATCCGGGTTATCGACGCGTTCACCGACCGGCCCTTCGCCGGCAACCCCGCTGCCGTCTGCCTGCTGGACACCGATGGCTGGCCCGACGAGCGCTGGATGCAGCAGGTGGCCGCCGAGATGAACCTGTCCGAGACCGCCTTCGCCCACCCACTGCCCGAGAGCGCTGCGGCTGACTGGACGCTGCGCTGGTTCACCCCCACCGCCGAGGTTGACCTGTGCGGGCACGCCACCCTGGCCACCGCCCACGCTCTGCACAGCGACCAGCGAACGGCAGGCACCGTGCGATTCAGCACTCGAAGCGGCGTCCTGACCGCCCACATCCGCCAGGACGGCGCCATCACCCTGGATTTTCCCGCAGCTCCGGTTACCGAGATACCCATCCCCGCGGGGCTCGCTGACGCCCTTGGCGCCATACCCGAGGCTGCCTACGGCACCGGGGCTCTCCGCGATGTGCTCGCGGTGTTCCCGGACGAGGCAGCCATCCGGGCGCTGGACCCCGATGTCACCGCGCTGGCTCGGCTGGCCCGCCGCGATGGCACCCGCGGAGTCATCACCACCGCCCCAGCGTCAGATCCCGGCACTGGGTACGACTTCATCAGCCGCATGTTCGCGCCCGCCGTCGGCATCCCCGAGGATCCGGTCACCGGCAGCGCCCACACCGCCCTGGCCCGCTACTGGTCGACCCGCCTGGGCCGGGACGGCCTGACCGGGCTGCAAGCCTCTGCCCGTACCGGCCTGGTCCACACCGAAGTGCGCGGTGACCGGGTGCACCTCACCGGCCACGCCGTCACCGTCCTCGACGGCACTCTGGTCCACCCGGCCGGGTAAGACCGTCGGCTGGCCTACTCAGACCTCCTATGATCTCGGCCATGACGACGCCATCGCGGCAGGAGCTCGTCGACTGGTCCACCGCGCTTACCCTCGGTCACCTGGACCCGGCCGATCCGGCCGAGACCCGGTACGTCCCGCTGGCTGATGCGGGCCGGGCCGCGGTCGACGAGCTGCTGGCGACGATCGAGCTGGCCATCGACACCACCACTCAGCTGCTCTCCGGCCCGTCCGGCTCGGGCAAGACCACCGAGCTGTACCGGCTGCGCGGCGAGCTGGTCCGGGCCGGTTACCACGCCGCGATCTTCGACATCGGTGCCTACGTCAATGAGTCCTCGCCGATCGACGTCACGGAGTTCCTCATTGCGCTGGCCCTGGGCGCGCACGACGTGCTCCGCGCACCGGAAGCGGACCCCGGGCCGGGGTTCGCCGGCCGGTTGCGCCGCCTGATGGATCGCCTCAAGATCTCCGTCGACGTCCCCGGCCTGTCCGCCTCGATGTCCAGCGACGGCCTGGAAGTCAACGCGCTGGGCGCCTCGGTCGAGGTCGAGCTGCAGCGGGAGCTGAAAAGCAGCGAATCGGTGGTCGCTGAGCTGCGCCGCAAGCTGACCTATCACATCGGCCGGCTCTACGAGGAGGTCGCCGCCTTTCTCACCACGTTGCTGCCGGCCGAGGACCCGGGTCTGGGCTCGGTGCTCATCGTGGACGGCCTGGAGAAGTTGCGCGGCACCAGCGAGAACGACCTGGCGGTGCAGGAATCGATCCAGGCGCTGTTCGTGGCGCACGCCAGCAAGCTCAAGTTCCGCTCCCACCACATGATCTACACCGTGCCCACCTACCTGCAGTTCACCGCCCCAGGCGCGCTGCCCTTCGACTCCCGGGTGCTGCCGGTTCCGGTGCCGCATGTCCGGCCCCGCCCTGGTCACGACGACGAGCAGACCGTCGCGAAGACGGTCGCGGAGCTACACGAGGTCGTCTCCCGCCGGCTCCCGGTCGATCGGATCTTCGGCGACAAGCAGCTGGATACGATCATCCAGGCGTCCGGGGGTCACCTGCGGGATCTGTTCACGCTGCTGCGTCAGGTGGTCAACCTGATGCTGCGCAGGTCGCTGACACCGCCGCTGGCCGACGAGCACGTCGAGGAGGCGATCGGCCTGGTGGCACACGACTTTCAGAAGATGACGGCGGAGCAGAAGGCGTTCCTGCGCGGGGTGGCCGCTGGAGACGGCATGGTCGACCCGGCGGAGGCCGAGGTGCAGCTGATGGCCCGGCTGCTGCAGAGCCACCTGCTGCTCGGGCACCTCAACGGCCAGGACTGGTACGAGGTGCATCCGCTGACCCGCCGGGCGCTCGGCCTGCGGTGAATGAGCAGCGGCAGGCGGCTCGGAGCCTGCACCGGGATGTCGAGGCCGTCTGGGAGCGGCTGCGGGCCGAGTTCGTGTTGCAGGATGGGTTCTGGCTGGCGTTCCTGTTCGGTGCCCAGGCTCCGGACATCGCCGAGCTGGTGGCCCGCACCCGCGACCAGGCCCGCACCCAGGTCAAGCAGGTCGCCACGCTTACCTTGACCGAGCAGTCCGGTGAGGCCGCTGTGCTCGCCGAGCTGCTGGCCCCGCACCCGGCCAGCCTCGCCGCGACCTGGGTGCTCGACGATGTGGCCCTCGCGGCCGATCGGGAGCGGTTGTGGTCCCGGCTGTTGCGGCGGCTCAACGAGCGGCGTGACGCACTGGCCGCCGCGCATCCGGCCGCGCTGCTGCTGGTGTGCCCGGCCGGCTCGCTGCCGCTGGTCCGGGACGCTGCCCCGGACCTGTGGTCGGTGCGCAGCCTCACCGCAACCCTTGAC
>JBOHFW010000418.1:0-4589 GCA_050699835.1 Pseudonocardiaceae bacterium | reverse complement strand
GGGCCGGTTCGACCGGTGGCCAGCCGGGCTCGGGAGGGGAGCAGTTTCGGGGGCCGACCGACCGCCGGGAGCTGACTGGGGGCATCGCTGCACCGGCGGCCGATCGAGGTCTCACGCCCGAACTGGGGTTCGGGCAGTAGATGGGCCATGAAGCACGTCTGGCACAGGTGGCGGCTCGGCAGACACTCATGCTGGAGCACCCCCAGCGGCAGCCGATACCCGCAACGCGTGGCGCTGGTCTGCTCGACGCTCTCAATTGGCCCGCACCCCGGGCAGCTCTCATCCAGCGCGTTGGTCATCATCGCGTCCGCTGGGTGGGAATCGGCGCGCACAACCGGCAATACCGAGCCTGCCGCGCGAACAGCGCCGCGGGCAGCACCTCCTCACCACACAGCGCGACGTACCGACCCCGCGGCAGCCCCTCGGCCGCCGCGTCGAGGGTCAATCGATGCTCTGTGCCGGTGCGGGCATCCATCATCGCGACCGTGCGCCGTCGCGGCGTAGGACGGTGGGCGCACCTGGTGCCGGAGGGCGGGGCCGCACGCACACACACCCCGAGTGGTTATCAAGCGGCAGGGGTGCGTCTGCCGTGTCGGGGGAGGACGGCAGCCCCGGCGCCAGGTGCATGAGCGCACCGTGGCGGATCAGGAGCCGGTGACGGCAGCGGTGACCGTTATCCGGATTGTGGATGTGTCACCCCGGGGGTGTCACTCCCTTTAGGGTGAGTCCATGATCGGAAAAATGGGGGATCTGGCGGCGGAACGGGCCAGACTGGAGGTCTTGCGATCGGGTTTGGGTGCGCAGCTGGGTACCTACCGCACCGCGGCGGGAATCTCTCAGCCTCAACTCGGCCACGCCCTCGGCAGGACACGGAGTTTGATCTCCAAGGTCGAACACGGCATACGCCGGATGCCCGAGGCGTTGTGGAAGACCGCCGATGAGCTGTGTGGCGCCCAGGGTGCGCTGATCGCCACGTACACCGAGCTGGTGCAGGCTGAGGCGGACTACCGGGACCGTCGCCGCACCGCACGCCGCCAGAGACAGCTCACACCAGCACAGCGGGATCCTCGTCACAGAGCCTGGTCAGCGCCTGCTGAGTGGACGCCTGCTGGGCCTCAGCGTGACCAGGACGTAGCGTGGCCGCAGAAGACGCTGGTCACCGGGGAGCTGGCTGAGGAGCTACTGGACGTGGTCACCCGATTAGTGCGCTCGCTGGGTCGCCGCGAGGCGATGAAACTTGCCGGGTCGGTCTTTGCCGCTGCGGGACTGTCTGGCCTGGATGCTGATGAGTACACCCGGGTTGCCCAGGCAGTGGCCTTCCCGAGCCGGATTGATGCTCAGGTCATCAATAATCTGGCGGTCACCCTAGCGGTGTGCAAACGCCAGGAAGACAAACTCGGGCCCTGCCAAGTGTTAGACATGGTGGTCGCTCAGCATGGGCTGGTGCGCCGCATGCTTGCGGGTGACTGTCCGGAAAAGCTACGCAAAGCGTTAAGTCTGGTGGATAGCAGTATGGCCTGCTCGATCGGTGGCTACCTGATCGATATGGGCCAGCCCGAGGCGGCCAGCCGCTACCTCCAACGCGCCCGCCGCGCCGCCCACCACGCCAGCAACCCCGCCTATGCCGCCTATGCGGCCATCGACACCAGCTTCATCGCATTCCAGCGCGGCGACACATCCACCACGCTAGACACCGCTGCTGCCGCCCGTAGCCTGGCTGCCCGCACCGATGACGCGCAACTGAAAGCATGGGCCGAACAGATGGCGGCCGGAGCCTATGCACTCGATGGGCAATTCGAGCCGTGTATGAAAGCATCCACGCGTGCCCATGAATTGCTCACCAACACCAACGGCAATAATCCTGACTCGCCCGCTTATTGGGTGCACCATGGCATCATCGGCCGCAGAGCCAGCACGTTCCTGGCAGTCCTGGGCAAACCCCAGCAAGCTGTCGAAGCCGCCAACATCGCCCTAATAAATCACGATCCAACACAGATAGGTAGATACGCCCATTGCCAAGTACAGCTAGGTCACGCCCTCGTCCTGTCCAAAGACATCACCCAAGCCGCCCGCGTCCTCGGCGACGCCGCCAGCCAAGCCCACCTCTATCCACGACTCGCGGCAGACCTGCACACCGCCCGAGCCCTCATGCAACCCTGGAGCCATACTCACGCCGTCAAGACACTCGACGACCAACTCCAAGCGTGCGGGTTCACGCCGATGACACGGACAACAAACATCAGGACCTGACCGCCACCAGGCGTTGTGACTGGGACAGCGTGCCCACCGTAGCCAGATCCGGGGCAGTGACCAGAAGGGTTTGCAGAATGCGCCCACGGTGAGAGACGCCCCCGGTGCCCGCCTACGGTAGGACAGTGAGTGAGACCGACTCCGGGCGAGCGGCGTTTCAGGTTCTGGTCTTCCCGTTCCGGCCTGAGGGGGATGGATTTGTCTACGCGTTGTTCCGGCGGGAGGACGCGGGTTACTGGCAGGGGGTGGCCGGTGGCGGGGAGGTCGGTGAGTCTCCGTTACAGGCGGCCCGCCGGGAGGCATGCGAGGAGGCCGGTGTGGGGGATGGTGCGGACTTCGTGATGTTGGATGCCCGGGCGACGATGCCGGTGGTCGCAGTGACGGGTGAGTTCACTTGGGGGCCGCAGGTCCTGGTGATCCCGGAGTACGCCTTCGGGGTCGGCGTGAAGAACGCGGAGCTTCGTCTATCAGACGAGCACACCGAGTACGGGTGGTTCGGTTTCGAGGAGGCGTGCATGGTGCTGCGGTGGGATTCCAACCGCACCGCGCTGTGGGAGCTGGATCACCGGCTGCGTCACGGGCTGGTCGCCGGTTCTGCCTGATCGGCTGGTCCGGTCAAGTCGGTGACGATGGCTTCGAGAACCAGTGGGGTGTCGGATCCGGCGGTGAGGTCGATGACCGGCACCGCTGAGGCGATTCGGCGCAGCGTGGTGTGGTGAGCGGCGCGCAGCAGGGCCGCTCCCACGGGGAGGCGGGAGTGCTCGTGGGGTTCGTCGATGAACCAGTCCCCGAGGTAGCCACGGGTCACGGCGTCCACGGCCCGGGTGGGGCCGGTCGGCCGCCACCATGATGGCTGGCTGGGGCCGTGGTAGCTGAGGTCCACGATGGCGGCCACGGGGCCGCCGGGGTGCAGCGGAACACCGAAGGCGTCAGCGAGCTGCCGGAGTGGGACGAGGACGCGGCTATCGGCACCGACGCGGCCAGAGTGGTTATCGACGTGGGAGAGGGCTCCTTGGGTGATCAGGTCACTCAGGTTCGGGAACATCGCGATGGTCTCGGGGCGAAGCGCGAGGGAGGTCGGCAGCGCCCAGGCGCGCACACCGTTGTTGCTGAGCGTCAGGTAGATCTTGTCGTTGGTGACGAAGGCATGGCCGAGGCGGGAGGCAAGCAGCGCCAGCAGTGCGGTGGTTTTCCCGGCGCCGCTGGGACCGGTCAGCACGATCAGCCCGGCGTGGGTGAGGGCTGCGGCGGCGTGCAGGGGAACCCACCCCGCGGTGATCAGGCAGCGCCCGGCGATGCCCCGGACCAGACGCAGCAGCACCCGGTCAGTGGCTGGGCCCGGGTGGTCCAGGACAAGGTGGCTGGTGTGTGGTGTGGCCCGCTGCCAGAGCAGGAACGCCTCCCGGTGCTGCTGGCCTGCTCCCGCGCCGGCCCGGACGAGGCGCACACCGTGGGCACCCTCGCCAGGTCTGACAGCGAGCTGGCGTAGCCGGGCGGCCTGGGTGGGGTCGGTGTGGATGCTGATCTGCTCGATTCCGTGGAAGTGTGCCGGGTGGGGATCTGCTCGGGTGGGTCGCAGGTATGGGCTGAGCGCGGCGGCCAGGGCGGCGAGCGGTCCCGGCGATGTGGAGCTGACCCGCAGGGTGATCGGCCCGCCGGTGAGCAGGCTCTGGTGCGGTGTGGCCGCGCCGGCCAACCCGGCCGCGATCACGGGGAGTTCGTCTCGGCTGGTCACAGGCATCATCCGGGGCGGGGGCTGGCGCGGTGGGCGAGGGTGGTGAGATCGGCGCCGTGGCGGGTAAGCCAGTACAGCAGCGCGAAGCGGGCATGCCCGAAACCCAGCAGGCTGTCCGGGGCATTCTCGCAGGCGTGCAGGCCGTAGGGGTCGAGGATCTGAACCGCCCGGTAGAGCTCGACCATGGTGGCGATCTCCAGGTCGGTGAGCGGCCGAGTGGTGAGGTAGCCGGACAGGAACGCGGCCACTCGCTCCCGGTAGGCATGGGGCCCTCCGGTCGGGTGTGTGCAGTAGATCAGGGCCCGGATCAGCTCATAAGCGGGTGGCGCCCAGCGGGCCAGGTCGAAGTCGATGAATACGGCACCCGTGCTGGTGAGCAGGATGTTGCCGGGATAGACGTCACCGTGGATGACTTGTCGATCCAGGGCGTTCAACTGGGCCCGCAGGCTGGTCGGGATGGCCTGGGCGTAGGCCAGCTTGACCTGCAGGACGCGGCGGGCGGCGGGGTGGCGGCAGCCGGGCCGGTCATGAGCCCGCAACGCCTCACGGACCGCGCCCGGCCCCGCGAGCTGCCAGGGGCGCAGCCCCGCGGCGGGGACCTGGC
>JBOHFW010000417.1:0-10142 GCA_050699835.1 Pseudonocardiaceae bacterium | reverse complement strand
TGGCTAAGTAGTCGGAAATCAGCTTAAGTAGCTGCGCTCTAAGTTAGGGGGTGAATGCATGTTGCCATGCGATGTCCTCGTGGCCATGGTGAGCATTAGCCGAATCGACCCTGCCGTCGATGAGGTTTACGTTCCCGGTCCACTGGCCCCCCAAGGAGGATCTCATGTTTGACGAACTGAGCTTTGCTGAGATTGACGGGCAGCATGGAGAGCTGCTTCCTGCCCGTACTGTCCTGTCGCTGGTCAGCACGTGTGGCTGCGGTGGCGGTTATGGCGGTGGTGGCAACGCTGGCGATGGTGGTAACGGCGGCGGCGGTGGCAATGGCGGCCCCGGCAAGGGCGGGCTTGGTATCAACCTACTGAACGTGAACTTGTTCGGCGACCAGACCAACAGTGCTGGTAACGGTATCGGGGGCGCTGGCGGTAGCGCCAACGGCGGCCCCGGCGGATCCATCTACAGCTGAGTCGATCCCGGTGATTGCGTGTGGTGCCGTTAGCTAGGGAACGGCATCAGCATGGCTGGCGGCACCAGCCGCCGACGGTGCCGGGCAGCCCGACTCCCGCTGAGTCGGGCGGTGCCGTCCCGCGATTTATATGATCGCGTATGGTGCCATCGGCCGGGAGGGGTGACCGGAATACTGCCGGTCCCCCCTCCCTACCGGGGTCGGAGTTCAACATAGCGCTCCCAGGCCGAGCCGGACTCTGTCGCGGTCAACCCGAACCGCGCCTGAGCGTACGGTCAACGAGACTCGTTCGTGACAGACTTGCCGCATACGAGTGAAATCACCGAGCCATGCAGTGACAGAACAACGACAACAACTCGCCATGGGATCCCCGCTCGTGGATGTGTTGACGCGGACGGGTTTGAGTGGACCGGTCGAATGCCCCTGTGCTGCGGCTCATCCACAGCCAGCAGGGTGTTGTACACACCATGTGGAGGCCGCCTGGAGCAGACCCGCCCCTACGGTGTTGCCCCGTGAGCCAAACGCCGATTTATGACCAACTCCGTGGCGAGCGGATCAACGTCGATGTTCCGGCCATGGGGACTGATCGGCCGCAAGCCGATGACCCTGAGCAGGGTGTCCGTCCGGACAGCACGGTAGGTGCGGCGCCGCTATTCGCCCGGCCGCCGGGACCAAGAGCTGATCCGAGGGTCAGCTCGCCGGTTTTTCCGGCTCGGCGACGGTGAAGTCCAGCCGGTCCTCGACGATGCTGACGTGTACGTCCTGGCCGTCAGCGAGGTCGCCGGCGAGCAGCATGCGGGACAGGTGCCGGTCCAGCTCCCGCCCGATGACCCGGCGCAGTGGGCGGGCCCCGAACTCGGGCTGGTAACCACGCTCGACGATCCACTCCACGGCCTCGTCGTCCAGGTTCAGGTTGATGGACCGCACCTGCAGCCGCTGGCGAGTCTCCTCCAGGAGCAGCCCAGTAATCGTGCGAAGCCCTGGCCGGTCGAGACCGCGGAACAGGACGATCTCATCGATCCGGTTGAGGAATTCCGGCCGGAAGTGCCGCCGCACGCTGGCCATCAGTGACTCCCGCACCTCGTCGACCGATCGCCCCGCGCTGGTCGCGGCCAGCAGCGCCTCGGCACCGAGATTGCTGGTCATGATGATCACAGTGTTGGCGAAGTTCACGGTCCGGCCCCGAGCGTCGGTGAGCCGTCCGGCATCGAAGACCTGCAGCAGGATATTCAAGACGTCGGCGTGCGCCTTCTCCGTCTCATCCAGCAGCAGCACCGTGTACGGGGTGCGCCGGACGGCGTCGGTGAGCTGGCCCGCCTCCTCGTGGCCGGCATAGCCGGGTGGGGCACCAACGAGCCGCGACACGGTGTGCCTGTCCTGGAACTCGCTCATGTCGATGCGCACGAGCTGCTCCGGCGACCCGAACAACGTCTGCGCCAGCGCCCGGGCCAACTCGGTCTTGCCCACGCCGGTAGGCCCGAGGAACAAAAACGACCCGATCGGCCGGTCCGGGTGAGTCAGACCGGCCCGGCTGGCCCGGACCGCATCCGCTACTGCCTCGACCGCCTCGTCCTGCCCGACGACTCGCCGCCGCAGCTGCTCTTCGAGGTGGAGCAGCCGGTGCCGTTCTAGCTCCGTGAGCTGCGCGACCGGGATGCCGGTGCTGCGTGCGACGACGTCCGCGACCTCGCCGGCACCGACTTCGGGCGGGCGCGCCGGGCCGGCGCGAGCGGTGTCCAGCTGCACAATCGCCAGGTCCAGATCCCGGGTCAGCGCCTCGGCCCGCTCGTAATCCTCCGCGTCCACCGCGATGTCCTTGGCCCGGCTGAGCTGCTCGACGCGCTGCTCAAGAGCCCGCGTGTGCTCGCTCGGGCCTGCTGCTCGCATCCGGGCTCGCGCGCTGGCCCGGTCGATCAAGTCGATCGCCTTGTCCGGGAGGAACCGGTCGGTGAGGTAGCGGTCGGATAGCCGGGCGGCAGCCTCAGTGGCCTCATCGGTGATCCGCACCCGGTGGTGCAGCTCGTAGCGCTTGCGCAGGCCGCGCAGGATGGCGACGGTGTCCGCAACGCTCGGCTCGGTGACCAGGATCGGCTGGAACCGGCGTTCCAGCGCTGGGTCCCGCTCGATGTGCCGGCGGTACTCCTCGACCGTGGTGGCCCCGACCACCTGGAGATCACCTCGAGCCAGCGCGGGTTTGAGCATGCTGGCGGCGTCCATCGGTCCGCCCTCGGCCGCGCCAGCACCGATCACCGTGTGTAGCTCGTCGATGAACAACACCACGGTCCGGGCCGCGGCGATCACCTCGTCGATCACCGCGGTGAGCCGTTCCTCGAACTCGCCCCGGTACTTGCTGCCGGCCACCATCCCGGCCAGATCGAGCGCGATCACCCGCTGGTTACGCAGCGACTCCGGGACCGCGCCCGCCGCGATCCGCTGGGCGATGCCCTCCACGATCGCTGTCTTGCCCACGCCGGGATCCCCGATCAGCACCGGGTTGTTCTTGGTCCGCCGCGACAGCACCTCGAGGACCTGCCCGATTTCGTCCTCCCGCCCGATGATCGGGTCGAGCCCGTCCGCGCGAGCAGCGGCCGTGAGGTCACGGCCGTAACGGTCCAGCCGCCGCGTCGAGGTGCCCGGCCTGGTCATCCCGCCAAGGGACTGCTCAATACCGCCGACCAACCGGCTCACCAGATCTTCCAGCGGGTCGAACCCAGAACCGAACGGCCCACCGGACATACCGAGCCTCCTCGCCCCCGCCTCGGCGACCACGGCCCGCGACACCACGGACGCCTGACTTGCACACTACGCCGACGGCAGGAACTACCGCGCCGTCATCACTCGGGCGCAGCGCTGGGGTACAGGCTCTCGCGACGCCATCTGTTCGACGTTCACGATGTCGGCTGCCCTACCTGGCCCGGCTACTGCGCACCGCTGAGCTGTCGATCTTCCACAGGCCGGCTTCCGCGACCAGTCCGAATCTGGTCTGCTCCTCGATGACTCTGCCGTCTTTGAAAAAGTAGCCGATTGTCGCGTCCACCGACCCACTTGGCGTCGTGGCGACATCGGAGACCGTAACTCGCTGCACGGGGGTCCAGAAGGCCTGATATCCACTGAAACCTCCGGCGTGGTTTTGCTGGTATTGCGCAGTGAGTCGATTCCATGCCACCGGTAGATTTCCAGGTACCAGCGCGTAGTAGTCAGTAATCGCCCGCTGTAGCCGACCGGGTGTGTCCTGCGAATCGCTCGGGACGGCCGGGGTGATCACTTGCGTAGGGCTGTCCTGTTCTGGTTGGGTTGGCGGGGCTGGGAGGCTTTGCGAAGGGCTCCGCAAATTATTGTCAGGCGGGCTGGCGGCGTTACCGCCGGTGCCTATGCCATTGCTGATCAGCACGGCCAGCAGCACACCTCCTGCTAGCAGCACGACCGCCATGGAGCTGGCGAGCAGTCCCCGGCGCCTTGGCCGTGCGCCATCGCTGCCGCCGGCGCCCTGGCCGTCAGCCTGCGGCCGACCGGCTGAGGCGTCACTCGGCGGCGCCGACTGGATGAGTGTCTGTCGCGTTGTCGGGACCGGTTTAACGGCTGGGTCGGTTCGGGATAACGACAGCGTGGCGGCGGGCGGGCCGCCTTCGAGGCCGGGCCCGACGGCGGCAAGCGCGGCGAGGGCATCCTGGGCCTGTTGCATGGTGGGGCGTTGGTCGGGGTTGCGCTGCAGCAGGCGCCGCAAGACAGGGGTCAGTGGACCAGACTGGCTGGGCGGGATGATCTCCCCGGAGGCCACCCGGTGCAGCTGGGCGATGGCGTTGTCGCTGAGCCCGAATGGCGGCGTGCCCTCCAGCGCGGTGTAGAGCGTCGCGCCCAGGGAGAACACGTCTGACGGGAAGCCGGCGCTGTTGCCCTGGGCTACCTCGGGCGCCAGGTACGCTGGCGTCCCGGCCAGGATCCCAGTGGCGGTCACGGTGACGTCACCGACGGCGTGGGAGATGCCGAAGTCGGTGATCTTGGCCGTGCCGTCGTCAGCGAGCAGCACATTGCCCGGCTTGATGTCGCGATGCACGATGCCCGCCTGGTGCGCGGTGGCCAGCGCGGAAGCGATCTGGCTGCCGATGTTGGCCACGTTGCCGGGTCGGAGCACACCCTGCACGGAGAGCACCGTTGCCAGGCTCCTGGACGGCAGATATTCCATGATCAGATACGGTTGACCCGCATGCTCCGCCACGTCGTAAACAGCGATCGCATGCGGATGGTGTAACCGGGCGGTGATTCGCGCTTCCCGCATCGCCCGGCGGTTGGCCTCGTCAGCCTCGCTGTCGCTCAAACCTGGCGGCAGCAGTAGCTGCTTGATCGCGACAGTGCGGTGTAGCCGCTCGTCCTGCCCCAGCCAGACCACACCCATCGCACCGGTACCCAGGCGCACGGTCAGGCGATAGCGTCCAGCGATCAGCACACCCTCGTCGATCATTGCCACCCCTAGGATCCTGATGGGTGCTTACCTCGCATGCCGCGGCGAACCATCTCATGCCGTCATCCGCACGGCACCTGATGACGTCGACAACGCCGGGGCACGGTGGGTGAAATCACTCCGACACCGTGGCGTCGCCGCTGTCGCCGGGCACATTCGTCCCAACCGTGTACCCGGTAGCGCTGGTACCTACCTGGTACCTACTCTCTGGTCTCTCAGCCAGCCGCACTCGGATCGCAGTTCCGGAGTTTGATGGATGGCATGAACGATTTCGACCACAACGCCCCGTCCAACTTGCCCGCCGTGGTCACCCCGGGATCCGTGATGCGCACGCAGCGTAGGGACCAGCGCCGCACTCAATGGCGCTCCGGCAGCTTGCCCGCTCGGCTGCGCCGCGCGAGCCAACACCCCGCAGTGGCCAGTTCCCTGGCCACCATTGCCGGCCTGGTGGTCCAGGCCGGCCTGCGACGGGCACTCACACCAGGGAGCCGATCCGCATCGCGCGCCGGATCCGCCATCAGCCCGACGGCGTCGGCGCCAACCAGCGGCGGGACGGTAGTGCTGATCAGCCGCACCATCGTGATAAGGACCTGGACCAAGCACGACCGCCGAATCTGAGTCAGTCAACCTCCCTATCCATGCCTGCGGCCGACCCGCGCGTGAGAGAGTTCGCACAGACCCTGGCATGATCGCGCTGTTCAAGGACAGTCCACGTGAGCTGGGCAGCGGCCATGCCACCTCGCTCGGACACCATGCGGAGGAAGACCGAGGCGGGGTAGCGCCACCTCCAGCAGCGAGTACCTGTCCTCCCTCGTCGTTCACCCTATCGTGTGGTCACGAGCGATCCAGCTCACCGGCGAGATTGTCAGTGTTGCTCGAGAGAATCGGGACGTGACCGCAGCACTGGGTGAGCCTGCGCAGGCGATGTCGGATTGCCTCGACAGCGTGCGCGCAACGCTGCGCGGTCTCGACGACAAGGCGATCACCCAGACCTTGCGGGACATTGAGGTGCTCTCCCGCAAAACGCAGTCGCTCATGCTGGAGCTGGTCGCCGAGATCGACTCCCGGGGAATCGCCGGGCGGGAAGGTTTCGGCCCTATCCAGCACATGCTGGCCGGGATGCTTAAGCTGTCCGCCGCAGAGGCACGCATGCGGGTGGAGCACGCCGCGATGGTGGGCTCGCGGCGCACGATCACCGGGCAGACCCTAGAGCCACGGCTGCCCGCCACGGCCGCCGCGCTGGCTACCGGAAAGATCGGCACCGGGCAGCTGCGGGTGATCACCGAGACCATGGTCTTGATGCCCGCGTCGGTGCCGGAACCGGCGAGGGAGCGCGTCGAGGCGGATCTGGCTGGGTACGCCCGGGACTTCGATCCCCGCCGGCTGCGCATCATTGCCCGGCGGATGGTTGATTTCCTGGACCCGGACGGGCCCGAGCCCGCCAACGATCCCACCTCGGTCACCCCGGCCCGGGGGGAGCTGTGGCTGCGGGATCGTCGCGACGGGTGTCTTGGGTTTGAGGGCTGGCTGGCCCCCGAGCAGGGCAGCATGGTTCGCGCGCTGATCGAGCAACTCGCCACCCGCCGCCCCACCACTGACGGTGTCCCCGATGACCGCAGCGTGCCGCAACGCCAGGCCGACGCGCTCATCGAGCTGTGTGAGCGCGCTCGCGCCGCTGAGGAGTTCCCAGCCACCGCCGGCGAGCCCCCGCACGTCACGGTGACCATCGACTGGAACTCGCTGCGCACCGGGCTCGGCACCGCCACCCTGGACTATGGGCAGCTAATCAGCGCCAGCGATACCCGCCGGATCGCTTGCGATTGCAAGCTGATTCCGGTGGTCATGAACGGCGAATCCGAGCCTCTCGACGTCGGCCGAGCCCAGCGCACCGTCCCACTAGGCATCCGTCGCGCCTTGGTCGCCCGAGATGGTGGATGTACTTTCCCCGGCTGCAATCGACCACCCGGACTGTGCGAGGCGCACCACATCATCTACTGGGCCGACAACGGCGTGACGTCTGTCCAGAATTGTTGCTTGTTATGCAGCAGGCACCACCAGCAGGTCCACCTCCAGGGCTGGGATATCACCATCCAGGGAGGACGCGTCGAATTCCGGCCACCCATGATCATCGACCCGGACCGCCGACCCCTCACCAACCCCCTCCGGCACTGACTCTTCACCGCAGTCAGCCATGTTCGGGCGGGTCACATTTCAGCTCGTCGCTTTCGGCAACCGCGGCTCGATCATCGCCAAGGGCCTTGAGTTCCACCTAGCGTCAGTATCAAGGGGCTCCCGGCGGCTGAACCCTTGGGGGGGTGGGGCACGCTTTGACGACGGTCGCCACGGTGGTGTGAAGGTCGAACACCTGGTCGAGTCCGGTGGTCTGCAGGGCATGCATGACCGCATGGTTGTTCTCGACGACGAGGGCCAAGTGGCGATTGGCGGCTTCTTGCGTGGCGAGAGTCTCGACGAGGATGCTCAGCCCGATCGAGGCCAGGAACTGCACACCGGACAAGTCGATCACAAGATGGGACGGCGCAACGTTGATCGCGTCGGTCAGCTTCTCTCGTAGGGTAGGCCCGGTGAAGAGGTCGACCTCGCCGACCACCACGCACAAGATCGTGTCTGGTGACGCTTCGCTGACCGTTACGTTGATTGGTCCCTCCGTAACGACCTGATTCGTCTCGAAGGACTCGGGCATCGCTTCCCTCCACTCCATGGATTGGCGACCCAGCAGCGTTGCAACTACGACCCCTACCGTCAAGTTGCAATTGTAAATGCAACAGCCACTGGTGTCCTTGTCCTGGCGCCTCGAGTGCTAGGAGGGCCCGGTCAGACCGGTACCCCCTGGCCGTCACTGACCCTGGCCAGGCCCTCGAATCCCACACCGTAGGCTCACCAGCGCTATGGCGGAGGGTGAGGAGCACACGCGGCGGAGTCCCCACCTCGTCGTGTGCGGTGACGACCCGCTGGCTTATCGCCTGGTCGAGGAGCTTGTCACACAGATCGGTGACGAGGTGACCGTGATCCTGCCCTCGACTGAACGGAACTGCGGACCCCGGATCGCCTCGCTACCGAAGGTGCGGCTGATCGAGGCGCCAGAGTTGAGCGAAAGCGCCTTCCGAGCGGCACGGGTGGAACAGGCCAGTGCGGTTGCCTTGGTCAGTCAGGACGATGTCGACAACATCCACGCCGCGCTTCGGGCTCAAGAGTTGAACAGTGACCTGCGGCTGGTGATCCGATTTTTCAACATGAGCCTTGGTCATCGCATCCAGGCACTGTTCCCTGGCTGCGCCGTGCTGTCCGATGCTGACACGGCGGCCCCGTCCTTCGTGGCAGGAGCGCTGAGCGAACTGGCGCCCAGCTATGTGCGGCTGTCGGACCGGACACTTTACGTCGCGCGACGGCGCGACGTGGCCGCGGATCGTTTGATCTGCGCGCTCGCCGACACCAACGTGCCGGGACAGCCTGAGCTGTTACCAATCGACCAGGACAAGGCCGATCTTGTGCTGGCCGAGGGGCATGCCGCCTTCGGCGATACCGCTATTCACCGCCGCCGGCGGGACCTGCTGCACACCTTGTGGTGGCGCATCACCGCGTCCTTCAACCGCAGGCTGGCCATCGCCACCGGATTGGTCGCCTTTCTGGCGCTCGGCACGATCCTGTCCGCGACCGTGGGCGGCATCTCGTGGCCCGACGCGCTCTATCTCATTCTCCTGGACGCCGCGGGTGCCGCCCAGCCTGATACCGGGATGAGCGCCATCAACAGGATCACCCAAACGATGGTCACGATTGTCGGGATCTCGATCATCCCGGTGGTCACCGCGACGGTGGTCGGTGCAGTCGTCAGCGCCCGGCTGGACACGGCGCTGGGCAGACTCCGACCCATCGCCGGCCACGTGGTGGTCGTCGGGTTGGGCCATGTTGGCGCTCGCGTGGTGGCGCAGCTGCATGACCTGGGCGTTCCGGTGGTGTGCGTGGACAGCGACGTGCACGCCCGCGGTGTGCCGCTGGCGAGGCAGATCGGCGCGCCGATCGTGTTCGGTGACGCCAGCCGGGAGGACACCCTGCGCGCCGCATATCTCGGCACCTGCCGCGCCCTGGTTGCCGTGACCAACAACGACGTGACCAATCTCGAAGCCGCCCTGCAGGCCCGTGCGATGAGCCAGGATCTCCGCGTGGTGCTGCGCTTGTTTGACGGCGACCTCGCCGAACGGGTCGAACACAATTTTGGTATCACGATCTCCCGAAGCGTGCCCAACCTCGCCGCGCCGGCCTTCGCCGCAGCCATGCTGCGCCGTGAGGTCCTCGGCACCATTGCGATCGGACGCAGGATTCTGCTGATTGCCGAGGTGCCCATCCAAGCGGGATCCCAACTCGACGGCCTGACCAGCGACGCGGTCAGCGCGCCCCGGGAGGCGCAGGTGATCGCAATTCAACGCTCCGCAGCGGATACCCTCGAGCTACCAGTGCCCCCAGACCACATTCTCACCAGCGGTGATCGCCTGATCATCGTGGCGACCCGGGCGGGCCTCGGGCGAGTGCTGATCCGCAGCGTGGCGATAGAGCTCTGGCGTCAGCTCGACGAGCCCGGGACGACCCCACCGACAACCGATCTCTAGAAACACCCGGCTCCAGCTTGGGACAAGGTCACCCTCGCCTCCTTCAGTCGAGCACCGGGAGGTCAATGGGCTGAACGGGTGCTTCATGTGCGGGCTGGATCGCTAGCACACGTATGAGCTGACCCCACATCGGATCCACTCCACTCCGGTCGGACCCACTCCGGTCGCAGTTGGTAGGGACACCTCGGCCCGATATCGTGATGGACGTGGACAGTAAGAGCACTGCCGGCATGATTGGCGTGCACGTGGCCGAGCATGGTCCCGATGCGTGCGTGGTCACTGTGACCGGGGAAGTCGACACGCTCACCGCGCCGACGCTCGCCGACGTGCTGCGCACCCAGCTCTCCGCCGCTCAGGTGGTGGTGGTCGACCTCGATGGTGTCGAGTTCCTGGGATCTGCCGGGCTGTCCGCGTTGTTCGAGGCGCATGTGCTCGCGACCGAAGAAAACCGCGCACTACGGCTGGTGTGCCACTCCCGGATCGCAAACCGTGCCCTGGAAGTGACCCAATTGCGGGATCGCTTCACCTTTGCGGACACAGTGCGGGATGCGCTGAAGAACGAACAACCTGAGGTGTAAATACTCTGTTGTGTGGGGC
>JBOHFW010000416.1:0-5538 GCA_050699835.1 Pseudonocardiaceae bacterium | reverse complement strand
GCGACCGGGAGGTCGGCGCTGTTGAGGCATCCGCCGACGAGCTGCACGCCGCTGGGGGTCCGCACGTAGCTGCCGGGCTCGGCGCAACCCGCCCGGTCGGCGGTGAAGACGGCGGCACCCGCGAGTAACGCGGCCACCCCAGCGGTGACCACGACCGGCAGCCAGCGGCGACCCATCCCACCTCCTCGAAAACGCTCATCCCGACCTTACCCTCGCGCTCCCCGGCGCGGGCAGCTGTCACAGCGTGAACGCGTGTCGTACCGCATTCACCGGCTGGCAGGATCGCCGACTATGGAGTTGGTTGGCATCGAGAAGATCAGGCTCGCCGGGGAGACCCTGCACGGCGTCGTCAGGCGTACCCCGTTACGGCGGTGCGAGGTGCTGGAGCAGCACTGCGCGGTCGGAGTCCATCTCAAATGCGAGAACCTGCAGCGCACCGGCTCTTTCAAGATCCGGGGTGCCTACGTGCGGATCCATGCCCTGCCCGCGGCGCAGCGGGCCCGTGGAGTGGTGGCGGCCAGCGCAGGCAACCATGGGCAGGGAGTGGCGCTGGCGGCCGCGATGTTGGGCACGGCCGCAACGGTGTACATGCCGGTGACCGCGGCGCTGCCCAAGATCGCCGCAACTCGCGGCTACGGTGCACAGGTGCATCTCGTCGGTGATGTCGTCGAGGACTCGCTGGCCGCGGCGCGCGCTTGTGCGCGGGACACCGGCGCGGTGTTCATCCACCCGTTCGATCATCCCGATGTGCTGGCTGGCCAGGGCACGGTGGGCCTGGAGGTGCTCGAGCAGCTGCCCGACGTCGCGACTTTGCTGGTGCCCACCGGTGGCGGTGGGCTCCTCGGTGGGATCGCTGCCGCCGTCAAGGGCGTCAAACCCGAGGTGAAAGTCGTTGGTGTGCAGGCTGAGCTAGCTGCGGTGTGGCCAGCATCACTAGCGGCCGGGGCGCCGGTCCGACGGCTGGCAGGGCACACGATGGCCGACGGAATCGCCGTGTCCGAGGTGGGTCCGGTGAGCTTCGCACACGTGTCCACGTTGGTCGACGACGTGCTCACCGTAGGGGAGGAGGCGCTGTCCCAGGCGCTGCTGTTGTGCCTGGAACGGGCCAAGTTGCTCGTCGAGCCGGCTGGTGCGGCCGCGGTCGCGGCGCTGCTGGAGGCGGGCGCGCGCTTTCCGGGACCGGTCTGCGCCGTGCTGTCTGGGGGCAACGTCGACCCATTGCTGCTGATGCACCTCATCCGGCATGGCCTGAGCGCGGGCGGTCGGTTCCTGGCCTTGCGGGTGACAGTGCCCGATCGGCCCGGCGAGCTCGCCACGTTGCTGGCGCGGGTGGGCGCCTCGGGAGCCAACGTGGTCGATGTGGCACATTCCCGTACTGTCGGTCGCTTGGCGCTCGGCGATGCGGTTGTCGCCCTGAGCCTGGAGACGCGCGGCCCAGAACATTGCGCAGAGCTGATCGCAGACCTGAACGCGGCCGGCTATCAGGTAATGCAGTGACGGACAGCGTTGGGTGTGAGAGTCAGCCGCTGAAGGCCATCAGCCCCTGAAAGGCTCAGCCTTGACCACCGCGACGGTCATCAAACCACCGTTGGGCAGCTCGTAGTGGCGGTCCTCGCCCTCATGCGCACCGATGATCGCCTTACCCAGCGGCGAGTTGGGCGAGTACACCTCCAGATCACCGTGGGCAACTTCCTCCAGTGACCCGAGCAGGAAGGTCTCGGTCTCGTCGTCATCCTGATAGCGCACCGTGACGACCATTCCGGGCGCAGCGATCCCGGGCTGGGCGGGGACATTGCCGACCTTGGCGACCCGCAGTAGCTCCTGCAGCTGGCGGATCCGGGCTTCGAGCTGGGCTTGCTCCTCGCGGGCGGCGTGGTAGCCGCCGTTCTCCTTCAGGTCTCCTTCCTCGCGGGCGTCGTTGATCTTCGCGGCAATGACTGGGCGGTTCGCCACCAGCTCATCGAGTTCCTGCTTGAGCCGGTCGTAGGCTTCCTGGGTCAACCAGGTCACCTGGGTCTCGCTCACGGTCATCACTCCTCCTTCAGATCCGACGTCCGCTACCGCGGGGCGGACCGAACCGAGCCGCTGGCACCAAGCCAGCGGCCGGAACGGAAAAAACACGGCCCTGCCCCGGGGCCGTGCGCGTCCTCCACGGTAACACGAGGTGTCCGGTTCGGCCTCAGCCTTATGGGTGAAGAGATCAGGATCGTGCCTGCTCAGCGGGGCTATTAAGTTCTTGGTCTAGTCAGTAATTCGGGGCTGGAATTAGGTAGGCCGGCACTTGAAAAGAACATCCGTATACCTCAGCGGTGACCGGTGGCCGGGAGGTATGCACCACCGTGGACAGTGTGATCGGACCCGCTGCGGGTGGCACATAGAGCTCCTTGCGTCCGGTCTCCTCCCCGTCCTGGGAGCGGGCCCGGACGATACACACTCCAGCATGCGAAGGGTCGTCCCGGATCACACTCAGCTGCAGTTGCACGGCATTACCCGGCAGCAGGGTGAAGCTCAGCCTCTCACCTTTGATCGGCGTGGGGCCGAGGTTGCGGTAGCCGATCACCGCCACCGCCAGCCCGATGAGCGCCGCGAGGACCAGGCCCGCCGGCACCGCCCAGCGACGGCGCGCGGAGGGCGGGCGCCGCGAGTACCGGCCCTCGGGAAGTTGGCCGGCAGTCACGGCGTTGCACCTCCTCGATGGACCTGGATGGACCTGGTCGGGAGCGACACTAGCTGGACTCACCCGCGAGCCGGGAGGCGTCGGTGCGGCGGGAACAATGGTTCACACAGCGGAGGATTCCCGCCGCTGGGGGTAACCCGCATGAGGCGCCGGCAGGAGAAGGGATGAGCAGGTATCCATGGTTGAGCAGCTGCGAATGATGGCGGTGCACGCCCATCCCGACGACGAGGCGAGCAAGGGCGCGGCGACGATGGCTCGATACGTCGCCGACGGCCACGACGTGATGGTGGTCACCTGCACCGGCGGGGAGCGGGGCAGCGTCCTGAACCCCTCGTTCGAACCGGCCGGCCTGGCCGAGCACCCGGCGCAGATGAGCGCGGTCCGGCAGCAGGAGATGGCCCGCGCGGCGCAGATCCTGGGCGTGCAACACCGGTGGCTGGGCTACGTCGACTCCGGGATGCCCGAGGGTGACCCGATGCCCCCGTTGCCCCAGGGGTGCTTTGCGGTGGTGCCGCTGGAGGGTCCCACCCAGGATTTGGTCCGGGTGATCCGTGAGTTCCAGCCCCATGTGGTGGTGACCTACGACGAGAAGGGTGGCTACCCTCATCCTGACCACGTTCGCTGTCACGAGGTTTCGGTGGCGGCGTTCGACGCCGCCGGCGACCCGGAGCGTTTCCCGGACGTCGGCGAGCCGTGGCAGCCGCTGAAGCTCTACTACTCGCACGGCTTCTCCCGCCAGCGGATGCAGTTGTTTCACGACGCATTGATCGCGGCCGGCGAGGAGTCCCCCTATGCAGAATGGCTGGCCAAGTGGGATCCTTCAGTGCCGGATGTGATGGAGCGGGTGACGACCCGGGTGCAGTGTGCCGAGTACTTCCCAGTGCGCGATGACGCGCTGCGGGCGCACGCGACTCAGATCGATCCGGCCAGCCAGTGGTTCGGGTTGCCGTACGTGCTGCAGGCGCAGCTGTGGCCGACCGAGGAGTACGAGCTGGCCCGTTCGCTGGTCGACACCACGCTGCCCGAGGACGACCTGTTCTCCGGTGTGCGGGAGCGGGTGCTCGCATGACCCTGCTCTTGCCAACAGAGTTCTCAGCGGCGACCGGAGTGATCCAGTTCGCGACGCTCGAGCCGCCCCCGCAACCGGATCCTGGTCGGCAGGGTGAGGACTTCGGCAAGGCCTCGCCGACCGCATTTGTGGTGCTGCTGCTGCTTTTCGTCGCTGCTGCACTGCTCGTGCGCTCCATGAACAAGCACCTGCGCCGGGTACCGGAGTCTTTCGACGACGACTCCGCCACTCCACGTCGTGAGGAGTAACGGTTCCGCGCTGCCGCTGGGACAGGGAAGATAGCCGACATGGCGAATCGGCTCGGGAGCTCCACAAGCCCATACCTGCTCCAGCACGCCACCAATCCCGTCGATTGGTGGCCGTGGTGCGACGAGGCGTTCGCCGAGGCGGCGCAGCGTGACGTGCCCGTGCTGCTGTCCATCGGCTACGCGGCCTGCCACTGGTGCCACGTGATGGCGCATGAGTCCTTTGAGAACGAGCAGATCGCCGCGGTGATGAATGCCAACTTCGTCAACATCAAGGTGGACCGGGAAGAGCGCCCCGACGTCGACGCCATCTACATGGAGGCTACCCAGGCCATGACTGGCCACGGGGGATGGCCGATGACCTGCTTCCTCACGCCCACCGGAGAACCCTTCCACTGCGGCACCTACTTCCCGCCTTCTCCCCGGCACGGCCTGCCTGGTTTCCCCGAGCTGCTGATCGCCATCCGCCAGGCCTGGACCAGCCGGGGAGACAAGGTCCGGGAGGCGGCCAAGCGCATCGCCGGCGAGCTCGCCGAGCGGGCCACGCCGCTGGCCGAGTCCGCGGTGGACGATCGGGTGCTGGCCGCCGCGGTGGACGGGTTGGCGGGGGAGTTCGACGACCAACACGCCGGGTTCGGTGCTGCCCCGAAGTTTCCGCCCTCGATGCTGCTGGAATTCCTGCTCCGGCACCACGAGCGGACCGGTTCGGAGGCCGCGTTGTCCATGGTGGCACGTACGTGTGAGTCGATGGCCCGCGGTGGGATGTACGACCAGCTGGCCGGCGGATTCGCGCGCTACTGCGTGGACGCGGCGTGGGTGGTACCGCATTTCGAGAAGATGCTCTATGACAATGCGCTGCTGCTGCGCGTGTACACCCATTTGGCCCGGCTGACCGATTCGCCGGCCGCCCGGCGGGTGGCCGAGCACACGGCGACGTTCCTGATCGACGGGTTGGGCACTGCGCAGGGTGGCTTCGCGGCGTCACTGGACGCTGATACTGACGGACAGGAGGGCGCCACCTACGTGTGGACGCCGCACCAACTCGTCGAGGTGCTGGGACCGGCGGACGGTCAGTGGGCCGCGGAGCTGCTGGTGGTGACCGAGCGCGGGACGTTCGAGCATGGTACATCGGTGCTGCAGCTACCTGCCGAGCCCGATGACGCCGATCGCTGGGAGCGGGTGCGCGTCGCGCTGCTCGCGGCTCGGGACGACCGCCCGCAACCGGGCCGGGACGAGAAGGTGGTTACTGAGTGGAACGGGATGGCGATCACCGCCCTGGCTGAGGCCGGTGGCGTGCTGGGCCGTCCGGAGTGGATCGCTGCCGCGGCCGCCGCGGCAGAGCTGATGCTGGGCACGCACCTGGTCAATGGCCGGCTGCGGCGCAGTTCCCGGGACGGCGCGGTGGGTGCGGCGGCCGGCGTACTGGCCGACCACGCGTGGCTGGTCGATGGCTTGCTCGCGCTGCACCAGGTCACTGCGGAGGATCGCTGGCGGGACGCCGCGCTGCCGGTGTTGGAGCTGGCTCAGCAGCTTTTCGCGGACCCGGA
>JBOHFW010000415.1:0-11252 GCA_050699835.1 Pseudonocardiaceae bacterium | reverse complement strand
ATTCCGAAGGGTTTGGTGACGTAGTCGTCGGCTCCGGCGTCTAGTGCTTCGACTTTGTCGGTGGAGTCGGTTCGGGCGGATAGTACGATGATCGGGATGCTGGTCCAGCCACGGAGGCCGGCGATGACTTCGGTGCCGTCTAGGTCGGGCAGCCCGAGGTCGAGGACCACGACGTCGGGTCGCCCGTCGGCGGCCGCGCGGAGTGCCCCGCCCCCGTCAGCGGCGGTGAGCACGTGGTAGCCGCGGGCGATGAGATTGATCCGTAGTGCCCGCACGATCTGAGGTTCGTCGTCGACTACCAGCACCCGGGTCATGTCGGTGCTTCCGAAGTGAGCTGGGCGGCGGCCAGCGAGATCACCACGGTCAGCCCGCCACCGGGGGTGTCTTCTGCAGACAAGGTGCCGTCCATCGCCTCCATGAAACCCTTCGCGACGGAGAGCCCGAGCCCGACGCCGTTATCGGATTGCCGGTCCCCCCGCTCGGTGGAATCTAGCCGCTGGAAGGGCGCGAACACGGTGTCGGCGGCTCCCTGCGGCAGCCCCGGCCCGTGGTCGCAGATCCGAAGCTCAACCCGACCGGCATGCGCGCTACCACGCACCTCGACCGCTGCACCACGGGCATACCGCAGCGCGTTGTCGACCACGTTGGCTACAACCCGCTCTAGTAGCCCGGGGTCTGCGAGCACTAGGGGCAGTTCCTCGGCGATTTCGACGGTCACCGCGTCGGATCGGTCGATGGTGGCTAGTGCGCGTGCGACCACTTCGTCGTATCCGATTGGCTGCAGTTGTGGGCGCACCGCGCCGGTGGCCAGCCGCGAGGAGTCCAGCAGGTTTTCCACCAGAGCGGAAAGCCGGTCGGTGGACTCTTCGATGGTCGCGAGCAGCTCGGCGGTGTCGGCTGCGGACAGCGGCAAGTGTGGGTCGCGCAGGCTGCCCGCTGCGGCCTTAATGGACGTCAGCGGGGTGCGCAGGTCGTGTCCGACCGCGGAAAGCAGCGCGGTGCGCAGCTGGGTGGTCTCGGCGCGGCGCTGGGCGACCAGCACCTGCTTAGCGGATTGTTGTTGGCGTAGCGCGAGCACCGCCTGGCCGGCCGCGGCCTCCAGCACGGCCCGGTCCGGTGCGGTCAGCAGCGGACCCCGGATCGCCAGTCGCATCTGGTCGTCCACGGTGATCATGGTGTCGGCCTCGGTGGGCGCCGAGCACGGGTCGGTACCCACCCAGGCGACCTGCTGCCAGCCGTCCCCTTGCCGATGATCATCGGGCCACGCCAGCAGCGTCACCGAGGTGAGCCCGAAGTTCTCCCGCACTTTTTCCAGCAGCCTGCGCACCGGATCCGCCGCGGTGAGCACGGTACGGGCATAGGAGCCCAGCAACGCGGCCTCGGTGCGCGCCCGCGCGGCCTGGGCTGCGCGGCGGGCGGCCCGATCGACCACCAGCGCCACCATCACCCCCACCGCGACCATGGCCAGCACGGTCACCACGTTTTTGGGTTCGGCGATGGTGAAGCTGTACAGGGGTGGGGTGAAGAAGTAATTGAGGAGCAGCCCGGAGATCGCTGCGGCAGCCAGCGCCGGCCCGAGCCCGCCGATTAGCGCAACTCCCACGGTGGCCAGAAAGAAGAGCACCACGTCGGTGGACAGGTCGAACAGCTCACGCCCGGCGAAGCCCAACCCGGTGGCCACAAGGGGCAGCAGCAGCGACATCACCCAGCCGGTGATCTTGCGGGCCTGCGAGATTGCACCGTGCAGTGAAGGTAATCGCAGCCCGCGACGGGCTTCGGCGTGGGTGACCATGTGCACGTCGATTGGCCCGGAGTCTTGTATCACGGCTGCGCCGATGCCCTCGTTGAACAGCCGGGCCAGCCAGGACCGGCGCGAGGTGCCCAGGACCAGCTGGGTGGCGTTGACCCCACGGGCGAAGTCGAGCAGGGTGTTGGGCACGTCGTCGCCGACCACGGTGTGAAACGTGGCCCCCACGTCGGTGGCCAGCTTGCGGACGCTGGCCAGTGCTGCGGGTGGCGCTCCGGCTAGGCCATCCCCGCGCAGGATGTGCAGTACCAGCAGCTCACCGCCGGTCGAGCGGGCCGCGATCCGGGCCGCGCGTCGGATCAGCGTTTCAGACTCCGGTCCGCCGGTGACCGCG
The DNA here is from genome assembly GCA_050699835.1 of Pseudonocardiaceae bacterium. Taxonomy (GTDB): domain Bacteria; phylum Actinomycetota; class Actinomycetes; order Mycobacteriales; family Pseudonocardiaceae. The sequence continues at coordinate 9,111 of JBOHFW010000415.1, read as the reverse complement.
ACGACGACCCGTTCCCGGGTCTCCCAGGTGTCGGTGATGTGCTGTTCGGCGCGGTAGCGTTGCAGCGCGACGTCGACTTGGTCAGCCACCCAGAGCAGGGCGAGCTCGCGCAGCGCGGTGAGGTTGCCCGGCCGGAAGTAGTTCGACAGGGCGGCATCGATCCGGTGGGCTGGGTAGATGTTCCCGTGCGCCATCCGTCGGCGTAGCGCCTGCGGAGTGATGTCGACCAGCTCGACCTGCTCGGCGTGGCGCACCACCTCGTCGGGCACCGTCTCCTGCTGGGTGACGCCGGTGATCTGCTTGACCACGTCGTTGAGCGATACCAGGTGCTGCACGTTGATTGTGGATAGCACGGTGATGCCCGCCTTGAGCAGTTCCTCGATGTCCTGCCAGCGCTTGGCGTTGCGCGAACCGGGGGCGTTGGTGTGCGCTAGCTCGTCGACCAGGGCGACCTGGGGGCGGCGGGCGAGGATGGCGTCAACGTCCATCTCGGATAGCTCCATGCCGCGATGGACGACGATGCGCCGTGGCACTGCCTCCAGGCCGTCCAACAGTGTGGCGACCTTGTCCCGGCCGTGGGTCTCCACCAAGCCGACCACGACGTCGGTGCCGCGGCTGGCGCGTCGGTGACCCTCACCGAGCATGGCGAAGGTCTTCCCGACTCCGGGTGCGGCGCCGAGGTAGATCCGCAGCTCACCGCGGCGGGTGAAACCACGCTCATCCACGGCTCCAGTGTCCTCCGCCGGGGTGTTCATCAGGCCCAGCCCGGGTCAGCCGGCCCGGGTCCACCCCGGACGCCGGAGCGGTCACGGCGTCCGGGGGGACGTCTACGGGTAGGACACCTTCCCGGGCGGCGATCAGTTCGCGCCGCTTCGTCACCAAATCGCGCAGGTCGGATGAGTCGCCGGCGAGGTTGGAGCCCCCAGAGACCGACGGGTTCCCGGGGCCGAGCACATCCTAGGACGAGACCGAAGGCCGGGTGTGGCGGATGGTCATCACCAGCAGCACTCGCAGGCCGGCGGTGGACTGGCGTAGCAACGTGGTCAGCATCAGATCCCTGGGATGAGACGAACGAGCAGGTCGATGAGGAAGATCCCGAGCCCCCCACCGATGATCAGCACGAGCGCCCCGAGCACCGAGATCGGCAGCAGGATCCGGATCACCCCCCGGGTGAGATCCACCCAGAAGTTGCCCAGCCGGTCAGTGCGGCTGCGCACGAACCCACGGATCAGCGCGACGGCCACCGCCATACCCACCGCCATACCCACCGCTGCGGACAGGAAAATCTGCACGGTCAACCCGGCTATCTGCACGAAATGGCCCATCACCGTCTCGGGCACGTAAGACTGCCAATTCGTGTTGGTAACGAAGGACACCGCGGTGTTGGTGCGCCTGCACGTCACCTGTTGGTGGCGTCCTACCAGGTTCCTAATGGTTCAGAGCCGGATATTGACGCGTCCTTGACGGGACCGGCGACGGGGTTCAGAGATGTCATTCCCCATCCGTGCTCCAGATGGTCGCGAGGAAGTGCGCGCGCACCCTTGGTGCGGCGGCACTCGGGAACCTGGCGGTCCAGCCGGCGGGCACCTGCTGCGGAACAGTGTTGCGGCCGTCTGGGTCATGCATGGTTCGCGGTCCGTTCAGATGCGTCGCGGGCGTCAGGCAGCGAGGGGCGATCAGTGCAGCGTGGCAGCTGGAGATCAGGCATACTTTTCGCGCTCTACTCCGGCTGTGTGGTGAGGTCCTGAAGCGGGACCTAGCGGGGTACCTGATGGCTGGTGATCGGCGGGAGGACGGTGGGATGAGCCTATCTGGGCAACGGATGCCGCCAAAGGCGTCGAGCATGATCGCCTCCTCACCTGCTTCGCGGCGTCGGCTCACCCAGTGGTTACTCCATCACCGGGTGGAATCCGTTCCCGGCCCGGCGGCGAAAGAAACGCACCACGAGGAGCACGCGTGGTGGAAGGTGATGTGCCTGACGGGGGTGGACTATTTCTCCACCTTGAGCTACCTGCCCGGAATCGCCGCGCTGGCCGCCGGAGTGGTGTCACCGCTGGCCACGCTGCTGATCGTGCTGCTGACCCTGTTCGGGATGCTGCCGATGTACCGGCGGGTGGCGGCGGAGAGCCCCAATGGGCAGGGCTCGGTGGCCATGTTGGAGCGGCTGCTGCCGTTTTGGCGTGGGAAGTTCTTCGTCTTGACGCTGCTTGGCTTCGTCGCGACGTCCTGGATTATCACGATCACTCTGTCGTCGGCGGATGCCACCGCGCACGTCGTGGAAAACCCGTTCATACCGGAGTTCCTCACCGACCAGCAGGTTCTGATCACCGTGGCACTACTGGTCGTGCTGGGAGCGGTGTTCCTGGCCGGCTTCCGCGAGGCCGTCAGGGTGGCAGTGCCGCTGGTCGCGGTGTTTCTGCTGCTGAATGCAGTGGTCGTGGTAGTCGGGCTGGTGCGCAGCATCGGCGAGCCGGTGGTGCTGCAGCGGTGGCTGGAGGCCCTGCTGAACAGCGCAGGCCCCGGCAGTGTGGCCCTGATGGCGTTGCTGGCGTTTCCGCTGCTGGTGCTCGGTCTATCCGGGTTTGAGACGGGGGTGAGCATGATGCCGCTGGTACACGCCGACGGTCAGGACGAGCAGGAGCGTCTGCGCAACCGGATCGCCAACACTCGCAAGCTGCTGACCGTCGCCGCCCTTGTCATGAGCGGCTACCTCATCACGACCAGCTTCATTACGACGGTCCTGGTTCCGCCGGCGGAGTTCGAGGCGGGCGGCCAGGCCAACGGTCGTGCCCTCGCCTATCTCGCTCATGAGTTCCTGGGCGACGCCTTCGGGACGGTCTACGACATCAGCTCGATCCTCATCCTCTGGTTCGCCGGGGCGTCCGCGATGGCCGGTCTGATCAACATCGTGCCGCGCTATCTGCCCGGCTATGGGATGGCCCCGGAGTGGGCCCGCGCGGTGCGGCCGGTTGCGCTGGTCTACACCACAGTCGCGATCGTGATCACGATCCTGTTCCGCGCCGATGTGAATGCCCAAGCCGGCGCCTACGCGACGGGCATCTTGGCCATGATGGTGTCGGCGGCGTTCGCGGTGACCGTGTCCGCTCGGCGGCGTCGGCGATCGCGCGCCGTCCTTGGATTCGGGCTGGTTACACTGATCTTTGCCTACGCACTGGTCGCGAACATCATCGAGAAGCCAGACGGCATCATAATTTCGCTGGGTTTCATCGCCGGGATGGTCATCATCTCCCTGGTGTCGCGGCTGAGCCGGACGACCGAGCTGCGCGCCGACAACATCGAATTCGACGACCTCGCTGCTCAGTTCATCCGGAGCAGCTGTGAGCACGGACAGCTGCATATCATCGCGAACAAGCGCCAGGCGGGCGACCTCGCGGAGTACCGGGACAAGGAGCGAGAGCAGCGCGACCTCAACCCAATCCCCCCGCACGCCCCCATTGCTTTTCTGGAAGTCGACGTGACAGACCCGTCAGAATTCTCCCGGGTGCTCCACGTGCGCGGAATCAACGTCGACGAGTACCGGGTCCTACGCACGCAAAGTCCGGCGGTCCCCAATGCACTCGCCGCGATCATGCTCCGGATCCGCGACGAGACCGGGGTACGCCCGCATCTGCACTTCCAATGGTCAGAGGGCAACCCGCTCGCGCATCTCCTGCGGTACATCCTGCTCGGGCAGGGAGAGACCGCTCCACTCACCCGGGAGGTGCTCCGCGAAGCAGAAAAGGACATCGCCAGCCGCCCCGTGATTCACGTAGGCGGCTAACCCACGGCTGAGGGACGCCTACTTGGTCTCCGACCGCCACACAGGTGCCCCGGTCGGTGTGCATGCGCAGCTCGGTGGCCCTAATCCCGGCCCGGTACCGCCCGGAGCCCAGTAGGCCGTCGTTGGCTTCGTGGTCGGCCACGGAGAAGGCGACGCCGCAGGAGACGTTGCGGGTGACGTCGGTGGGGATCGAGGCGGTGGCGAATCGTGGGCGACACACCCACGCGGATCAACCGGAATACCTCGGACCTATCCACACCGAGAATCCACGCTGCTGTCCGGGCCCAAAAGACACCGGACGAACCCACGCGAGGAATAGCGGTATTCATGACAGATGTAATCCTTTTCCCATATCGAGCATGGCACTCGCGAGCACGGCGAACGTGCCGGTGGGAAGCTAGATAGGTCAGATCGCCATCCGGTCACGACCGCAGCAGTGCTGATGGCACGGCGGGCCCTTCAAGGGCTTCGAGATGAGGGGCGGGTCGTCTCTAAACGGGGGCGCGGTGTGTTCGTGCGTCAAGCCCCGCCAGCGCGTGTACTTAAACTGTCAAACCAGGGCGTAGAGGAATGTGCCGTACAGTCGTGGACACTATTTCTGCTGGTCCGCACTCGTGGAGCTAACGAGACAGCATAAGAACCGGGTGCTCCTGGTCGACGGGCTGAGGTGGTGGTCCAATGGGTGGGCACGCGCCGTGCCGCCAGCCCCTGCCTGCCCGCCGTCCTGATGAACAGCCGGAGGTAGGCATCGGTTGCATACGTACTGAGTCCAATCATGCCGGCGCGCACTGAAGACATCGCCGTGATCGCATCACGTCGCGGCCACGGACGGCCTGGCCCGATGTGTGCCGTAGTTGTCGGGGGTGACCGCGACGCGGAAAAGGTGTGCAGGGGACTGCGGCGCGCCGGGCACGAGGATTGGAGCGAGTCCTGCGGTGGTTTCGTCGTCGAAGGCGGCCGGGACGGAGTGCGTTCTACGTTGCCTGCACTTCGGACCGCGCGCGGCGGTCGGGAGCTGCGATCTGTCATGCATTTTTCTCGAGAGCGTTGGTTTGAGGCCGCACACGCCCGTGCACCGTCGCCCAGACGCCGTAATCGGTCCAGTGCCGCGCCGGCGCAACCCGGCCTAAGGTGCGCGCCGCCCGCGATCGAGATAGCGTGTTCGGATCTCGCCATGGTATGAACCGATGGTGCTGAGAGCCTCGGTGATGGCCTGCGTCGGTGTGCTAGCCCTAGCAGGTTGCGGGTCCGCTGCCCCACCACCGGCGGCGCAGACAGACGGGGCGGCGTTCCGCGAACTTTATCAGGAATTGGTGGAGACCAACACCACCGCCTCGACCGGCGACTGCACCCTGGCCGCGCAGAGAATGGCCGACCGCCTGAAGAAGGCCGGTTATCCGGACAGTGACCTCAACGTCTTCGTTCCGCCGGACCACCCGAAGGACGGCGGTTTGATCGCTACCCTGCACGGAACCGACCCGGCGAGCAAAGCGATCCTGTTGCTGGCCCATATCGATGTGGTCGAGGCCAAGGCGGAGGACTGGGGCCGCGATCCGTTCAAGCTGGTCGAGGACAACGAATACTTCACCGCTCGCGGCGCCAATGACGACAAGGCCATGGCCGCGATCTGGGTCGACAGCCTGATTCGTTACCGCGCGGAGGGATTCAAACCCAAACGCGATATCAAGGTTGCGCTGACGTGTGGCGAGGAAGGTGGCGCGCAAGTTAATGGCGCCGAGTGGCTGATGCAGAACCATCGCGATTGGATCGACGCCGCTTTTGCCCTCAACGAAGGGGCCGACGGCACGTTGGATGATCAGAACAACCGGGTATCCTTGGAAATCCAGGCCGGCGAAAAAGTTTATCAGGATTTTACGCTGCAAACCACGGATCCCGGTGGGCACAGCTCACAGCCTGGGCCGGTCAACGCCATCCAAACTCTGGGTGCCGCGCTGGCCCGGCTCAATGCGTTCGCTTTTCCGGTGCAGCTCAATGAAGTAACCCGAGCTTACTTCGAGCGGCGGAGTGAGCTGACCGGCGGCGCCACCGGTCAAGCCATGAAGGCGCTGGTCAGCAACCCGAATGACACTGCGGCGGCAGCGACCCTGTCGACGACACCGCTCTACAACGCGATGATGCGCACCACCTGCGTGGTCACCAAGATTCAGGGCGGACACGCCGCGAATGCTTTGCCGCAGCAAGCCCAAGCAAATGTGAACTGCCGAATCTTTCCCGGCACGCCGGGCGCCGAGGTGCGCCAGACCCTGCTCACCGTCGTAAACGACCCCAAGGTCACGATCGAACCGGTTAAACCGTACACCTCGGCCGCACCGGTACCTCCCTTGTCGCAGGCAATCCTCGAGCCCGTCCGGGAAGTGTCGTCGAAGATGTGGCCGCACGTCCCGCTGCTACCGACCATGTCGGTGGGAGCTACCGACGGTAGATATCTCAACCAGGGGGGTATCCCCACCTACGGCTTGAGTGGCAGATTCTTCCGCCCCGGCGACAACCATAACCACGGTCTCAACGAACGCATCCCGGTCCGTTCGCTCTACGAGGCGCGTGATTTCCTCTACGAGATAACGAAGCTGTACACCAACGCCTCGTGAAGGGGCGTTTTGCGTCAGGCCAGGGGGCGGACCTGCGCGAAGGTGCGCTGAAGTGGTGGGCCGACGATGCGGCTGTCGCCGAGCCGACGCCGCGCGACACCAGGAACGCAGCGAGACCCGGCCCGGGGCTTGAGTCCGCGCCCGCGAGGGCCACGGCGGCGGAGTCACGGTCATCAAGGGTCACGGGGATCTCCTCGGGGAGGCGGGGAGTTCTCCCCGAGGAGATCCCCGTGGTACCTCCCCGACCTGAGCTGAGCAGACACCGACGGGGAGGCAGGCCCCGGCGTCCGATGGTCCCCGGGAAACCCCCGATTTCCGGGAGAACGGACGTCACGACGTGTTTCCCTCCCCGCTGTGGTGACGGTCTGTCGATCACACCGAGTGACCGTTCGGGGAGGGAGGGCAGCGAGAAGCTTGTGTTTGTGCCCGAGGGGCTCCGGCAATGCGACCGCGGGGGTGGTCGAGGTCATCCAGAGGCCATCGCCTACCCGGGGTAGCGCGTTGTGGCGGGCCGCTGGCATGACCGCCGTGCTCGATCCGCTCTCGTTGGGATCCGACCCTCGCGCGGGCTGGTGCCGGGGCAGATGGTGAGGCACCAGCACCCTGCCAAAGCACATGCCTCACGCCCTCATGACGGCCTTGCCCCGCCCCTGAACTGCGGTGAGGCAGACAACACCGGCAAGGCAGACAACACCGGCAAGGCAGACAACACCGGTGAGGCAGACAACACCGGCAAGGCAGACCGGCACCTGTCCTTGCACCCAGGAAGAACTTGATAGAGTAGCGGCAGAACTGAATGGCAGACCACGCAAGACGCTGAACTGGCAGAAACCGACCGAGGTATTCGAAGAGCTGATCGCGAAGCATTGTGTCGCCATGACCGATTGAAACCGCCCCCGCAAGTCAAGTCCAGAATCCTATATTCGAGCACCACAGGATAAGACAGGCTGGGCAGGATCTGGATGCGTTTCCCATTCTATGAGTTCTGCGCCTCGAGTGCGGTTTCAATGCGAGCGATCCTCTGCAGCGCTTCCACAAGTGCTAATGCCTGCTGTTGGATCAGTTGGTGCTGTTCTTTGATAGCTTCTACAAGAACCGCAGTCAGGTGAGAGTAATTGAGGGATATGTAGCCCTCGGCGTCGGTGGCGACCAGCTCAGGACAGACGCTTGCTACCTCCTGGCCGATGAAACCAATTTTAGAGCCCTCGCTGGATTCCGGCCCCGAATGGTTCTCATGCTTCCATTGGTAGCGTACACCCCGCAAGGCGATAACTCTGTCAAGAGCGTTCAATAGGGGGGCAATGTCTTTCTTGAGGCGCACATCAGACGCTGTCGTTAAGTCGACACAACTTATTAACCCGTCGCTTCCCCTCAACCGAATAGGAGTATTACCTGCGGAATCCCCCAGTTGCACTGTTCCATTCAACCCGGAATTACCTCCACCCAGGAGTACTGTTGCTTCTTGTTGGTTAGCGCCGATAAAGATCGTGCCGCCGCCAGTGGGGCTAGTTAGTTGCAATAGGCCAAACTGACCACCACCACCCACGGTAAGTTGACCGCTGTCATCAATGATCGACAATCTTCTATCGCCGTTGCCGTCAGTATTGTTTGCATTAAAATTGAGATTTCCTTGCGCGTCGAGGTTGATGTTGAATAGCTCGGCGCCATTTTGGAAGTTCACGCTCTGAGTCATGTCGTCCTCCTGAAAGCAGATCTCGACAGATAAGGTGTACTCGATCTAGCATCAGTCCGTCAAGTATACTTACGCCCGCGGCGAACTGAAGCGCACTGCGCTTATTTTAGGCTGCACCAGAACTTATCGTGAAGGCATCCCCTCCTTCTGCTTCAATCAGAAGGAGCACTCCGACCAGTGGGAATACACCAGTCCGCCCCCGGCGGACTCACTGGACTCACTCCAGTGGAGTGCCAGAGCAGCAACCGTAGCGCCCTAACTACTCAAACGGTACAGTGGAAAGGACGGCAGAGCAATAGTCAAGACCTGTGGATAAAGATTCTTAGGCGGCTTCGGGTTGGGGTGTTCGTCGGGTCGTTCGACGAGTTTGCTGGCCTTGAACACGGCGCCGGCGCGGACGAGCGCAATCAGAGAGCAGCTGCGTACTGCGGGCCGTGGGCGGTGGCGCTGCGACGGGAGAACCCGGCCAGGGCCCCGGCAAAGTCGGAGATCAGTTGTTGTGACCTGCGGTGATGGTACGCGACACGCCGAGCAATGAGGTCAGCAAGCAGGCATGACCCTCGGTGTGATCATGAAGGTTCCTTACGCCATCTGATCATTCCAAGGGACCATGCCCAGCTCTGTATCCTCGCCGATCCACCCTGTCGTTGCCCACCTGGCCGCCGCCGCTGACGACTATCGGGTGTCGGGCCGCGAGCTGCTGACCGCGCTGTCCGGTGTGCCGGACCCACGGGCTCGCCGTGGGGTGGCCCACTCCTCGGCCGCCCGCGCTTGGCCTTCACGTCCCGACGGGGCACATCGTAATCGGACTTGCCCTCGAGCAGCCAGTGCACGCCGTCGGGATCGACGGCGATGCGGCACGGCCGGGCTAAGCGTACTAGTCGAGCCGTGGCCGTTCTGCTTACCGGTGTGATCGCCGCTGTTCGGTCTGCTGGGCACCGCGAATGCGGTGTCGGGTGAGTCGGGTGTCGCCCTACCCGAGACCAGGGCCAGCGCGGCCGCCACCGCGCCCGAGCGCGGTCCGGGGC
>JBOHFW010000414.1:0-9882 GCA_050699835.1 Pseudonocardiaceae bacterium | reverse complement strand
AGGCCAAGGCGCCCACGCCGCTGATCAAGCAGGCGATGCAGTCCATCCACGCCCGCCCAGCCCGCGTCGTCGAGCGGGCCGCCGAGGTTCTCGCCAGCGAGGGTTGCTCGCTCGCCGGCGCAAAGGTGATCGTGGTCGGCGTCAGCTACAAGGCCGGCGTCAGCGACGTCCGGGAATCGCCGGCGCTGCTGATCATCGACGGGCTCGCGGAGCGCGGCGCGGAGATGGCGTACCACGACCCGCTGGTGCCAGCCATCCAGACGCCCCAGGGCCGGGTGCTGAGCAACACCGTCACACCCTGCGGAGCCGGCTGGAACCTGGCGGTGATCCATGGGGTGCATCCCGACACCGACTACAGCTGGGTCCAGGACTGCCCGCAGGTCCTGGACGCGACCTACTTGTTCGATGGCCTAACCGAGAGCCCATCCACCGGCGCCATGCGGCGCAGCGTGGTGTGAGGACCGGACAGTGATAAGAAAGACGGCGAGGAGCCACCCGCTGCACGGCGCGCTGGACACCACCACTCCAGCGGTCATTCTCAAGCTCGACCCCAACGTCATGCATCACGGCGGACTGGGCGCGATCCGCAGCCTGGGACGCCTGGGCGTGCCCGTCTACGGCGTGCACGAGGACCCGCTGGCGCCCGCGGCGCGCTCGCGATACCTGCACGGTCGGTGGATCTGGCGGCCTTCGGCCGAGAACACCGAACAGGTGCGCGCCGGGTTGATGACGCTGGCTACGCGGATCGGCCGGCCGGCCGTGCTCATCCCCACCGATGATGCCGGTGCCTTGTTCCTCGCCGAGCACGGCAGCGACCTGCGGGCACACTTCCTGTTCTCCGACCCACCGAGCGACCTGCCGCGCCGGCTGGCCGGCAAGTACACGCTCTCCCAGCTCTGTAGCGAGCTGGGGGTGCCGTGCGTGGCGGCCGCGCTGCCCGGATCGCTGCTTGACGCCCAGGAGTTCGCCGAGGCGATGGGGTTCCCGGTGATGGCCAAGCTGGCCACCCCGTGGCGCACCACCAGCGCCCGGGGGCTGCGCAGCACCTCAGTGATCCGCTCCCCCGACGAGCTCACCCACGCCTGGCGAGCCTGCGCTGACTCCAGTGGGGCTGATTCCAGTGGGGCTGACTCCAGTGAGGCCGACTCCATGAGCACCGCGCTGATGCTGCAGGAGTACATCCCGGCCGGCCAGGACTACTTTTTCCACGGTTACTGCGACGCGCACGCCCGCTGCCGACCCGCATACGTCGGGATCAAGGACCGGTCCTACCCGGCATATGCCGGCCTAACCAGCCTCGGGCGCTGGGTGGACAACCCGCGGCTGCACCGCCAGGCCACCGAGCTGGTGGCACGGCTGGGGTTTCGCGGCATCGTCGACCTCGACTACCGCCTCGACCCCCGCGATGGTCAGTACAAGCTGCTGGACTTCAACCCGCGGTTGGGTGCGCAGTTCCGGCTGTTCGAGGACACCGCGGGCATCGACGTCGTGATCGCGGCGCATCTGGATCTGACCGGCCGGGTGATCCCGCACGGCTCGCCCCAACTTGGCCGCAGCTTCCTGGTGGAGAACTACGACCCGATGGCGGCCCTGGCCTACCGGCGCAACGGCCTGGATTTCCGGTCCTGGCTGGCCTCGCTGCGCCAAGCCGACGAGCTGGCCTGGCTCGCCCGGGATGATCTTGCACCGTTCGGGCTGATGTGCCTGCGCATGGGGTGGCGGGCGGTCACCCGTCCCCTTGCCCGGCGCCGCACCCGCCGACCCCTTACCACACCGTCAACTGCACGAAGGGCTCCGGCATGAACAGCAACATGAACGATCTGGTCGACGTTGCGATTGTGGGCGCCGGTCCCTACGGGCTGTCGCTCGGTGCGCACCTAGGCGCCGCGGGTGTGCCGTTCCGCCAGTTCGGGCTGCCGATGCAGTTGTGGCGGGACGCGATGCCGGCCGGCATGTTCCTCAAGTCGCAGGGGTTCGCCTCCAACCTGTCCGACCCCGCCGGCCGGCGCACGCTGCGCGCGTTCTGCCAGGCGAGCGGCCGGGACTACGCCGATTACGGGCTGCCGGTAGCGCTGGAGACCTTCGTGGCCTACGGCGAGGAGTTTCAGCGCGCCGAGGTGCCGCACCTAGAAGAGCTGATGGTCAGCAACGTGACCAGGGCAACGGAGCACTATGAACTCAGCCTCGCCGACGGGAGCGTCGCGCTGGCGCGCACGGTCGTCGTGGCCACCGGAGTGCAGCACTTCTCCCATGTACCCGGCACTCTGGCCGCGCTGCCCAGCCAGGTGTGTACGCACACCTGCGCCCATGATGATCTCGGAGTGTTCGCCGGCCGCGAGGTCGCGGTCGTCGGCGCCGGCCAGTCCGCGCTGGAATCGGCTGCGCTGCTGCACGAGTCCGGAGCGGACGTTACCGTGCTCGCCCGCACCCCGACATTGGTGTGGAACGGCAACCCGCTACCCACGGGGCGGCCGCTCCGGCAGCGGCTGCGCGAGCCGGAGGCCACCCTCGGTTCCGGCTGGTCCACGTGGTTCTACTCCACCCAGCCGAACCTGTACCGCCGCCTGCCCGCCGCCCGGCGGATCCGGACCGCGCGGACCGCGCTGGGGCCGGCGGGTGCGGCGTGGCTGCGCCCGCGGGTCGAAGGCAAGATCAACACGCTGCTCGCGCATACGGTGCGGTGGGCCGAGCCGGAACCTGGGGGGGCGCGGCTCGGGCTGCGGGCACACGACGGGAGCACCAGCGACATCATCGTCGACCACGTGCTCGCCGCCACCGGCTACCGCACCGATCTGGACCGGTTGTCCTTCCTGGACGCAAGCCTGCGCGCGAGCGTGCGGACCCTGGCCAGCAGTCCCGCCGTGGGGCCGGATTTCCAGTCCTCGGCGCCGGGCCTGTACTTCATCGGGCCTGCGGTCGCACCGACCTTCGGACCGGTCATGCGGTTCGTGTGCGGCTCCGACTACGCGGCGCGGACGGTGGCCCGCGCGCTCAGGACCGTCGCCGGGCCACGTCCCACCGTGGGAGCCCGCGGATGACCACGTCCCTGCTCGCACCCCGCCTCGGCAGGAGAGTGCGCCGGCGCCCGTCGCCGGCCAAGCTGGCGATGGTCCTGCCCTTGGCTGACGTCGCCGGCCTCGCCACGGCCTGCCTGCTCGCCGTGGTGTATGGGTGGGCACCAGGGTGGGGTACGCCTGGGTGGAGTGTGACAGCGTGGGGTGCCGCGGCCTATGGCTGCGCGGTGCTGGTGCTGCTGGTCGCCGACGGTCAGCACCGGCTGCGGATCTGCCGGCGGGTCTCCGACCAGTTGCCGCGGACCGTGGCGGTGGCGGCGATGCCGCTGCTCGCAGTGCTGCCCTGGGTGGGCACTGACGCCGGGGTGACGCTGGGACTGTGCTGCGCCGCGGCACTGGTCGCGGTGCGCGTCGGGATCTGCACGGCGCTGCGAGCCGCTCACCGGCGCGGGTGCTGGCATGAGGCGGCGCTGATCGTCGGCACCGGCGCCACCGCGGTTCGGGTCGTTGACCTGCTGCGCAACCACCCGGAACTCGGGCTGACACCCCGAGGGTTCCTCGACAGCCGGCCCCAGCACCCGGGCGGGCTGCCCCTGCTGGGCGAGCCCGCGGAGCTGGCCAGCGTGGTCACGGAGCACGGTATCCAGCGCGTCATCGTGTGCTTCCCCGCTACCCGAGATGAGGACCTGGTACCGCTGTTACGGGCCTGCCGGGGGCTACCGGTGGACGTCTGCGTCGTGCCGCGGTGCTACGAGCTCGGCGCCGCGCTCCCCCGCGGTTACCTCGATGAGCTTGGGGACATACCGCTGATCCCGCTGCGCCGCCTCGGGCACAGCAGGCTAGGCACCACCACCAAGGCCGCCTTCGACGTCGTGGGGGCAGCAGCGCTGCTCATCGCCCTCGCACCCGTGCTGCTCGCGCTCGCGATCGCGGTTCGCCTCGACGGCGGCGGGCGCGTGTTGTTCCGGCAGACCCGTCTCACCCGCTCCGGGCAGACGATGGAGTTACTCAAGCTGCGCTCAATGGTCGAGCACGCCGACTCAGATACCCGCTGGGCGGTGCTGCCCGAGCACACCACCCGACTGGGTCGCTGGCAGCTGGGTCGCTGGCTGCGCACCACCCACCTTGATGAGCTGCCCCAACTGGTCAATGTGCTACGCGGGGAGATGTCCCTGGTCGGGCCCCGGCCGGAGCGGCCGTATTTCGCGGAGCGCTTCGCAGCACAGCTACCGCGGTATGGCGACCGGCACCGGATGCGAGCCGGTCTGACCGGATGGGCCCAGGTCAACGGCCTGCACGGAGACACCTCCATCCCCGATCGGATCCGCTTCGACAACTTCTACATCGAGCACTGGTCACCATGGATGGACATGGTGATCTTGGCCCGGACCCTGTGCGCCCGGACCCCGTGCACCGTGCCACCAGGAGGAAAACAGTGAAGGTTCTCCACGTGATCACCGGGCTCGGCGTCGGAGGCGCGGAGCTGCAGCTGCGCTCGATACTCCAACACACTCGCCACACCTGCGAGGTCGTGACGCTGTACAACCCCGGCCCGGTCGCCAAGATGATCTCCGGGGACGGTGGGCGGGTCCGCGACCTGGGGATGACCCGCAATACCGAGCTGTCCGCGCTGCGCCGGTTGACCCGTCTGATCCGCGCCGGTGGGTACCACGTGGTGCACACCCACCTGTACCGGTCCTGCATCTACGGCCGGCTCGCCGCCCGGCTGGCCGGTACGCCGGTGGTGGTGACGACTGAGCACTCCATCGGTGAGACGCATCTGGAACGCCGGCGGATGACGCTGGGGGTCCGTGCCCTGTACCTGGGAACGGACCTGTGCTCGGACGCCACGATCGCGGTGTCGCCGGTGGTGGCACAGCGGCTGACCAAGTGGGGCGTGGCCGCCCGCAAGATCGAGATCATCCCCAACGGGCTGGACTTCACCCGGGTCGCGTTCGATGCCAGCGCGCGGACCCGGATCCGCGACGAGTTCGCGCTTCCCCAGGATGCCTATGTCATCGGCGTGCTGGGCCGGCTCGACCCGATCAAACGCTTCGATCTGGTGATCAAGGCCGCAGCGCCGCTGCTGGACCAGCAGCACCGGCTGCTGGTCGTGGGTGACGGGCAGATCCGGGCCGATCTGGAGGCCGAAGCGGCCCGCCAGGGCGTCACTGAGTTCGTCACCTTCGCCGGGGAACGACACGACGTGGCCGCCATGTTCTCGTCCCTGGACCTGTTCATCGCCGCCTCGGAGCAGGAGACCTTCGGGCTGTCGGTGCTGGAGGCGCTGACCAACGGCATCCCAGCGCTGTACACCACCTGCCCGGCGCTGGATGGCATCACGACCGGACGGGCCCGCCAGGTACCCGGCGAGGTCGAGGGACTCCGCCGGGAGATCGCCGCCGAGCTGGCCCAGGGGCGCCGCCCGCGCGCGGGCGTGCCCGCCATCCGCGAGCACTACGGCATCGAGGCGGTTACCCGCCGGATCGACGACCTCTACTACCGGCTGCTTGGAGGAAAACGATGAAAGCGCTGATCACTGGCGGAGCTGGCTTTATCGGCTCCCATCTGGCTGAACACCTGCTGGCCGGGGGCCACGAGATCGTCGTGCTGGACGATCTGGCCACCGGCACGCTGGAGAACCTGTCCGCGATCAGCGACCACCCTCGGCTGCGCTACGTGGCAGGCTCGGTCCTGGACGAGGCGCTGGTCGACACGCTCGCCAGCCAGGTAGACACGATCTTCCACCTGGCCGCGGCCGTCGGATCGTTCGTCATCCGGGATCGGACCCTGGAAAGCCTGCGCACCAACATTCACGGCACAGAGCACGTCCTCGCCGCGGCGCACCGCCACCAGGCCCGGGTCATGATCGCCTCCAGCAGCGAGGTCTACGGGAAGAACACCAAGATCGGGCTGAGCGAGGACGACGATCGGGTGGTCGGCTCGCCGCTGCTGCATCGCTGGTCCTACTCCGAGGCCAAGGCGGTGGATGAGAGCCTCACCCGCGCCTACGTCACCGAGCTCGGCCTGCGCGCAGTGATCGTCCGGCTGTTCAACACGGTGGGCCCCCGTCAGAGCGGGCGCTACGGCATGGTGATCCCCCGGTTCGTGGCCCAGGCCCTGTCCGGTCTGCCGCTAACGATCTTCGGGACGGGCGAGCAGGTGCGCTGCTTCTGCCACGTGCACGATGTGGTGCCAGCGCTGCTGGCCCTGGTGGAGCACCCCGGGGCCTACGGCACCGCCGTCAATATCGGCAGCTCCGAACAGATTTCCATCGCCGGCCTCGCACACCGGGTGCTGGCGTTGACCGGCTCGGCCAGCGGCACCGTGCAGATGTCCTACGAGCAAGGCATCGGCCCGGGATATGAGGACCTGCAGCGACGTGTCCCGGACTGCTCTCGGGCCCGCGAGTTGATCGGTTTCCGGCCGCTGCGGTCGCTGGACGACATCCTCCGGTCGGTGATCGCCGAGCAGAGCCGGCCGACCCTCACACCGGCAGCGGTGCGCTGATGGCGATCAACACCGGCGCTCCCAGCCAGCGCCCGGCCGCCGCACCGAACGGAGGTGGGCACATCGAAAGTGGGCGCAGCGCACGGAGGTGGGGCGTGGTGACCGGCTCCGGCTTCCTCATCCTGCTGTTCCTGGGCGCGGTGGCGTTGCTGGTCACGGTTCCGCGCATGCTCCCTGGCCATAAACCAACCACGCTGGTGGTGGGATCGCTACCGTTCTGGAACCTCACCAATGGCCCGAAGGTCGTGACGGCGAACCGGGGCAGCTTCAACGAGGTCTCCCCCTGGATCTACGGCCTGGCGCGCAACGGCCAGATCGTCGCGCAGGTGCCCGAGCGTGCCGCGGAGACCGCGGCGGGCATGGATGAGCTGCGCAGATCGGGAATCCCGATAGTGCCGACGATCGCGAACGTCACCAACGGCCGGTGGGCCTACGAGCCGGTGGCGGACATCCTGCACGACCCCGCCGCGATGACTCGGCACGTGAACGACATCGTCGCGCTGGTTCTCCGGGAGAGCTACGCCGGGATC
This sequence comes from Pseudonocardiaceae bacterium, assembly GCA_050699835.1. Classification (GTDB taxonomy): domain Bacteria; phylum Actinomycetota; class Actinomycetes; order Mycobacteriales; family Pseudonocardiaceae. The sequence continues at coordinate 2,828 of JBOHFW010000414.1, read as the reverse complement.
GACATCGACTACGAGGACCTGCGTGGCAGCGACCGGGAGGCGTTCAGCACCTTCGTGACCAACCTGGGCGACGCGCTGCACGCCGAAGACAAGATCCTCTCGGTGGCGGTGTTCGCCAAGACCTCCGATGAGGGCGATGACCAGCGCAACGTGGCGCAGGACTACGAGGCCATCGGGGACGCGGTCGACGAGGTCCGGCTGATGGCCTACGACTACCACTGGTCGGCGTCCACGCCGGGACCTGTCGCGCCGATCACCTGGGTGCGCGAGGTCCTGGATTACGCCAAGACGCAGATCCCTGCGGAGAAAATCGTGCTGGGGATACCGGTTGCCGGTTTCGACTGGGTTGTTGGTAGCGAAGTTAACGGTGACAGGGTTAATAGTGGCGGGGTTAATAGTGGCGGGGTTAATGGCCAGGGCGAGCCGGTGAGCTGGCTGCAGTGCTACGGCCGCACCCGAGCATTCAACGCCACCCTGCAGTACGACCGGCTGAGCCAATCACCCTCGTTCCGGTACACCGACGAACAGGGCCGGGCGCACGAGGTCTGGTTCGAAAACGCCGAGAGCACCACAGCCAAGCTCGAGGCCGCGAAATCGGCCGGGATCCGCGGTGTCTACTTGTGGATGTTCGGCGATGAGGACGACCGGACCTGGACAGCACTGCGCGACGTCCTGCCTGTGAACGCTTCTTCCGGTGCTGAAAGGTCGTCCAGCTGATGTCCTGGTGGCCGGTTGTGATTATCGTTTTCGGTGTCAATTTCACCGTGTGGTCAACCATCGGCCTGGCACGGCTGGCTGAGGAGGCCTGGCGGAAAAGGACCCTCCGCGGGCGGCTACGACGCCGTGGATTCGATGCCGGTCCCTTGATGACGGTGCAGGACGTGGCCGTGCTCATCCCCGCGCACAACGAGGAACTGGTGATCGAGGCCAGCATCGAGGCGATCACTGCGCTGGTCCCGCGCGAAAACGTTCACGTCGTCTCCGACGGCTCCACGGATCGGACCGCCGAGCTGGCCCGCCGGGCCGGGGTTAATGTTATCGAGACCCGCACCAATGTCGGTAAAGCGGGAGCACTCGAGGAGGCGATCGACCGTTTCGGCTTGGTCGAACGGTTCCAGGCGGTGCTGTTGCTGGATGCCGATACGACCATTGAGCCGGGGTATTTCGACGCTGCCCTGCCGCATTTCGACGATCCCAAAGTCGTCGCCGTGGCCGGCGCGGTCCGCACCCACTGGCATGAACGCGGCCTGTCTCTGCTCGGGAAGGTGCTGGTGTGTCACCGGCAGCGCATCTACGCGATCAGCCAAAGGTTGCTGAAGTTCGGCCAAACCTGGCGGTTCACCAACGCCACTCACATCGTGCCCGGTTTCGCCAGCATGTATCGCACATCCGTGCTGCCATTGATCGAGATGAATCCGCCTGGCCTGGTAATCGAGGATTTCAACATGACCTTCGAGGTCTACCAGAAGCGGCTGGGCAAGGTGGCCTTCTCCCTCGGCGCCGTCGCGGTGACCCAGGATCCGGACAATCTCCGCGACTACATCCGCCAGATCAAGCGGTGGGGTCTGGGACTCTGGCAGACGGTCCGCCGCCACCCGCCGCGATTGTCGCTGTTCAGCGCGATGCTCACGGTGCTGCTGCTCGAGCTGCTGACCAGCAGCATGTTCTTCCTGCTGCTGCCGTTTCTGGTGCTGGTCCTTGGCGTGCCGGCCGTGTACCCGGACACGCTGAGCTGGCCCGGGATCGCGCCGGTGCACGAGGCGGTTTCGTCGCACATGACCCTGCAGGTGTTGCTGCTGGCGGTGACCGGCGCCGATCTCGCGCTGACCTGCCTCGTGGCCCTGATCGAACGCAAGCTGCGCTTCCTGGCGCTGTGGCCTTTCTTCCCGTTCATTCGGGTGCTCGACGCCGCGGTCGCGCTGTACGTATTCCCGAAGGCGTGGCTGAGCTCCACCGGTAGGTGGACCAGCCCGTCGCGCCGCACGGTCGTGATGCGGCCCGCCCTCCTCGCCGAGAAGACGACCGTGCCGGCGACGGAGTAGTAAACACAGTGACATCGGAATCAGACAACGTCACACAGATCGGGAGTTGCCGCCCGGAGAGGGCGCCAGGCACAGTTGTCCCCGTGACGTTCTTGCGGGTTCTCCTCATCGACAGTCACGCGATGCTGACCGATGCTCTCACCGTCCAGCTGTCTAGCGCCAACGATCTGTGGGTCGTCGGTAGCGCCGCGCCAGACGATCCGCGCCTGATGGAGATCGTCCGCACGCTGCGTCCCGACGTGATCACCACCGAGATCGGACCCGTGACCGCTTCGACCGGCGGGATGCTGCGGAAGCTGCGCGCCGCCTGGCCCCCGGCGCAACTGGTGATCCTGACCGGCAGCCACGACCCAGCCCATGCCGTCGCCGCGGCACGATCCGGCGCCGCCGCCTGGGTATCCAAGGAGAGACCCTTAGATCACCTACTCGAGGTACTGCGCGGCGTACCACAGGGTCATGCCTTCTACCCACCGCGACAGCTCGGGGCGGTGCTGCGCGAATTACGCGACGACGTCCGGCGAGCCCGCGACTGCAGCGCGCGCCTCGACGTGCTCAGCCACCGCGAGCGCGAGGTGCTATTGCGCATGGTGGACGGCAAGCCGGTGAACCAGATCGCCATCGAGTCCGTGGTATCCACCAGCACCATCCGCACACACGTGCGCAGCATCCTCACCAAGCTCGGGGTGCGCAGCCGCCTGGAAGCGGTCACGGTCGCCCGGGCCGCGGGCCTACGGCCCGCGGCGGATCCCACCTGATACCTCGGGAAGCCACCGGTCAGGACTTACC
>JBOHFW010000413.1:0-3449 GCA_050699835.1 Pseudonocardiaceae bacterium | reverse complement strand
TAGGGGATTGACAGCGACTCCTCGGGTACGGCCCTGGACGGGATGCCTAGCGCCCGCCCGGACCCCCGTCACCGCCGGGCACCCGGGCCCGGAGCGCCGCTGATCACTCACGGTGTCGATAACAGAGCGCGCTGTGTCCGCGATACGCAGCAGGCCGGGCCCGTTCAGATTGGCTCCAGCTCCGCTTTAGGGTTCTGTGGGCGCCGGAACGAGGAGGGCACGGGAGGAATGGGCTACTGGTTGGGGATTGACTTAGGTAGCACGTTCACAGCGGCGGCGGTGTGTCGGGTCCAGGACGGGCGGTGGGGGCCGCCCGAGGTGGTGGGGCTGGGGGATCGATCGGCGGCGGTGAGCTCGGTGGTGTTCCTGGGCGAGGCTGGCCAGGTGGTGGTGGGGGAAGCCGCTGAGCGTCGCGCGGTGACGGATCCTGATCGCGTAGTGCGCGGGTTCAAGCGGCGTATCGGCGATGACGTTCCGCTAGTGGTCGGTGGGGTGTCCTACGGCGCGCCGGAGATCGCCGCGATGGTGGTCCGGTGGGTGGTGGAGCGGGTCGCGGCGCGGGAGGGTGGCCCGGCGGCGGGGATTGTGCTCACCCATCCAGCTGGGTGGGGTACCTACAAAGTTGACGTCTTGGCGCGGGCGCTGCGGGCTGCCGATCTGGAGCAGATCGGGTTCGTCACCGAGCCGGAGGCGGCCGCAGCCGGTTACGCGGCGCAGGAGCGGATCGAACCTGGGCGCACAGTAGCGGTTTACGACCTCGGTGGGGGGACCTTCGATGCGGCAGTGGTCCGTAAGACCGGTACCGGCGGGTTCTGTGTGCTGGGCCAGCCCCAGGGCCTGGAGCAGCTCGGTGGGGTGGATTTCGATGATGCGGTGTTCGCTCATGTGCTGGCCGCGGTACCGGCGTTAGTCGAGCTCGATGGGCAGGATCCCGCAGTATTGGCCGCGATTGCGGCGTTGCGCCGGGAGTGCACCGAGGCCAAGGAAGCGCTCTCGGCCGACACCGAGGTGACCATCCCGGTGCTCGCGCCCGGGATCCAGTCCCAGGTGCGGATGGTCCGCGCCGAGTTCGAGGACATGATCCACACCGGGGTGAGCGAGACCGTGCAGGCGCTGTGCCGCACCCTGCGATCCGCCCAGCTCGAGGCTGCGGAGTTGGACGTGGTGCTGCTGGTCGGTGGCTCCTCCCGGGTCCCGCTGGTCGCCCAACTCGTCTCCGCCGAGCTGGGCCGCCCCGTTGCCGTCGACGCCGACCCCAAAGCAGCGATTGCGCTCGGTGCGGCCTTGCTCGCACGTCCCATCGAATCCGCTACCGAACCCACCGCATCCAATCTGTCGACCCCCACCCCGACACACCTACCCGAACGGCCATCCCGGACCGCGATCCCATTCGACGTCGAATCTGCTGACCTCGAATCGCGCCGGGCCAACTCTCGACGGATGAAACAGGTTGCCCTTGCCGGCGCCCTGGCGCTGGTCACCGCCGCAGGAGCGGCATCAATCCCTTTCTTGACCACCCACAGCGACCCCACCACGCCAGCGAACGTCGCAGTCCCGCCGCCTGATGCTCCGCCTGCTCACCGCGCGCCGGACGTGCCTTCCCCGAGCCCCGGCGCCGCAAGCCCGGTCCCGAATGCCGGGACAGACGGTGACAGGACCTCGCGCAGAATCAGCTCGGGTGAGGCCGTCCGGACCACACCTCCCGCCGCGCCGATCCTCCCTTCCGGTGGTGGCACCAAACCGGGACCTCCGGCTTCCAGCCGCGCGCCGGTGCCCACCTGGGTCACCACCCACACCTGGACCAACAGCTGGTCTAGTCCCCCACCGACTACGACTCGCTCCCCAACCTCTACTACCACACCGTCCACCTCCACGCCTCCTGCACCCACGCCTCCTGCACCCAAGGAGACCCCGACCTCCACCCCCACCACGACGAGCACGACAGCACCACCTCCTGCGACCACGCCATCCCAGCCGCCGCGGCAAGGTACGAGTCAGGCTGGGGAAATCGCTAGCGGGGGTTGACCGGCACCGCCTCGTAGAGGGTGGTGCGCTGGGCCAGCGTCCGGCCGAGCGGCTCGACGATCGCCCGGAAGCCGGCCTCGTCCAGGCCCTGCCCATGGCTGGCGCCGGCCGCGCGGCTGATGTTCTCATCCATCAGCGTGCCACCGAGGTCGTCGACCCCAGCCTGCAGCAGCTGGCGGGCGCCGGAGGCACCGAGCTTGACCCAGGACGCCTGCACGTGCTCGATCAGCCCGTGCAACGCGATCCGGGCAACCGCGTGCACCAGCAGCACCTCTCGCCAGGTCGGTCCCCGTCGGGCCGCCCGCTTGAGGTACATCGGAGTCGCCATGTGCACGAAGGGCAGCCCGACGAACTCGGTGAACCCGCCGGTCTGTGCCTGCAGCTCACGGGCGCGGAGCAGGTGACGGGCCCAATGCAGGGGTTGCTCGATGGCCCCGAACATCATCGTGACGTTCGAGCGCAGCCCCACCGAATGCGCCACCCGGTGCGCCTCCAGCCACTCCGCAGTGGTGATCTTGTCTGGGCACAACACTGCGCGGATCTCGTCGTCGAGGATCTCCGCGGCGGTACCCGGCAGAGAGCGCAACCCCGCATCGCGAAGCCGCCTCAGGTAACCAGCCAGTGGCTCGCCCAGCCGCCGGGCACCTTCGGTGACCTCCAGCGCGGTGAAGCCGTGGATGTGGATGCCGGGTGCCGCCTCGTGGATGGCCCGGCACACCGTCAGGTAGTACTCGCCATCAAAGCTGGGATGGATCCCGCCCTGCAGGCAGACTTCAGTAGCACCACGGTGCTGGGCCTCCAGCACCCGCGCCACGATTTCGGGCAGCGGGAGCAGGTACGGCGCGCCGCGCAGGTTCAGCGACAGCTTGCCCTTGGAGAATCCGCAGAACCGGCAGCGGAAGGTGCACACGTTGGTGTAGTTGATGTTGCGGTTGACCACGTAGGTGACGGTGTCGCCGACGGTCACCGAGCGCAGCTCGTCAGCCAGCCCCGCCACGGCAGCGACCTCGGGGCCCCGGGCCCGCAGCAAGGTGACGAGCTCGTCGAGTCCAGGCGGGTGGCCTAGGCGGACTCCGTCGAGCACCTCACGCACCGCACCGGTGGCCCGCGCCGGAGCAGGCAGCAGCTCAGGCGGCGTGACAGCGGTGCCGGAGTACCAGGCGGTGGAGCGGCGCCCGGCCAGCGTCACCTCCGCACCGTCGCCGACATTGCGGGCCTGCTGCGCGCTCTCGGACAACACCGCGCCCGGATCGTCCCGACCCAGTCCTTCGGCGTCGGAACGATCCAGCACGCCGAAGCGAACCGCGTCGTCCAGCCATCGCTGCGGTTGCAGGGCATATTCGGGGTACACGGCCAGTCGCGGTACCAACGTGTGCCCGGCCGCCTCGGCAGTTGTGCGCAGCAGCGTCAGCGCGGGCCACGGC
>JBOHFW010000412.1:0-7175 GCA_050699835.1 Pseudonocardiaceae bacterium | reverse complement strand
GGACAGAACGCAGTAATTTGCCCCGAATAAGTGCGTTCTGTCCCCAGAACGCGGTAGCAGAGGAGGAGCTACGGATGAGTTCAGAGGTCTTTTACGATGGGGATGCTGATCTTGGCGTGATCGGCGGTCGGGTGGTTGCGGTGATCGGGTATGGGAGCCAGGGGCATGCGCACGCGTTGAGCCTGCGGGATTCCGGAGTGGACGTCCGGGTGGGCCTGCCGGAGGAATCCAAGTCGCGGCCGAAGGCGGCTGATGAGGGTCTGCGGGTCGTCACGCCAGCGCAAGCAGCCGCCGAAGCCGACGTCGTGATGGTTCTCGCGCCGGACACCAAGCAGCGCACCATCTACGCCCAGGACATCGCGCCGAACCTGAACTCGGGCGATGCGCTGCTGTTCGGGCACGGCTTCAACATTCGCTACCGACTGATCGAGGCACCGTCCGACGTGGACGTGGCGATGGTGGCGCCGAAGGGACCCGGTCACCTGGTACGCCGTCAATTCATCGACGGCAAAGGAGTGCCCTGCCTGATCGCGATCGAGCAGGACCCGACCGGAGGCGCCCAGGCACTGGCGCTGTCGTACGCCAAGGCGATCGGCGGCACCCGCGCTGGGGTGATCAAGACCACCTTCACCGAGGAGACCGAGACCGACCTGTTCGGTGAGCAGACCGTGCTTTGCGGCGGGCTCACCGCTCTGATCCAGGCTGGCTTCGAAGTGCTCACGGACGCCGGGTACGCCCCCGAGGTGGCCTACTTCGAATGCCTGCACGAGGTCAAGCTCATCGTCGACCTGATGTATGAGGGCGGGATCTCCCGGATGCGCTACTCGATCTCCGACACCGCCGAGTACGGCGACCTCACCCGGGGGCCGCGGATCATCACCCCTGAGGTCAAGGACGAGATGCGCCGGATTCTCACCGAGATTCAGGACGGCAGCTTCGCCCAGGAGTGGATCACCGAGGACGACAACGGGCGGCCCAACTACACCAAGCTGCGCGCCGAGGGGGAACAGCACCCCATCGAGCAGGTCGGCGCCCGGCTGCGCGGGCTGATGTCCTGGATCGACCGCCCCCTCACCGACACCGCCTGAGATACCTTGGGCCCGTGCACGCGCAGGCACGCGTCACTATCGGCCGGCGAGGAAGCTGCGGTGCTTCAGCAGCGCTTTGCGAGCAGACTTGGCGACTTTCTTGTCGGGGTGGTGCCGGCCGATGACCTCGAGTAGTTCCCCGACTCGGGGATGCTCGGCGCGCCAGAAGCGGTCGAGCAGCGCGATCTGCTCGTCCGGTCCACAATCCCGGGCAGCCAGCGCGAGGAGCAACTCGTCGGGCCCGCCGACGTCGTAGGCGACAGCCATCACGTCGATCCCGGCGCGCAGCAACCGGTCATGGTCCAGCGTCGCGGGATCCAGGGCGCCGGCAGCCACCAGTGTCTGCAGCGCGAGTCCGTCGCGCGGCCCGTTGAGCATGGTCTCGACGGCGGGGATGGCGTGCTCGCACACCAACTCCCCTAGCTGGGTGAGCACGGCGAGCGCTACCGGCGCGGGCGTCTCCGTGTCGTTGATTGCACCGACCAGCTCCCGCGCCGCCGGCTCGGCACCACGATGAGCCACCCACGCGCTGGCGTCGGCGATCCAGTCCGGCGGCTCCATACGCTCGATCAGCGTGACGAGATCCTGGGCGGTCGCGGTGGCCGGGTCCGGACGGCGGAGCACGATGATGCCGAGGTCCTCGGCGAGCCGGACCGCCACGGGCACCCCGGCGGGGGTGAGCTCAACGATGCCGCCCGGAGCCTCCGTAACGACGCCGAGACAGGCCAGCCGATCAAGATGGTCTCGGACCCAGCCGCGGACCATGCCGAGGTGAAAATCGGGCAGGCCGGGGAAGTACTGGCTCACCCCCAGAATCATCAGGTCAGCGAGCTCATCGACGGACACCGGTGTGCCGGCCGCCTGGCAATCGATCAGCTCGGCGAGCAGCCGCCCGGCACCCTCGTCGAGAACCTCACGGACGGGCTCCATTGAGGGCAGGTAGGGCGATCTGACAGCGGACAAGCCGACCTCGACGGCGCTGTCGACCAACCGGTCGAGGGCCTCCACTGGGGACAGTTCCCGCCACCGGGCCACCGCTACCAGACGGCCCCGTTGCCGCCGCAGTACCCGCGCGTCGATGGCCAGCTCCACCAGCCAGCTGAGCACCGGCAGGTCCTGCGTGGTGCGCAGGCTGTGCTGGTGGCCGCCGATCTTAATGTCGGGCACGTCGCCGGTCTCGAGCTCAGCCACCAGGTGCCGGGCGTCGGCCAGCCGCAGGTTGCCCTTCTGGGTCAGCGGGCGTCCCGGGGCAGCGCAGAACTGCCAGAGTCTGTGCATCTGGGCCAGCGCTGGAGCGGCCGCGGCGGACGCCGCTCGCTGCTCCGGATCAGGCAGAGTGGCCGGACCCACGGTGGCGCTCGGCCCCTCGTCGATACCGTCGGGTAGCAGTGTGTTGATCTGCTGCATCATGGTGGCGAGGGTGGCCTCGTTCAGGTCCATACCCGGTTCGGGAATGCCTGCGCCGGCGAAAAGTCCCTTAGCCAGACCGTAGTTTGCCGGGTCTGCCATCTTCGTGACGAAGCGTGATGTGCTGCGCTCGCACCAGCGCTGCAGCTGTGATAGCGAGCCACTGCCGGGCGCGAGCCACCCCTGAGCGGCCAGGAAGGTCATGAAAGCGCGAATCGAACCGGGGAAGCCGGCGCATTCCTCGGCTGGCATGGACAGCTTGCGAGGGCACCAGCCGAGAAGGAACTCCTCCAGATCGGCTACCGTCCACCGCGCCAGCGCACCATCCTGGTAACCCCATTTCCAGTCCAGCGCCACCCCCGCATCGCCGGCATCCGCATCGTCGATGTCCGACGAGGCGAGCCATGCCGCGTACTCGTTCAGCACCTCGTCGCGGCGGATCTGGAACTCGTCCTCGTCCTCGACGGTGAAGCTCATGCGCATCCCGACCCTCCTTCTCACGGCTACGGTCGGCATCCCAGTGGCGACGTAAGGTAGCAGCGGTGTCTGACACCTCGCCGTCTCGCTGTTCAACGCACTGACGTGGACGCCATCGGGACTCGTACGTACAGTGTGCGTACCAAGGGAGGTGGTCCATGTCTCGGGACGTTGCCGAGCAACGGGCAGCCCGCGACTGCCGGATCAATCTTCGAGCTAGCGCTCGTCAGGAGCAGTTGCTCAAGCGGGCCGCGGCGGCGACTGATCGCACCATGACCGACTTTGTCCTGGAGACCGCCGTCGTCGAGGCGGAGCGGGTGCTTGCTGACCGGCGTTGGTTCCTTATCGACGACCAGCGGTGGGACGAGTTCCAGCGGCTGCTCGATCGGCCGGCTCGCGATCTGCCGAAGTTACGTGCCCTGCTGGCAGAGCCCGCTCCGTTCGCCGATGATGAGTAGGCGTGGCTGGTAAACCCAGCGCCCCGCGGAAGCTGACCAGAGCTGACGTGGGGGAAGGCTTCGACAGCGGTGCACCGGAGCTTGACAAGTGGCTGGTGCGGTACTCCTGGCAGAACCAGCGAGCCAACAACTCGGTGACCTACGTCAGCGTGCTCGATAAGCGGGTAGTCGGGTACTACGCCATCGCGGTGGCGAATGTGACCCGCGAGGCGGTACCGGTCCCGGTAGCCAGGGGAGCGCCGACACAGATTCCGTGCCTGCTGCTGGCTCGGTTGGCCGTTGATCAGCGCATGCGAGGGCTCGGCCTGGGCCGGGGGCTGCTGGCAGATGTGTTACGACGCACTGTGGGTCTCGCGGACGCGGTAGGCATCCGGGCCCTGCTTGTGCACGCGCGCGACGATGAGGCGCGGCGCTTCTACCTCGCGCATGCCGAGTTCCTGGATTCGCCATCGGATCCGCTGCATCTGTTGCTTCCGGTCAAGGATATCGGCCGGGCGCTCCACGATACGGGCTCGGGCCAGCCGTAACTCGGATACAACGGGCCGGAAACGCATAGGGCGCACGGTGGAAAGGTGGATGCTCGTCCGGCGCGGACGCACTGCCCGTACTGCTCGCTGCAGTGCGGCATCACGCTGAGCGTCGCCACCCGACGAATCCAGCTCGAACCCCAGGACGACTTCCCGACCAACCGGGGTGGGCTGTGCAGCAAGGGCTGGACGGCGGCCGACTTACTCGACCACCCCGACCGGCTGGACCAGCCGCTGGTCCGTGGCCGGCGCGATGCCCCGTTGCGCCCCACAACCTGGGATGACGCGCTGGACCGGGTCGTCCGGGCGATCATGGCCACGCAGCAGCGCTACGGGCGGGACTCGGTGGGCTGCTTCGGCGGCGGCGGGCTGACCAACGAAAAGGCCTACCAGCTGGGCAAGTTCGCCCGGGTCGCGCTGCGCACCTCCCAGATCGATGACAACGGCCGGTTCTGCATGTCCAGCGCGGCTGCGGCGACCACCCGCGCGTTCGGCCTCGACCGGGGCCTGCCGTTCCCGCTGTCTGATATCGCCGAGGCCGAGGTCATCCTGCTGGTCGGGTCCAACCCGGCCGACACCATGCCGCCCGCGATGCAGTGGTTCGACGAGGGCCGCAGCCGCGGCGCGGCGCATATCGCCATCGACCCCCGGTGTTCGTCCACCGCTCGGGGCGCGAAGCTGCACCTGCAGCCGGTGCCCGGCACCGATCTGGCGCTGGCCAACGGGCTGCTGCACCTGGTGATCAAGCACGGGTACCTTGACACCGCCTTCATCACTGGCCGCACCCAGGGCTTTGAGCAGGTTCGCCGGGCGGTGCGAGCGTATTGGCCGGATCGGGTGGAGCGGATCACCGGCGTCCCCGTCGCCCAGCTGGATGAGGCCGCGCGGTTGCTGGGGAGGCCGAGACTGCCATGGTGCTCACCGCCCGAGGTGCCGAGCAGCACAGCAACGGCACCGAGACCACGCTGGCTTTCATCAACCTGGCGCTGGCCCTGGGCCTACCCGGGAGGCCCGGCTCCGGGTTCGCCACCCTGACCGGGCAGGGCAACGGGCAGGGCGGCCGCGAGCACGGCCAGAAGGCCGATCAGCTGCCCGGCTACCGGCGTCTGGACGACCCGGTCGCCCGCAAACACGTCGCCGCGGTATGGGGAGTCGAACCGGAGCGCCTGCCCGGACCCGGCATCTCGGCCTACGAGATGCTCGAGAAGCTGGGCACTGATGGCGGAGTGCGCACCCTGCTGGTGTTCGCGTCCAACATCGTCGTCTCCGCGCCCCACGCCACCCACGTCGCGCAGCGGCTTCGCCGAGCAGCCGCGGGAGGTGTTCGACGAGCTGCGCGCCGCCAGCGCGGGCGGCCTCGCGGACTACGCGGGCATCAGCTACGAGCGCATCGTCGCCGACACCATCCGCGCCGACACCGTCTTCGTGCCGTTCCACTGGCCCGAGGTCAACGTCTTAACCAACCCGGCGTTGGACCCCATCTCCCGGATGCCGGAGTTCAAGGTCTGCGCGGTGGCGGTCAGCGCGCTACCCGGCCACGAGCCGTGACCACCGAAGGAGAAGGAGATCCCATGCACACCACCCCGAGGTTCTTGCAGGGCAGCTACCCCTTCGAAGGGCAGGGCCTGTGCAAGCCCGTCCCGATCGATCCCGCCCTGACCTACACCGTGCCGCCCGGCGTGACCGGGCAGGCCCTGTACTTCCGGGGCGGCAACAGCACCGACGAGATGATCACGGTGCTGCTCATGCGTGACGGGCAGCCGATGCGCTACTTCCCGATCGGGGCTCGTGGTGGCACCCACGTGCCGCTGCGGGTGGTGGAAGACCTGATCAGCAACACCCAGGTTGAGCTGCACGTCGCCGCGCCCGAGGGGTGTGTGGGCATCGTGGTCGTCGATCTGGGCTTGGTGGAGGTGTGAGGCGCTCATGCGAGAACTGGTCGTGATCGGAAACGGTATGGCGGGGGCCCGGGCGGTCGAGGAGATCCTGACCCGGGGTGGTGCCGAGCAGTTTCGCATCACCATGTTCGGTGACGAGCCGCACGGCAACTACAACCGCATCCTGCTCTCCGAGCTGCTCGCGGGGGATGGCAGCGCGCCGCTGGATGACATCTTCCTCAACCCCTGGGAGTGGTACGAGGACAACGGGATCACGCTGCACGCCGGGGTGCGGGTGGTGCGCATCGACCGCTTCGCCCACCGGGTCTACGCCGACGACGGCTCGATCGTCGGTTACGACAAGCTCGTACTGGCCACCGGCAGCCGCTCCTTCTTCCCGCCAATGGAGGGGCTGTGGGCGGATGACACGACGCTGACGCCGGGGGTGTTCGGGTTCCGCACCCTGCGCGACACCATGGCGATGATCCGCTACGCCCGCGGCAGGCAGCGCGCCGCAGTGATCGGCGGTGGCCTACTCGGCCTGGAGGCGGCTCGTGGCCTGCAGGCGCACGGTCTTTCCGTGCACGTGGTGCACTCCGCGGCGGGGCTGATGAACCAGCAGCTGGATCCCCAGGCGGGCCGGGTGCTGCGGGGCTCGCTGGAGCGGCTGGGCATGATCGTGCATACCGGCACCCGCACCACCGCGATCCGGGGCGGCAGCGGGGGCGCGGTGAGCGGCGTCACCTTCGCCGACGGGACCACGCTGGGCGTCGAGATGGTGGTGGTCGCTGCGGGGATCCGGCCGAACATCGGGCTGGCCATGGTCTCCGGCCTAGAGACCCAGCGCGGCATCGTGGTCGATGACCAGATGCGATCGGTGGACGATGACGACATCTATGCCGTCGGGGAGTGCGCGCAGCACCGCGGTGAGGTGTACGGGCTGGTCGGCCCGCTGTGGGAGCAGGCGGTGGTGCTGGCCGACCACATCACTGGTGCCGACGCGGCAGCGGCGTATCACGGTTCCCGGCTGGCGACCAAGCTCAAGGTCGCCGGGGTGGACGTGGCGGCGATGGGCCTGAAGGAACCGGAGCGGCCCGACGACGAGTTCGTCCAGTTCAGCGAACCCAGCCGCGGCGTCTACCAGACCGTGATCATCCGCGACGGCATCCTGGTCGGCGCCACGCTGCTGGGTGATGTCAGCAAGGTCGCCGCGCTGACCCACGCCTTCGACCGGCGGGTGCCGCTGCCCGAGGAGCGGATCAAGCTGCTGTTCGACATTGGCGTCCCGGCGCCGGAGGTGGGCGCGGCGGAGCTAGACGACGACGCCCAGGTGTGCAACTG
>JBOHFW010000411.1:0-13488 GCA_050699835.1 Pseudonocardiaceae bacterium | reverse complement strand
GGCCCGCGCGGATCGTCGGGCCGAGGCCGACAGCACGCGGTGTAAGGACATGTATGAGGCCGACCACGAGCTGCAGACTCGGTGCGCCGCTGTCTATGACGGGCTGGCCGCAGACGGATGGCTCGCTCCGTGGTCTGTCCTCGATGGGACTATTGCCGCAATGGGTGGGCTGGACGACCTGGTGGCGCAGATACTCGGCAGATGAACCGTCGGTGAACAACGTGCCCACCACCTCGACCGCCGCCCGAGAGGCGCAAGCGTCGCGGGCAATGCCACGATGGTGCGCATGGCAGCTCGTGTGCTCGTGGTGGAAGACGATCCTGCGGCAGCGGAGATGTTGGCTATCGCGCTGCGCCAGGCAGGCTTCGAGACGGCAGTAGTCTCCGAGGGTCCCAAGGCGATGCCCGCAGTGCGTGAGCTGAAACCCGACCTGGTGTTGTTGGATCTGATGCTGCCCGGCATGAGCGGTATCGATGTGTGCCGGGCGATCCGCGCCGAGTCCGGCGTCCCGATCGTGGTGCTCACCGCCAAGAGCGACACCGTCGACGTGGTCCTGGGGCTGGAATCCGGCGCCGATGACTACATGATCAAGCCACCCAAGACCCAGGAGCTGGTCGCCAGGCTGCGGGCCCGGTTGCGCCGGATCGACGCCCAACCCGCCGAGCAACTGACCATCGGTGACCTCGCCATCGACGTGCCCGGTCACCAGGTCACCCGGGACGGGACGCCGATCTCGCTGACGCCGCTGGAGTTCGACCTGCTCCTCGCACTGGCCCGCAAGCCGCGCCAGGTCTTCACCCGTGAGGTGCTGCTCGAGCAGGTCTGGGGATACCGGCACGCCGCCGACACCCGACTGGTCAACGTGCACGTCCAGCGGCTTCGTTCCAAGATTGAGCGGGATCCCGAGCATCCGGAGGTGGTGCTCACCGTGCGCGGCGTCGGGTACAAAGCCGGAACGCCATGAGAGCCCCACCGTTGCGGGCCGGGATCAGCCCACGGTGACCTCGCTCGCCAGCCGGGCGACTGACGCCCTACGCCCAGCGTCCGCGGCAGCCAGTGAGCTGACCGCGACGGCAGGTGCGATGTGGCGCCGCTCCTTGAAGATCCGCGTGGTGAGCAGCACCGTGGCGCTGTCGTCCACGGTGGTGCTGGTGCTCGGCATGGTGTTGCAGGCTCAGCTCGCTCAGCGGCTGATCGAGAACAAGACGCAGGCCGCGCTGCTGCAGGCCGACAACAGCAGGATCCTGGTCGAGTCTGAGCTCGGCGCGGTGGACCCCACTTCGGCGTCGTTGGCCGGCCGGTTGACTACCGCCGTGGACCGGCTGACCAATCCGGACCCGACCGCAACCGGTTTCGCGACGGCCAACGCCGGTGTCTATGAACCGGTGCTGGTGGACGGCGGCGGCCCGTCCGGCGAGGCCGGCACCGGCCAGAAGATCGGCCCTCTGAGCGATGTCCCAGCCGTCCTTCGTTCTGCGGTGGAACGCGGCGCGCTCGCCCACAAGATCACCACTGTGCGGCGGGGCTCGACCGAGGTGACCATGCTGGCCGTCGGCATGCCGGTCGCCAGCGCTGGCCGCACCATGCAGCTCTACCTGCTGTTTCCGCTCACCGCCGAGCAGCGCACGCTGACTCTGGTGCAGTCCACCCTGGTCGTGGGCGGGCTGGTGCTGCTGGTGCTCGTCGCGGGCATCGCCAGCTTGGTGACCCGCCAGGTGGTGGTCCCGATCCGGCAGGCGGCCGAGGTCGCCGAACGCTTCGCCGACGGCCACCTGGACAAGCGCATGCCGGTCGTCGGGGAGGATGACATCGCCCGGCTGGGTACCTCGTTCAACGAAATGGCCGCCAGCATCCAGCGGCAGATCCGGCAGCTGGAGGAGTTCGGTGAGTTGCAGCGTGGTTTCACCTCCGATGTCTCGCACGAGTTGCGCACCCCGTTGACCACCGTGCGGATGGCGGCCGATCTGCTCTATGAGTCGCGCGACAAGCTGCACCCGGTGCTGCACCGCCCGGCCGAGCTGCTGGTGCGGGAACTGGACCGGTTCGAGGCGCTGCTCGCCGACCTGCTGGAGATCTCCCGGGTGGACGCCGGGGTCGCCGAGTTGCAGCTCGATACCGTCGACGTGCGCGACACCGTGGCCCGTGCGGTGGCCTCGGTACGAGCCGTGGCCGATCGCGCTGGCACCTCGCTGGAGTTGGATCAGCCGGCCGAGGAGGTGCACGCCGAGATCGACCCTCGGCGAGTCGAGCGAATCGTGCGCAACCTGCTCACCAATGCCCTGGATCACGGGGAAGGCCGCCCGGTCCAGACGACCCTCGCCGCGGACGCCGACGCGGTAGCCGTACTGGTGCGAGACCACGGCGTCGGGCTGCAGCCAGGTCAGCAGGAGCTGGTGTTCAACCGATTCTGGCGCGGCGATCCCTCGCGTGACCGGCGCACTGGCGGCACCGGGCTGGGACTGTCGATCAGCTTGGAGGACGCCCGGCTGCACGGAGGCTGGTTGGAGGCCTGGGGCGCACCTGGGCAGGGCAGCGCCTTCCGGCTCACGTTGCCTCGCATCGGAGGCACTGAGCTCACCAGCAGCCCGCTGTCGCTGGGACCCGACAACGCCCCCCAGGATTCCCCTGCACCGGACGGCGTGGTGCCGGACAGCACTGTGTCGGACAGCACTGCACCGGACGGCGTGGTGTCGGACAGCACCGTGTCGGACAGCACCGTGTCGGACGGCGCTGCATCGGATCCCGCAGTACCAGCTGGACCGGGGCATCAGTGATGCGGGAGCGCTTACTCATCACCCTGTGTGCTGCTGGGTTCGCTGCGCTCGTGGGATGCGCCGCTATCCCGGGGAGTTCCGACATCCAGGTGGTGCGGTCGATGCCAGTCGGCTCGCAGCTGGCTCCACCACTCGGTCCCGAGCTGGGTGTGGACCCGTTCCGCCTGGTACGCGGCTTCATCGAGGCCACCGGTAGCTCTGCGAACAGGCACGCCGCGGCCCGGGCTTTCCTGTCCCGGGATGCGGCGGCCACATGGGACGACCAGGCCGGCGTCACCGTGATCGAGGATGCCCCCGGTGCCGCTCCACTGACCGGCTCGTCCGATGGGGTCCGCCGCATCCGGGTGGGAGGTTCCCGGCTGGGCACGCTCACCGCGGATGGCAGCTTCATGCCGGCGGCGGGGACCTTCTCCGTCCCCCTCGACGTGGTCACCGAGAACGGCGAGTGGCGGATCACCAATCCCCCACCGGGCGTGCTGGTCGAGGCCACCGCCTTGCAACGCAACTACCGCCAGGTTCGGGTCAGCTTCGTCGACCCGAACCGCGGCACCCTCGTGCCCGACCTGCGCTGGATTCCCGCTCAGCCAGCGGCCACGCTGCCCGGACGGGTAGTAGACCTGCTGCTAGCCGGACCGTCTCAGCGACTGGCCGGGGCGGTCCGTTCGGCGATCCCGGACACGGTCCGGCTCCGGTCGAACTCGCTGGTCAGCCGTTCCGGGCGGACTGTGATCAATCTGAGCGGTCTGCACGGGATGGCCGAGCAGCAACGGCGGTTGGTCGCGGCGCAGATCGTCGCCTCGTTGGACGGCCTGGTGCCCACACCGCTGCGGCTGCTTGTTGACGGGGAGCCACTGGTACCCGCGCAGGCCGAGTGGCGCCCGGCGGACATCGCCTCCTACGCCCCGCCTACCGGGCCTCGGTCCGACGTGCCTGGCCAAGTCGTCATCGGCGGGCGGCTGCGCGGGCTGAACGGCACTCCGGTGCCGGGACCTGCCGGGGATGGCCGGCTCACGGTGCTCAGCGCGGCCCGGTCGAATCCCGGTGGGGAGCTGCTGGCGGCAGTGGTCGCCGGCCCGGAAGGGCGCCCGCAGCTGCGGGTGGGTCCGACCGACGGGGATCTCGCGCTGGCGCCGTTGGAGGCGGCGACGATGACCCGGCCCACCTGGCGGCCTTCCGGTACCGAGTTGTGGACCGTGATCGACGGCAGCACGGTCATGGGCGTGGCGCTCTCCGGAACCGGCCCGCCGCTGACCTACCAGGTCAATGCCAGCGAACTGACCCGGTTGGGACCTATCTCGCAACTTCGGTTGTCCCGGGACGGGGTGCGGGTGGCCACGGTGATCGATGGGCGGCTGGTGGTGGCTGCGGTGGTGACCGAATCGGGCGTGATGAGCCTGCGGCATCCGCAGGTGTTGCGCGAGAGGAGCCTGCCGCCTACCGCGAGCGTAGATTGGGCGCGTCCGGAGCTTCTGGTGGTGGCCTCGATCGGGCTATCCGCGCAGGTCTCCTCGGTCTCCGTGGACGGGCTGACTCGCCGGGAACTATCCAGCACCAACCTGACTGGTCCGCTGACTGACATCGTCGCCGCACCTGGCCGTGCGGTCCTGGTAGCGGACGCCACCGGGTTGTGGTCGTATTCCGACACCCAGGAGGTGTGGGAACCGCTGCTTGGCGGGGTCGGAGCAGGCTCGGCGCCGCTGTACCCGGGCTGAGGTACCCCAGCCGGCGGCTGCGCACAAGCCCAGGTTTGTCCCGGTGTGGGCAGCGGGGGCCATTGTGCACAACCGCGCCGTCCGGGGCCGCTACTGATCGCTCAGGCCATCCGGTCACGGCACACTGAGCCTCGTGTTGCGCCCACTGCTGGACCTGCTGCTACCCGCCGAGTGCGGGGGCTGTGGTCTGCCCGGCGCGGTGCTGTGCCCCGATTGCGAGGCGCTGCTGTGGGCACCAGCGCGCGTCTACCCGCCCTGCTGCGGGACAGGCCCACCGATCTACGCCCTAGGCACCTATCAAGGCTCCCTGCGCGCCGCCCTGCTCGCCTACAAGGAACGCGCCCGCCGCGACCTCGCCACCCCGCTGGGGAATGCCCTCGCCTCCGCGCTGCTCCACTTCCGCAGTCTGTCCCCAGAACGCGCCCAGGTCGATGAGATGTGGCTGGTGCCGGTGCCATCGCGAGGTGCAGCGGCGGGGCGGCGTGGGGGGCAGCACGTGGAGTTGGTGGCACGGCGGGCGGCGGCGGGGCTGGCTCGGGCGGGAGTGGCGGCGGCGGTTGCACCGGCGTTGCGGATGGGGCTGGGGGTGCGTGACTCCGTGGGGTTGGCGGCGGCGGCTCGGCAGGTCAATCTGGCGGGGAAGGTGCGGCCGCGGCGGGCTGGACTGCCGCCGGCCGGCACAGCCGTCGTGCTCATCGACGACGTGGTGACCACAGGTACGACCGTCGCGGCGTGCACTGCGGCACTGCTCCGGACGGGTGTAACGGTGCCTGCCATCGTGGTTCTCGCTGCGGCCGGTTGTCACACCCCGTCGTAGCTCTCGGCGGGGAATACCAACCACAGCGTTGACCCTGCGACTCGGGGTGCCAAGCTCTGGCGGTAGCTCCGCTGGCGGACTACCGTCCGGGCATCAGCATTGCTGAGGTGTTCGGGAGGAGGCGAGAAAGCCATGGTCCTGGCGCCGGTGGCCGAGTGATCATCACGGGTGACCCGGAGCTGCTGCCGCCCGCGCATGACCCAGAAACGATCACCGCCTTCGGCGTCGATGAAGTCCCTATTGGACAACACGAGGAGGTCGCCCTGTGAATATTGTCGTGAAGGGTCGTAACGTCGAGGTACCCGATCATTACCGAGTGCACGTTACCGAGAAGCTCGCCCGCGTCGAACGGTATGACCAGAAGGCCGTCCACTACGACGTCGAGCTGTTCCACGAGCGCAATCCCCGGCAGTCCAAGAGCTGCCAGCGGGTGGAGATCACCGGTCGGTGCCGCGGGCAGGTCGTCCGCGCGGAAGCGTGTGGTGCAGATTTCTACGCCGCGCTGGACGCGGCGGTGAGCAAGCTGGACAACCGGCTGCGCCGGATGGCGGATCGCCACAAGGTGCACTATGGCCGTCGTCACCCTACCTCCGTCGCCGAGGCCACCGCGCCGCTGGCGGCAACCCTGGCCCCCGAAATCCCTCGTCCTAGCGTCGGTGCCGGCGGGCAGGCCAATGGTCATCGCCAGCAGATGGATCTGCTCGAGGCGCCCGACCAAGAACTCGACTACGAGCTGCCCACCCAGCGGTCGGAGTCACCGGATGCGTATGGACCCGGTCGCATCGTCAGGCGTAAGCGGCACTCTGCCAAACCCATGACCGTCGACGAGGCGCTCTACGAGATGGAGCTCGTGGGCCACGACTTCTACTTGTTCGCGGATGCCGCCTCCGGACTGCCCAGTGTGGTGTACCGCCGGCACGGCTTCGACTACGGCGTGATCCAGCTGGTGTAGCGCCCCCTTCCCCGAACTCGGCAGCAGAGCCGCCACGAAGCCCGTGAGCAGCACTGCTGCCGAGTTCGGCGTATTCTCCGCCCCGGCCGTCGAGGGCCGATGGACACCGTTGACCTGCGCTGCTGACAGGCGGGCCGGCGCTGGGCATACGATGGCATGCAGATCGACGGCACCGGTGTGCCGTGCGGCACGCCACCAGGCTGCCCGCCGCCGACCCGCGCCCCGATCCGAATGCCCCGATACGAGTGAGGTCTGTCACGGTGGTCCTGTCCCGACTGCTCCGCGCCGGCGAGCACAAGACCGTGCGCCGGTTACGCGCCATCGCCGATCACATCAACGGCCTGGAAGTCGATGTCTCCGGCCTGTCTGACGCCGAGCTGCGCGCCAAGACCGATGAGTTCCGCAGCCGCCACGGCAAGGGCGAATCACTGGATGATCTGCTACCCGAGACGTTCTCGGTGGTCCGCGAGGCCGCCAAACGCACGCTGGGGCAGCGGCACTTCGACGTGCAGCTCATGGGTGGCGCCGCGATGCACCTCGGCAACATCGCCGAGATGCGTACCGGCGAGGGCAAGACGCTGACCTGCGTGCTGCCCGCCTATCTCAACGCGATCGCCGGAAAGGGCGTGCATGTCGTCACGGTCAACGACTACCTCGCCAAGCGCGACGCGGAGTGGATGGGCCGGGTGCACCGCTTCCTCGGCCTGGACGTCGGGGTGATCCTGTCGCAGATGACCCCGGACGAGCGGCGCGTCGCCTACCACACCGACATCACCTACGGCACGAACAATGAGCTCGGTTTCGACTACCTGCGCGACAACATGGCCTGGAGCCTCGCCGACTGCGTCCAGCGCGGGCACAGCTACGCCATCGTCGACGAGGTCGACTCCATCCTCATCGACGAGGCCCGCACCCCGCTGATCATTTCCGGGCCGGCCGACCAGTCCTCCCGGTGGTACGGCGAGTTCGCCCGGCTCGCCCCGATGCTCAAGCGGGACGTGCACTACGAGGTGGATGAACGCAAGCGCACCGTGGGCGTCTCCGAGGAGGGTGTCGCCCTCGTCGAGGACCAACTAGGCATCGAGAACCTCTACGAGGCGGCCAACACGCCACTAGTGGGCTACCTCAACAATGCGCTCAAGGCCAAGGAGCTTTACGCCAAGGACAAGGACTACATCGTCCGGGCCGGCGAGGTCCTCATCGTCGATGAGTTCACCGGGCGGGTGCTGCACGGCCGGCGCTACAACGAGGGCATGCACCAGGCCATCGAGGCCAAGGAGAAGGTGGAGATCAAGGCCGAAAACCAGACCTTGGCGACAATCACACTGCAGAACTATTTCCGGCTCTACGACAAGCTCGCCGGGATGACCGGTACCGCGCAAACCGAGGCCGCCGAGCTGCTCCAGATCTACAAGCTCGGTGTGGTGTCGATCCCCACCAACATGCCGATGATCCGCCTCGACCACGGTGATCTGGTCTACAAGACCGAGGAAGCCAAGTTCAACGCGGTGGTGGAAGACATCGCCGAGCGGCATGCCAAGGGCCAGCCGATCCTGGTCGGCACGGCGAGCGTGGAGCGCTCCGAGTATCTGTCCAAGGCGCTGGTCGGGGCGGGCATCCCGCATTCGGTGCTCAACGCCAAGCAGCACGAGAAAGAGGCGATGATCGTCGCCGAGGCCGGCCGCAAGGGCACGGTCACGGTGGCTACCAACATGGCCGGTCGCGGCACCGACATCATGCTGGGCGGTAATCCGGAGTTCCTCGCCGACGCCGAGTTGCGGGCCCGCGGCCTGGACCCGGTGGAGACCCCGGAAGAGTACGAGGCCGCGTGGGAGGACGCGGTCCGGGCGGCCCGGGCCGAGGTCGAGGCGGAGGCCCAGGAGGTCATCGCCGCTGGCGGGTTGTATGTCCTGGGCACTGAGCGGCACGAGTCGCGGCGCATCGACAACCAGTTGCGCGGCCGCTCCGGGCGTCAAGGGGACCCCGGCGAGTCCCGGTTCTACCTATCCCTGCGGGACGAGCTCATGGTCCGGTTCAACGGCCCGCTGGTCGAGTCGATCATGACCCGGTTGCGGATGGAGGACGACGTCCCGATTGAGGCCAAGATGGTCAGCAGGGCGATACAGTCCGCACAAACCCAGGTCGAGCAGCAGAACTTCGAGATCCGCAAGAACGTCCTGAAATACGACGAAGTAATGGACCTGCAGCGCAAGGTGATCTACGCCGAGCGCCGCCGGGTGCTGGAGGGTGAGGACCTGCGTGAGCAGGTCGAGCACATGATCACCGATGTGGTCACCGCCTACGTCAACGGTGCCACCCAGGATGGCTACGCCGAGGACTGGGATCTCGATCAGCTGTGGACTGCGCTCAAGACGCTCTATCCCGTCGGTATCAAGTACGAGGACATCGGTGACGACGTCGGTGACCTGAGCCGCGAGGCTCTGCTGAGCGCTGTGGTTGACGACGCGCGGGCGGCCTATGGCCGCCGTGAGGCAGAGCTGACGCAGCTGGCCGGCCCGGACGCGATGCGGCAGCTGGAGCGCCAGGTCGTCCTGTCGGTGCTGGATCGTAAGTGGCGTGAGCACCTCTACGAGATGGACTACCTAAAGGAGGGCATCGGCCTGCGCGCTATGGCTCAGCGTGACCCGCTGGTGGAATACAAGCGCGAGGGCTTCGAGATGTTCAGCGCACTGCTCGAGGCACTCAAGGAGGAGTCCGTCGGGTTCCTGTTCAACGTGCAGGTTCAGATCGCCCAGCCTGAGGTGGAGGCTGACCCGGTGCAGGCTCCGGTCGCTCCGGCGGCTGCCGGCTCGGCGCTCGCGCAGATCGACGGTCAGACCGCTGGCGGTGCCCTTCCCGTGCCGCCGTCGTCTCCAGCGCACGCTGCGCTGGCTGGGCTGGGTGGCATGGTCGCTCCCCCGTCGCGGCCGCTGACCTACACCGGACCGGCCGAGGACGGCGGCACCGAGGTGCGCGGTCGTGGCCAGCGTGGCCCCGGCGCCAGTGAGCCCTCCCGCAATGCCCCCTGCCCCTGCGGTTCAGGCAAGAAGTACAAGCGCTGCCACGGAGCCCCCACCACCGCCCACTCCTAACCGGCGGCACTGGCCGGAACGCTCCATACCTCCCGAACTCAACAGTGGAGCTATGCGGAGGCGTGGACGGCGTGGACCGGGTGCGTCTGGACGAACCCACCGGCCGTCTGTCGACCGACCTGATCGAACAACTCGACGCCGGGTTGCGCCGTGTTCTCGGGCTCCGCTGATCGGGTTTCCTTCACACAGCGACCCGCGCAGCGCTGTCACCGTCAAGGCAAGCGCGTGTCCGCGGAGCGTCGACCCACACCAGGCGGGCGGTGATGTGGGGACGGTGGGTGAATATGCGCACCGCGCGTTCGGGCGATTGCAGGCTCACGTGTGCGCCGCCTTCCACTCTGACGATCTCAGCGCTGTCCTCAAACGCCATGCCCCAGGCTGCGATGCGGCCATCTACCCGCTCGCCGTACTCCTGTACCACGGCGAACAGCCTTGGTGCCTCATCGGCCACCAGCTCTTCGACCACCTCGGCGAACTCCGCTTCGTCGAATGGAGTCAGCGTGTCCGGGCCGACCTCTGCGAGACTGTGGTCCGTCTGCGTTACCATCTCATTCTCCTAGTTCTATGTATGGACTGACCGTAGGATGATGTAAACTGCTCATGAAAATATATGGACGGTCCATCGATTACCCGTGTGGGTTAGGTTGGCCTGCCCGCAGCACCGGTATCCCGGGAGGCCGGGCATGACGCAGGGGACGGACGCCAGCGGATCGGTCGTGCGTCGCTGGCAGCTCGCCGCTGCCCTCAAGGAGCAGCGTGAGCAGGCCGGGCTCACCCAGGAGCAGGCGATTGACCGGCTCGCCCCGGGGGAAGGGCGCTGGTCGAGATCGAAGCTGTCGCGGGTGGAGAACCGCGAGCACCACCTCAAGCCCCGCGAGGTCGAGCAGCTCCTCGACGCCTACGGCGTCACCGACACCGAAACCCGCGACGCGCTAGTGCAGCTCGCCGCACTACCTCGCGAGCGGGGCTGGTGGCTCAGCTTCGGCGAGCTTCCCGAAGACTGGCGGTCGTTGCTGGGCCTGGAGAGTGGTCTGATCGGGCTCCGGGACTTCCAGAACCAGCTCGTCCACGGCCTGCTGCAGACCGCCGACTACACCCGGGCGCTCTTCATGTCGATCAATCCGGGCGTGCTGGGTCCGGCTGAGATCGAGCGCCGGGTCGCGTTGCGGATGGCCCGCCAGCAGATCCTCGCCAAGGACCCGCCGCCGCAGCTGCACTTCATCCTGGACGAGACGATCCTGCAGCGGCTGGTCGGTGACCGGATCGTGATGCACGGCCAGATGCGCAAGCTGCTGGCGGCCACCGAGAAGCCGAACATCACCGTCCAGGTGCTGCCTCGTGATGTGGGTGGCAGCCCTGGACTGGAGGGACCGTTCACTCTGCTCACCCTGCCCGCCCCGATCCCGGACATCGGCTTCACCGAGGGCCCTGCGGGGACTCTCTACATCGAAGACCGGGATATGGTGCGACACTGGGTGTTGCGCTTCGGCATCCTGACCCAGCGGGCGCTGTCCTGCCAGGAGTCCGCTGAGCTGATCGCCGACGCGATGCGTAGCTTCGAGTGACCCGGAGGAGGTCAGCGGATGACCAGGTTAGAGCCCCTGGCCCAGGCCCAGTGGCGGATGAGCAGTTTCTGCGGTGGCACCGGTACCAGCAACGGAGGTGGCTGCGCCGAGGTGGCCGCGCTGCCGGACGGCCTGATCGCCGTCCGCAACAGCAACCACCCCGACGCCGGTGCCGTGTTCTTCACCCGCGCGGAGATGGACGCCTGGATCAAGGGCGTCAAAGCTGGCGAGTTCGACGACCTCGCCTGACCGCCCCTAGCCCCGCCGGAGGCTGCGGTTATAGCTGAGGGTGTCCGGCCGTTGCGTCCGGGTACGTCGTTCTTGCGGTGTCTGACGCCGCAGAATCAGCACTCGCCATGTCGATCAACCCGGGACTGCTGAGCCCAGCAGAGCCGGAGCGCCGGTCGCCGCCCGGATGGCCCGGCGGGGACTCTCTACATCGAGGACCGGGACCGGGTGCGACAATGGACGGTGCGCTTCGGCGTCCTGACCCAGTAGACCCTGTCCCGCCAGGAGTCCGCCGAGCTGATCGCCGAGGCGATGCGCAACTACGAGTGACCCGGAGGAGGTCAGCGGATGACCAGGTTAGAGCCCCTGGCCAGGTCCAATGGCGCATGAGCAGTTTCTGCGGTGGCAGCGGTGCCGGCAACGGAGGTGGCTGCGTCGAGGTGGCTGCCTTCCCGGATGGCCGGATCGCCGTCCGCAACAGCAACAACCTCGGCGCCGGAGTTGTGTTCTTCACCCGCGCCGAGATGGACGCCTGGATCAAGGGCGTCAAGGCCGGCGAGTTCGACGATCTCAGCTAATAGTGATGTTTCCGGAGGCCAGCTGCAGCGCCGGATAACCCCTGAGCGGTCAACTTCCAAACCAGCGCAATGACGGCAGCTAACGCGCAACGGACGTTGTCGCTGCCGGTACATCACTGGTACATCACCACGGTTGACGTGGCTCTTTGGTGTCCAGCGACGGGTTGGCCGTCCTAGACCGCAGGGTGGTCGCTGCCTCGATTCATGGAACCCGAACTGTCATGACACCCTCACCACCGGGTTGAGTGTTTTTAATTCGTTCCGTCAATCCACAGCTGGCTTGTTTTTATCCACAGGATCAAGCTGCGCTTTTGACCTTGATGGCCCCGTTCCATCCACAACGCGCCAGCCTTATTTGGCGTGCTATCCACAAATCTTCGGCGTGTTGTACACGTAGCGATCCACATGCCCGGCACGCTAGCTTGCGCATCACGTTCTGCTCCCTGGCTAGCGCCAAGGTGTGCGGCGCTTGCTCGATTGTTCTTGCCGGGACCTGGAGAAGCCAGATCCTAGACGTAAGGAGATTCCTTCACTGTGAACTACCCTCAGAGAGCCACGCAGACGAAATCCTATCTTGACAACGGGCTGGCTCCACGACACCAGGCCATCACATCTGAGCTGCATACTTTCTCGCTTAGCTATCCGCAGCCAACCGACTCGGATGACTCCACGTATGTCGAGGGTTTCAGGCGAAGCGACGTTGCAGCTGCTGTAGCGGAATTCCATGCCGCGTTCGATCTCCCACGCCAGGGGCAGCCTTCCATCGATGTTGAAAAATCTTTAGAAATGCTGAGAATAGCTCTGCTTGAAGAGGAGGTCAGCGAACTGGTTGCCGCAACCCGTGCTCGCGATTTGACCGGGATAGCCGATGCTTTGGCCGACATCACCTACGTGGTGTATGGTACTGCTCTGACCTATGGGATCGATCTGGACTCCGTGCTTGGCGAGGTTCACCGATCGAATATGAGTAAGCTCGACCATAATGGTAAGCCGATCATAAGGGCCGACGGGAAAGTGCTGAAGTCCGAACGCTATTCGCCACCCGATGTTGCAGGTATTCTACAGTATCAAATTGCCCTCAGTGAAGCCAAGGTGTAGCTACTACTCGAAGAGAAAATAGCGAGACCCTTCCCATGTGGAGACGTGTTCCGCAAATCTCTTTAGGCCTTGGTCTAGTGATTGCGTGATGTTTGGGTGACTTGAAACGCAAAAGAATGCTCGCGATCCAAAAGCCCTAAAGCGCACAGAGCGAATCATTATATTTCGCTGATTGATTCCTGATGTAATTTGATCTCGGATGCGTGCACGCTGGGTAGGCCATGGGGACCGATCGCAGTGTTGGTAAAATATCACTTCGGATCCGGTCGAAATTAGAGACGCTATCTCGGCCACTGTTGCGTATTTGCCCGCAAGTCGTGAGGAGAGACTGACCGATCGAACCTCAAGTCCGTTGTCCGGATCCAGAAAGATAATTCGGCAATCTTCAACTGCTTCTTGTGCGGTGCTGGACAGCGCTGCGCCGTCTGCACGAGCTCGACGCCCAGCAGGGCGGCGCCACCGTCTACCAGTTGGCGGTGGGAATGTCGCATCGGTTGCAGGATGCCCTGCGCCGCGGTAGCTACCCGCCTGCGGTCGGCGCTGAACTGCAGCGCGTCACGGCCGTGACCATGGAGCAGACCGGCTGGCTGGCCTACGACTCCGGGTGGCCGCAGCAGGCCCGGCAGTGGTGGCTTGAAACCTGCCATCTCACTGGTCTGGCCGAGGTTCCCG
>JBOHFW010000410.1:0-9346 GCA_050699835.1 Pseudonocardiaceae bacterium | reverse complement strand
CAGTACACCAGCCGCTCCAGCGGCAACCCGGTCTGGCCGTCCCTTCCGGCGAGGAAGAGCTGGCGGAACCGGGGCATCGCCGAGCGGGCCATCGGTCCGATTCCCGCCGGGTTGACCGGCAGCTCCCGCCAGCCCAGCACGCGCATGCCCTCCTGCGTCGCGATCGCCTCGACGGCTGCCATGACCTCGGCGGCGCCATCACCGGGGCCCTCGAGAGGCAGGAACGCGGTGCCCACCGCGTAATGACCCGGTTCGGGCAGGTCGAAGTCGACGACCTGGCGGAAGAAGCCGTCGGGCACCTGGAGCAGGATCCCGGCGCCGTCACCGGTGTCGGGCTCACCGCCGCGGGCACCCCGGTGCTCCAGGTTGCGCAGCGCGGTGAGAGCCTTGCGCACGATACTGTGGTCGCGGCGCCCGGCAAGGTCGGCTATGAAGGCGACCCCGCAGGCGTCGTGTTCGTAGGCTGGGTCATACAGACCTCGCTGGCGGGGGCTCGACCCTGCAGGCACATGGTGAGCGCTCACGAAGCACCTCCCGTCGTCTCGATTTCTCACTCGATACACGCATCGGGACGACGTGCACCCATCTGCGGTAATCCGCAGGTTACCTCAGCGGTTACCATGTCGTTATTACTTGTGACGCGCGGTCTCGCCGGCGCGGATTGCGGGCCGCGCCGGATCCCTCCCCGGGGTATTAGGACGTCGTTCGCTGGCATCCTGAACTGCCAGCTTGCCATGATACCCGGTGGGGGTCCGGTTTGCTCATTCTCGTGCAACGAGTATTCAGGGGCGGGCGGTGCCCTGTTGTCGCCGAGTTCGACACCTATGAACTGCTGTTCTGGGACAGCTTGCCTCGTTGAGCGCCGAGGGGTGCACAAGTATCCATATCCCTGTTTCATGAGGCTATGGCTCGTCGGTGGACGGTCGGGGAGCAGCTGGGGCAAGCACGCCGGCGGCGTTTCGTGGGACGGCGGGCTGAGCTGGAGCTCTTCGCCGCCGCGCTGAGCGTCCCGGAGCCGCCCTTCACGGTGCTCCACGTGTACGGACCCGGCGGGGTGGGCAAGACCGCGTTGCTGCAGGGCTTCGCCGAGGTAGCGAGGGCAGCGGGTGCCCTCCCGGTGCGCCTGGATGCGCGGCATTGCGAGCCAACTCCCGCCGGCTTCATGGGCGGTCTGCGGCAGGCGCTGAAGCTGCCCGACGACGGTTCCCCGATCGAGGCACTGGCCGACAGTGGGCAGGCGGTGCTGCTCGTCGACACCTACGAGACCGCGGCGGCCGCCGATGACTGGCTTCGTGATGAGCTGCTGCCCAGGCTGCCTGCCGGGACGCTGATCGTGCTCGCCGGCCGGGAGCCACCGACCTCCGGATGGCGGGCCGACCCCGGCTGGGGCGAGTTGCTGCGGGTGATCTCGTTGCGCAACCTCCCGCCGGAGGACAGCCGGGCCTTCCTGCGAGCCGCCGGGATCCCGGAAACACTGCACGCCGACGCGCTGGCGTGCTCCCACGGCCACCCGCTCGCGCTGACCCTGCTGGTCGACGTGCTGGGGCAGCAGGACTCACCTGCTGTGGTCGACCTGGCCGGCGATCCCCATGTGGTGCGGGTGCTGGTGGAGCGGTTCACCGCCACCGCCCCTTCCCCGCACCATCAGCAGGCGCTGGAGGCGTGCGCGCTGGTCCGGGCCATGACGGAGTCGCTGTTGCGCATCGCGCTGCAGACCGACGAGGTGGGTGAGCTGTTCATGTGGCTGCGTAGCCTCTCGTTCGTCGAGGAGAGCGCCCATGGGCTGATCCTGCACGATCTGGCCCGGGATGTGCTGGGAGCCGACCTGCGCTGGCGTGACCCCACCCGCCATGAGCAGCTGCGGAGCCGCCTGCAGTGGCATCTCGCCGATCAGATTCCGAGCAGCCGCGGTGATCCGCAACACCTGCTGGTCCTGGACGCCCTGTTCATGCACCGGCTGAGCCCCCAGCTGCGCGGTGCCTACGACTGGGGCGCGGTCGGCAGTGTCCGGGTCGAGGTTGCCACGGTGGGCGACCGGGCGGGCCTGCTCGCGATGGTCCGCCGTCACGAAGGCGAGGAGTCGGCGGGTTGGGCCGAGTTCTGGCTCGACCGGCAGCCAGCGGCGTTCAGTGCCTTTCGCGGTCTGCACGGTGCGTTACTCGGATTCTGTTGCTACCTGCCGTTGCACGAGGTTGCCGCGGTTGACCGGGACGCGGACCCGGGGACGCGGGCGGCCTGGACATTTGTGCAGCGCCATGATCCGGCGCGACCCGGTGAGCACGTGACGTTCATGCGGTTCGGCATGGACGCGGAGCTCTATCAGCGCCCATCGCCCGCCTTCAACCTCCGCGCGGCGGTCACCGCGCGGAACTGGTTCAGCAATCCGAGACTGGCCTGGGATGTCCTCACCGTGCGGGATCCTTACCTGATATCCGAGGAGATGGACTATCTCGATTATCACCGCGCTCCCGAGGCTGACTTCACCGTCGGCGGCCACCGGTTCATCGCCTACGCCCACGACTGGCGCCGCCGGCCACTGGCGGAATGGACCAGGCTGATCGATCAGCGCGGGGCCAGCCGGGCAGCCGTGGCGCCTGAGCCGGACCCCGACGGTGCGCTGCTGGTGCTGTCCCAACCCGAATTCGCGGACTCGGTCCGGGCCGCGCTGCGTGAGGTGTCCCGGCCAGCGCTGCTGGCCGGGAACCCGCTGTGCCGCTCTCGGCTGGTACACCGGTTCGCCACGGGCGAAGGATCACCGGACGTGCTGGCCACCGTGGTCCGCGGGGCCGTGGAGGCGCTGCGCGGCGATGCCCGGGATATGAAGCTCTACCGCGCCTTGGACCGCACCTACCTGCGGCCCGCCCCGAGCCAGGAGCGGGCCGCCGAGGTGCTCGGTCTGCCCTTCAGCACCTACCGGCGCCATCTGGCGCAGGGGGTCGCCCGGGTGATCAGCCAGTTGTGGCACGACGAGGTCTACCCGGATGGCCCAGCAGCGCAGGGGGAACCGAGCAGTCTTCGGCCTGTCAACTGAGCAGTAAACCGGCGCACGATCAGGCCCTGTTCCTACCAGGAGGTGCGCGATGCGCCACGCCGTTGTCATCGGGGCCAGCATGGCCGGTCTGCTCGCGGCCAGAGTCCTGACTGAGTTCTACGACCGCGTCACCGTCGTCGAGCGCGACGTCCTGCCGTCATGCGGCGAGCATCGCCGTGGCGTACCGCAAGGCCATCACCTGCACGGCCTGCTGGCCAGCGGCTTCAGCGCGCTGGAGACGTTGTTCGAGGGGTTCACCGAGGAGATGGTGCTGGCCGGTGCGGCATTTGGCGACGTCCAGGCCGACGGCCAGTGGTACCTCGATGGCTACCACTACCGGCGGGAGCCCAGCGGCCTGCTCGGCCTGGTGGCAAGCCGGCCGTTGCTGGAAGGCCACGTCCGCCAGCGGGTACGGGCGCTGCCCGCGGTTCAGGTGCTGGATCGCTGCGACGCCGCCGGGCTTGAGGTCAGTGCCGATGGCGGCCGGGTGATCGGCCTGCGGGTGCTGGCCAGGACCGACGGCGCCGCGGCGCAGGTGCTGGACGCCGATCTCGTGGTGGACGCCTCCGGCCGCGGCTCCCGGACCCCGGTCTGGTTGGAGCAGCTCGGTTATCCCCGGCCGGCCCGCGACGAGGTCAAGGTGGGGTTGGCTTACGCGTCGCGGCGTTACCGGATCGACCCCGAGGTGCTCCGCGAACAGGGCGGGGTGGGGATCTCGAACGGAACGTTGCCCCGACCGTCCGGCGGCGGCCTGCAACTCATGGAGCACGGTCAGATGGTCGTCACCGTCGGCGGGTATGCGGGTAATCACCCGCCCGTCGACCCCGAGGGCTTCGCCGCCTTCGCCGCCCAACTTCCGGCTGGTCTATGCGAGATCATCCAGCAGGGTGAGCCGGTCAGTGACCCGATCCGCTTCACCTTCCCGACCAGCGTGCGCAACCGCTACGAGCGGCTGCGGCGATTCCCGGACGGGCTGCTGGTGGTGGGCGATGCGGTGGGCAGCTTCAATCCCCTCTACGGCCAGGGCATGAGCGTTGCCGCGCTGGAGGCCCTCGCGTTGCGGGAGTGCCTGCGCGGCGGCACCTACCGGTTGGCGCCCCGGTTCTTCCGGGCCGCCGCCAAGATCGTGGACCGGGCCTGGGAGATCAGCGTCACGGGTGATCTCCGGCTGCCGGAGGTGGTGGGCCGGCGCACCCTGAAGGTGCGCCTGATCAACGCCTACCTGCCGCGTCTGCATGCGGCCGCCGCGATCGACTCTCGGGTCGCCACCGCGTTCCTGCGGGTGTCCAACCTCCTTGACGCACCACCGCGGCTGGTGAGCCCCATCGTGATGTGGCGGGTGCTGCGCGCCAACCTGCGCCGCCGCCACGACGTTCCCCTTCCGGGTGCACAATCATCCCCAACCTGGTGGCGTGAGACTGTCGGCACGGCCGGGAAAGGATAGGTGATCGGATGGCTGACCGTCGGTTGCTGCTGGTGCATGCCCACCCCGACGATGAGTCATCCATGACCGGCGCCACCATGATTAGCTATGCCCGGCAGGGCGCTACGGTGGTGCTGGTCACCTGTACCCGCGGCGAGGTCGGCGAGATCGTCGCACCGGAGCTGGCCGGATTGCGCGACGCCGACCCCGACGGGCTGGCGCTTCGCCGGGAGGCCGAGCTGGCCGAAGCGCTCGCGGTGCTGGGCACCGCGCGGCACCACTGGCTGGGCGGGCGCGGTCGCTGGCGGGACAGCGGAATCCCCGCCAACGGGCATCCCGGGTCCTTCGCCAGTGCCGACCTGGACGAGGCGGTCTATGCGTTGGTCGAGATCATGCGCACCGAGCGCCCGCAGGTAGTGGTGACCTACGATGCCGGCGGCGGGTACGGGCACCCCGATCACATCCAGGCCAACCGGGTGACGATGGCCGCGTTGGATCCCGCCGCCGACCCCGGTTTCGCACCGGAGCTGGGCGCGCCGTGGCCGGTCGCGAAGGTCTACTGGATGACGTTGCCTCGCCGGGTGATACAGACCGCGCTGGACGCTGGGGTGCTGCCCTCCTTGGAGAACGTGCCCAACTCGTTGCCCGACGAAGAGATCACCGCCGTGCTGGACGGGCGGGAGTACCTGAGCGCCAAGGTCGCCGCGCTGCGGGCGCACCGCAGCCAGGTGGATCTGGAGAACGGGATACTCGGCACCTTCGCGAAGATCCCCGAGTTCGCGCTGGAGCACTACGTGCTGGTTCGCGGTGAGCGGGGTCCGGGCTCGGGGCCGTATGGCTGGGAGGACGATCTGTTCGCCGGTCTGGGAGATTCCGCGTGAGCGCGCCCGAGGAGATCCGGGCTGCGCTGCGGCGCTTCCGCCGGCGCCCCGCCAGGCAGTGGGGCGCCCAGCGGGAGGTCATGGCCGTCACGGTCGCAGCTGGTGCCGGCGGACCAGCGGTGCTACTCATCCGGCACGCCGACTCGTCGGGCCGGCACCCCGGAACGCTCGGGCTGCCGGGGGGACCGACCGATCGCTGGGCTTCGGTATCCGGCGCCGCGCGCGGCCTGCTCGCCGACACCCTCGCGATCCACCTGCCGCCGGAGTCGGTTCTCGGGCTGCTCGACGATTACCTCATCCACAGTAAGCATGTGATCACGCCCGTTGTGCTGTGGGCCGGGCCGGTGGAGGCCCACTGGATGCCCGGGACGGAAACCCTCGCCGTCCCCTTCGCCGAACTCGACGTCGAGCCGGTCTTGGTGGCGAGCGCGGACTCGGACCGCCCGGTGATCCGCCTGCCCCTACACGGCGAATGGCTGCACGCCCCCGCCGCCGCCGTCCTGCACCAATTCCGCGAAGTCGTCCTGTACCACCGCCCCACCCGCGTCTCCCACCTCGCCCCCATCCCGCATTAAGCGGGCTGCGAGTCGGGACGCGATAGCGTGGTGCGTATGCGGTTGGCGACGTGGAATGTGAACTCGGTGCGGGTGAGGATGCCTCGGTTGGTGCCGTGGTTGGATGCGCGGGCGCCTGACGTGGTGTGTTTGCAGGAGACCAAGTTGTCCGTCGACGCCTTCGATGAGTTGGTGCGGCCTGCGCTGACTGAGCGCGGGTACGCGGTGGCGCACCATGGTGAGGGGCGGTGGAACGGGGTTGCGATCGCGTCCCGGGTCGGCTTGGACGACGTCGTCACCGGGTTGCTCGACGAGCCTGCCAATCCCGTGGGACTGAGTCCGGAACCAGAGGCCCGCGCAGTATCCGCGACTTGCGCAGGGTTGCGCGTCAGCTCGGTGTACGTGCCCAACGGCCGCGCCCCCGGCGATCCGCACTACGGCTACAAACTGGACTGGCTGGCCGCGCTGGGCGCCACCGTGGCTGCCGGGGATCCCGCGTCGAGCGTGGTCTGCGGCGACATGAACGTGGCACCCACCGACGATGACGTGTACGACCCGGCCGCATACATCGCCTCCACCCACGTCACGCCTCCGGAGCGGGACGCCCTGCGGGCCCTGAAGCTGCACGACGTGGTGCGGGAACGCTGGCCCGGCAAGCGGATCTTCACCTACTGGGACTATCGCGCCGGCATGTTCCACCAGGACCTGGGGATGCGAATCGACCTGGTGCTGGCGGGCGCAGACGTCGCCCCCCGGACGTGCGCGGCCTGGGTGGACCGGGCGGCCCGCAAGGGCAGCGGTCCCAGCGACCACGCCCCGGTGATCGTCGATCTCGACGAGGCGCCGGACGGTGACTGCGGGCCCGTCGTGCCACCCCCCTCAGCCCGACGCTGAGAGCTAGAACAGCTTGCTGATCGCCTCGCTGATCGCTGCGACATTGGCCCCAAACTGTGGTGTGGTCAACAGACCCTTCATCTGGTTCCAGATCTTGTGTACGCGGCCACTGTCCGGTTGTTCGGTGGCAAGTTCTTCGGACATATGCTCCGCGTGCACACTCGCCTTAACCTGATCGGTGCCGCCACCGGGCTGCTCCAGCTGGGCCCGCAGCGTGTCCACCAGCTGGCGCAGCTGGGTTAACGCCTGGTCCCGTTCAGGGCCGACGAGCACGGGACCCATGGTTGCCGTGTTGTGCTGGCCGACCAGGTTGACGCCGGTGAAGGTCCCTCCGGTGATACTTACCTCATTGCGTCGCTCACTTGCCACCCTGGCCACTTCCTGTCCTGCCTTGGGCCTGGTTTCCTTGGGCTTGATTCCCTTGGGCTCGGTTGCCCTGGCCGACTACGTTGACACCGCTGAACTGCCCGCCATTGATCACTGTGCTGTTGACGACGGTTTGGCGCTGCTGGTCGAAGTCCTCCGTGGACAGTCCAGCCTGCTCCAGGAATCGCCGCACCGCTACCAGCAGACGTTCCTCCAGCAGTCTCAGGTAGCGGATGGTGTCGACATCCTGGAAGTAGTTCTGTGGTTCGGCCGCCGTGGCGATCTCCCGGATGCTCTTGCGAGCGCCGTAGACGTCTGGGTGGATGCGTGTCGGCGTTTCCTTCATCATCGCCAGGCCGGCCCGGCCCAGCCGCCGTAGTCTCGCCAGCAGTGAGAGCGGGTATCCCACTGCCGTGGAGAGGACAACCCCCAGAGTCTGGCGTGGCGAGGCCAGCTCCCACATCTCCCATCGGTACCGGTCACTGATCGGATTGAGCCGGAAGACGCTCCATTCCAGGTAGAGCACCCCATCTCCACAGCTGATCCGGAGAAACGCGGTTATCACCAGGTCTTCGTCCCAGCTGTCGATCTGGTATCCGCGGTAGCTGCGTATCCACTCCCGGCTGCCGGTGGATATCTCCCGCACCTGCGCTTCGGTCAAGAAACCGTTGGGTGCCGAGTCCAGTGTCGGCAGGATCGATCGGGTGAGACGGTCGAAGTCACGATGCCGCAATAGCGCGGTGGAGGAGATCACCACCTGCTCACCCTCGGCCAGATCGCGCAGCCGGAAACCGGGCGCCAGGCCCTCCGCGTCCCGTAACCGAAGCATCTCCCTGGACACCGCGCGGTGGATCTCGGCCACATCGAGCTGCACCGGCGGGTCTGCCACTGACGGCTGATCGTCGCTGTCCTTCTTGCGCAGGTGCATGACCATTGACCAGGCATTCAGCAACTCGCCGTACCCGACGAACGCCTGATGGCCGTGGTGCACGATCAGGTTGCCGTTCGAATTGTGCGTTACCTGAGCCAATCGCTGCTCATGCTGCGGCCCGATGGGATCACTTCCCGTTGTCTCGGGCACCTGGCTGCGATGAAAGTTCGCGCGGTCGAAGGTGGTGGCGAGCAACTGCCGAACGTGCCACTGGTCGTGCAGCAGTACCGCCAGCAGCGCCAGCCCGGCGAGCAGACCGAGCAGCTGAGTGAGCGAGCTACCGCCGACGACTCCCACGAAATAGCCGAAGAACAGGCCGGCAAGTGGCAGCAGCAGGATGAACCCGATGAGCACGGCCACGATGCTCGCAGCCACGGATGCCCCTCTCCGCGCGGTTACGCCCCTCATGGTGCTGATCTTCAGGCCGCCGGTCACGGCAGCCAGCACCACTGCGGCAACCGGCCACAGCAGCGACACCGGCCACCAGAACCACAGCACCAACAGAAACAGCACGATGGTGGTGCCGTCCCGTCTCAAGCGTCGGCGGCGCGCTTTGATCACCTCGCGGAGCACCGTCGCCGCGTTCAACCCTGGCGAGGGCGGCACGGCACGCCTCGGATCCCGCAGGTATTCCTCGGTGATCGTGTCCGCGAACTCGTCATCGGCGTGGGCCGCGGCGGCCAGCAGCCGGGTGGCTTCGTCCTCAGCGGTAGGTGCGTGCCGGTCTGGCGCTGACCGTGGTGACGGTTGCAGGACAGGCGTGTGTTCTGGGTTCACGGCTGCGCCCCTCTGGTTGGTGCCTGTTATGCGGCGTCGGAGAACGCATTGCAACAGAGTGTTTGCTGGCTGGGCGAGCCCAGCTTTTTGTTCTCTCCCGCGTGATCTACATCGAGTGGTCCGTGGCGTGCGTTACCACTGGTACGCATTGATGTGTACCTTGCCCCGTGACGGGATCAGCCGGTAGGCGTGTTTGCGTTGAGCTTGGCGTGGACCCGACGCAGCCGGTTACGCCACCAGGTGGCCTGTTGGTGGTCGGTGAGCTCGTGGACATCCAGCAGCGCGGGGTCGGCCGCGATGGGGGTACGTGGTACCGGCAGGTAGCCCTCCACTGGCCGAAGCGAGTCGGTATCGGGCACCACGTCGCCGCGGAGCAAGGACAGGGTGCCCAGACCGCAGGCGAAGTCCAGCTCGGGCAGCGCGCCGGCCAAGGCGAGCTGGGCGGCCAACCCGACGCTGGTCTCCAGCGCGGAGGACACCACACACGGC
>JBOHFW010000409.1:0-2103 GCA_050699835.1 Pseudonocardiaceae bacterium | reverse complement strand
CACTTGCGCCAGTCGGGGTCCTGACCCGACGGGCGTGAACGTGAGTGAGGCGGTCCTTACGGGGGCCGCCTCACTGTTGTTATGAGGCTCTGTCCAGCGGCAGCTCCGGCTGTTGGTCGTTCGTCTTGGGCTCGCAGTAGGTCGGCGTGGGCCTGCCGAGGTACTCCGCGACGGCCCTGGTGATGACGGCGGTCAGCGGCAGTCCGTCTCGTTGAGCGATCTCCGCGGCCTGTTGCCGGAACTCGGTCGGCAGATACACGATCGTCGCGGTCCGGTCCCCCTTGGACTTCGGTCCAGGCTTCCCGCGAGATGGGCGGCAGCTTTCCATGACCGGGTTTGTACCGCTTCTGATCTTTGCCTGGTGGTAGGCGCGCCGACTTCGATTCCGAATCCTTCGCGCCCACGCGCGCAGGGATGGCGGTCACCGAACGGGATCAAGGCCGGGCGCCAGCGCTGGAACCGGTCGTAAGGCTGTGTGGTCACTGGGATCGGCATCGGATAACCCCAGTTTGCGCCGGTGATTGGGTGACCATGGCGGCTCCGTTACGCTTGTTGCATGAGCGGTGAGCTGGAGTCGGTGAACCTGCCGACGGAGCTCCTTGACCAAGCGGGTGATGCCGCGGGCAGCGACGCGGTCAGCAGTGTGTCGGACTACGTGGCCGAGGCCCTGCGGCTTCGACTGGCCAAGGATCGGGCACTGATGCAGGTCACCAAGCTGTTCGGTGGACCGCCGCCCGAAGACGTCGTGGCCTTGGTCCGGCAGCGGGCAGGGCTTCCGTCCCGCCGCGCCGCTTCGTGTTCGGCGGTCGAGTCCTCGATGTGACCGCGATCGTCGGCTTCTCCACTGGACAGTCGGTGTACGCCGAGGCCTTAGTGATGACCGCGATTGAAGAGAACATCGTGTTGGTCTTGCCGTCGGCAGCGCTGGCCCGCGCCTGTGCGCTGATCCCCCGGGGTCACGAGCTCGGCGTGGATGTCCTGCTCGGTCTGCCGTGCACGGTGGTGGATCCCCTGGACACCATCCAGGCCCGTGCGGTCGGCGCGCTCGTTCAGCAAGGCGGTGATCCGGGTCGTGATATTGCCGCTGCACACGTGGTGTACTGCGCGCAGCGGCGGGGCTGGGCGGTCGTGACGAGCGAACCCGGACCGTTACTTAGCCTCGATAGCACGATTGAGATCGAGAGCTTGTCCTAGGGCACACACAGCTCGGCCAGTCTGCGGCACCGTGTCCCTGCCCCGGTTGGTTCTAGGTCGTGGGGTGGTCACCCAGGAGGTGGGCGATCTCGCTGGCGGTAGCGGCCTGGTGGAGTTCCATCAGGCCAGCGGTCAGGGCGGTGGGGTCGATGCGCCCATGTTCGTCGCGGGCTGGGTTGTAGAGCGCGCCGCAGTGGTCCTCGCCGATGGTGACCGCGAGGGTGGGCAGCTCGCCGGTGAGCAGGGCGGCTCGGGCGGCGCGCAATGCGGCGGTCCACGCCGCGTTGTGGTCTATGGCTTCGGCACTGGCGACGGCGGTATCGGAACCGATGGCGGTGATAGTCCAGGAGACGGGGCCGATGGTGGTCATGGGCGGGAGTTTGATCGCCGGTGAGGGGGGTGAGAAGCCCAGCGGCCATCGGTTGTGGACACAGCTGGAGATGTCCACAACCGATGGCGGAGGGCTTGACGGTTAACGATTGGTGAGGTACCGGTGTGCGTCGAACCAGGCGTGGCCGATGCGTTGCCAGGATTGTTGGTCGCAGACCTGCCAGATCAGCCGGTCTACTCGTACCCGCAGGTGAGCCGGGGTGTTCGTGGCGCGACGGCCGGTGATCCATTGGGTGGTGACCTCGATGGGGCCGGTCAGCCGCAATGCGACACCGAGGGGGTATGTGCCCGGGGCCGGTGCGAGCCAGGTCTGGGAGACCCGCTCGGGCAGCCGGGTCGTCGCGAGGTAGTGCGCGGCGTCCCATTGCTGGCGGATTCGCGAGGTCACCGCGGGGTCTGAAGAGAAAACAACCGGACCACGCGGGTTCGTGCTGCTGCTACGCGGCGGCCGACGGCGGCGGTTGAGCCTGGATGGTGTAGCCGATCGCCTCGAGTTGGCGGATGAGTTTGCGTGCTCGC
>JBOHFW010000408.1:0-3282 GCA_050699835.1 Pseudonocardiaceae bacterium | reverse complement strand
CTTCAACCCAGTTGCCTTCAACCCAGTTGCCTTCAACCCAGTTGCCTTCAACCCAGTTGCCTTCAACCCAGTTGCCTTCAACCCAAGCGGCTCCGATCCAGGAAGCATCACACCACCCCGGAGGGCGCGGTGCCGGGCGAATCGTGGCCGTCCTGCTCGGTGCCCTTGTTCTGGTGCTCGGCGGCTACCTGCTCCGCGATGCGCTCAGTTCGCCCGGCACGCCTTCCGGAGCGGCCTCCGGGACTCCCAACACCAACGAAGTCCGCGCACCTGAGTCGGCCGCGACACCGCCGCTGTTCCAGCAGGAACCCAGTCTGGTGCGACCTTTCCCGGAGCCGAACGACCGGGACGATCCGCTCCCGGAGGTGCTCGTCATTCCTACCGACTACTGGGGACACCGGGGCAGCGATGCCGCGGTCACCGCGAAGACCCGCGGCCTGATACCGCGCGTGGTCGACGAAGACGGCGATCAGATCGATCCTGACCTGCGCTCCCTGTGTCGAATCATCGGCGTGAA
The DNA here is from genome assembly GCA_050699835.1 of Pseudonocardiaceae bacterium. Lineage (GTDB taxonomy): Bacteria > Actinomycetota > Actinomycetes > Mycobacteriales > Pseudonocardiaceae. The sequence goes on along the minus strand of JBOHFW010000408.1, from coordinate 2,765 downwards.
CCCGCTGGCCGGTTACGTTCCGCGCGGATCGACCCTCGAGCTGACCTGTCGGAGGGGAAAGTGAGCGGTCGACACCTATCGGGTGACAGCCGGAAGGGGGGCATGATGGGGCCCGTACCGGACCCGGACCCGGCCACGGCGCGGCTCACGAAAGAGGAGCGGGACGGCGCAGGAATGACCATTCCCCGGCTACTGTCGGATCGCTACGAGCTGGGCGAGACGCTCGGCTATGGCGGCATGTCCGAGGTTCACCGTGGCCGCGATGTCCGGCTCGGTCGCGATGTCGCCGTCAAGGTGCTCCGTGCTGATCTCGCCCGGGATCCCCAGTTCCAGCACCGCTTTCGCCGGGAGGCCCAGAACGCCGCCGCGCTGAACCATCCAGCGATCGTGGCGGTCTACGACACTGGCGAAACGGTGTCTGACTACGGCCCATTGCCCTACATCGTGATGGAGTTCGTCGACGGCCGCACGCTGCGTGACATCGTCAAGACCGAAGGTGCGATGGACGAGCAGCGCGCGATGGAGACGATGGCGGACGTCTGCGCCGCGCTGGACTTCAGCCACCGCAACGGCATCATCCACCGGGACGTCAAGCCGGCCAACATAATGATCAACAGTGCTGGTGCGGTCAAGGTGATGGATTTCGGCATCGCCCGAGCGCTGGCCGACGGGCAGGGTGTCACCCAGACCGCGGCGGTGGTCGGAACCGCCCAGTACCTGTCACCCGAGCAGGCCCGCGGCGAGCTGGTGGATGCTCGCTCGGATGTCTACGCCGCCGGTTGCGTGCTCTACGAGCTGATCACCGGGGAGCCCCCGTTCACCGGCGACTCCCCGGTCGCGGTGGCTTACCAGCATGTTCGCGAGGACCCCACCCCCCCATCGCACCAGAACCCAGACGTGTCCGCGGCGCTGGACGCGGTGGTGCTCAAGGCGATGAGCAAGAACCCGGCCAACCGGTATCAATCCGCCGCCGAGATGCGCACGGATCTGGTCCGCGTGCTGAGTGGGCAACGGCAGCTGGCGCCGGTGGTCATGACCGACGCTGATCGTGATCTCATGCTCGATTCGGGTCCCACGGTGGCGATGCGACCCAGGGCGATGCGATCCAGTCGGGCTAACCGGCGTCCGGAGCTCCTCAGCGCGCCGGTCGAGGATCGGCGGGCCGGACGCGGCCTCGGGATTCTTACGACCGTGGTGGTCGCGGCGATCATCGGACTGGTCCTGCTGCTGTTCACCGACCTCTTCGCTGGCAGGCCCAAACCAATATCGGTGCCCAATGTGATCGGCGCGCCCGTGGTGCAAGCCCAGCAAGAACTCAACATCGCTGGCTTTGAGACCGAGACCAGTCCGGTCGCGTCAAGCGTGGACATGGTGGACCGCGTGGTCAAGATGACCCCTTCCGGTGGCCAGCAGGCGCTGCGCGGAACAACGATCCGGTTGGAGGTCGGCGCCGGTCCCGCGGAAGTGGATGTGCCCAACCTGATCGGCCTGGACCGCGGAAAGGCCCAAGACTCCCTGCAACGGGCGGGCTTGGTGCTCTCCCCTGACCAGCGTCAGCAGGTCGTCCAGGACGACAAGGACATTGGGCGGGTGCAGCTCCAGGATCCGCCCGCGGGGAGTCGGCTGGAGAAGGGCAAGTTGGTCGCTATCACCGTCGGTGTGCCGCCGGAGACCGTTGGGGTGCCCGATGTCACGGGGACCAACTTCGAGCAAGCCCAGCGCAATATCGCGCTGGCCCGCCTCACCGCGCAGATCCAGGAAGTTGACTCCGCGGTGCAGCGGGGCCTGGTGCTGCGGCAGAACCCAGCTGGGGGCAACACCGTCAAGGCTGGAACCACGGTGACCCTCACTGTGTCCCGGGGCAACCAGCTCCAGATGCCCAACCTGCGCGGTCAGACTCCGGCCCAGGCGCTGAGTACGCTGCAAAGGCTAGGTTGGGCTGGCACTCTCAGACAGATTTTCACCGTGGTGGACGACGCCAATCAGGTCGGTGTCATCATCAAGCAAGACGTGCCACCAGGCACCGGCTTCGCCCGTGACCAGACCATCACGGTATCCGTCGGCCAAGAAAACACCCCCACCAGCACGACCACCCCCAGCCCGATCTTCGAAACACCAGGCGTCGGCTAACCCGTTGGTGGGGGTTAGGGCACCTGCGCGGCGGCGGCGAGCTTGTGCATTCCGGCTTCGAGCTCGAGTACCCGCGATTCGTCGACCTCGGCGCCAGCGATACGGAGCCAGTTTGCCAGTAACCGGTGCCCGCCGTCGGTGAGCACTGACTCCGGGTGGAACTGCACCCCATAGATGGGAAGCTCGCGATGCCGTAGCGCCATCACGATCCCCGACACGGTATGCCCAGTGACCTCAAGGTCATCAGGGATGGTCTCGGGCAGCACGGTGAGCGAGTGATACCGGGTAGCGATGAACGGCTGCGGTAACCCGGCCAGCACGGCGACGCCGCTGTGATACACCTCGGATGTCTTGCCGTGCAGCAGCTCCGGCGCTCGCGCCACCGTGGCGCCCCAGACCGCTCCGATCGCTTGGTGGCCGAGGCAGACTCCGAGCAACGGGCGGCCTTGCTCAGCACAGTCCCGGACGATCTCCATGCTCGCTCCGGCGCGTTCCGGCGTCCCTGGTCCGGGACTGATGAGAACTGCGTCCGCGCCGTCGACGTCGGCGGGCTCCACCGCGTCGTTGCGCCGCACCACGCACTGGGCTCCCAGCTGCGCCAGGTACTGGACCAAGTTATAGACAAAGCTGTCAGA
>JBOHFW010000407.1:0-5716 GCA_050699835.1 Pseudonocardiaceae bacterium | reverse complement strand
CTACGGGACCCGCTCGTCACGACCATGCACCCGGTCAACGACGCTGGCGATGTTGGCGGCACCGGCGACCGGTTCGAGGCAACCGTGCGCCTGCCCCATGCCGGCCTGCTCGGCTACACCGTCCGCGTCCTTCCCCACCACCCCCTGATGGCCACCCCCGCCGAATTCGGCCTCCTTCACCTCGCCACTTAACCCACCCGCCCACCGGCGGGGTTAGCGGATGACGGCTTTGGTGCGCATGAGGAACTCGGCAAGGTAGCCGTCGTGGGGGACGCCTGGGCGCATCCAGTAGGTGGGATGGTCGCCGACGTAGACGTTGCGGATGGTGGGGTCCTCCACCAGCCGCTCGACCAGCTGCTCATCCTGCGTGATCGCGGTCAGCACGAGCGTGTTGCGCAGCGGGGACACGCCATCGGCGCGCGACCAGGGCGCCACCCACACCAGCGGGAATCCCAGCTCGACGCCGGTCTGCGGGGCGCCGGCCTCGTCCACCTGGAACACCGCAGGTCGCAGCACCGCGCTGCCATCGCCGAGATCATCGACGATGCCGTCGCCGCCGAGCCAGGCCCGGGTGCCCTGAGCCCGGTTGAGCAGGAGCTTCTCCATGGCCGCGGCAGTGGCCAGCGGCTGGACGGGCAGCACGGCCTTCTCGTCCTGTGGTGGCAGGCTGGGGATGGCCGAGAGCCGCTCGGCGATTGCCTCGGCCACCGGGGTGGGGTTGCCCTCGACGAGGACGGCGGTGGTGTTGACGCAGGCAGTGCCCCCCTCGTTGGCGATCGAGGCAACGACGGTATCCAAGTGGGCTCGCCAGTCCCCATCGGCCAGCAAGATCTTGGAGCGACCAGGACCTTGGACCAGCACCGAGGTGGATCCGCCGAAGCGGTCCACCACGTCCTGGCCGCCGTAGACCATCGCCAGGTCCGCCCCGCGGATGATCTCGCCCGCCACGGCGTGATCGGTGGGCAGCAACGCCACCTGATCGTTCCCCAGCCCGGCCTGGCGCAGCGCGGTGATCAACCGGTGTGGCGTGAAGGGCTCCCGCTGGGAGGGCCGCACCGCCACCCGGTAGCCCAGCGCCAAGGCCTCCAGCCAGAGCCCGTGCACGCCAGGGTGATTGCCGGAGGCGTGCACCGCGAACACATCGCCGCGGCGGGTCCAGACCGCGGAACCGGTACGGGTGGCCGGATCCCGCCACTGGTTCACCGCCCCCACCGGCCGAGCCGACTGGGTGACGCCGTACGCCTCGGCCGCCGCGTAGGCGATCATTCCGGTGGTGGCGCGGACCACCGAGATCGGCATTCCGGACACCCGGCTCACCGTGTGCTGGTACTCCTCGACGGACAACCCGTTGATGGTCGCGGTGGCGAACGCCTGCCCCGCCTGCATGAGCGCGGCGGCGAGCCGATCCGCCGGCACGATACCGGCGCTGCGCAACGCGGCGAGGCTGCGATGGACGAACAACCGGGGCACCAGGCTCAGCTCGGCGACCGGTGTCCCGGTGACGTCCGGCACGCTCAGCCGGGTCCGAGCGCGGTAGGCGCCGTTGTGCCCCAGTGCGTCGAGCTGGATGGGGGCGTCGAGCTGGATGAGGTCGGCCATCAGTAGACCCCCTCGATGACTGATTCGTTGTCGAAACTGGCCACCGGGCTTACCTCGGCGACCGAGTCGCCGAGTTGCCCGGCCGGCGGCCTCACCCGCACGGCCATGTCGCGCTCGAGGTTATTGGGCGCCAGCATGCCCTTGCTGATGTGGTTCATCACGACCTGGCCGCGCTCGCCGTAGCCGACGTCCTGGCCGGTCTCGGGATCGATGACGGAGAAGGAGAGGTACGGGGAGAACGGGTCGAACACGCACGGGTCATCGTCGGTGAGGTCCATCCGCTCGTACGCGCCACCCAGCACCATCGTGCTGGCGTAGAAGCCGTAGAGATCGACAGCGGGGAATACCTCGGTCCGGAACAGGTACCGGGTATCGGCGTCCATGTGCGCGCCGGCCCACTGGATGACCCGCACCTTCTCGTTGATCAGCGTGACCAGCTCGTCGTGCTGAGCGAGCCGTTCCAGCAACGGCGGAGTGCTGACGATGATCCCGATGTCCTGGGTCTCCAGCAGGTTTCTGGCTTGCGTGATCAGGTGGTCGACGTAACGCCCGGCGTCGGAGACCCGTCCTTCGGCGATGCACCGCTTGACCCAGCGTGGATCCATGTCGATCGTGAACACGACCCCGCCGCGGGCGCGGGCTTGCTCTCGCGCGCCGTGACCGGCCATGTGGGGCCCGCTCGGCAGCAGCACCAGCCAGTTGAGGCCAGGTGGGCAATTGCGGGCGTCCAAGCTGCGAGTACCGAAGGCCAGCCAGCGCGCCAGCCAGTCGGTCATGCAGACCACCCGTTTGGGGGCGCCGGTGGTGCCCCCGCTCTCGAACACGCCAAACAATTGACCGGGGGAGTGGTAACCCTGGGGAATGAGATCTTCGATCCGGACGTCTCGCATTTCGTTGACGATGTTGGGGAACAGCTTCAGGTCAGCGAAGGTGTGCACGTCCCGGCGTGGGTCGAAGTCAAGGGTTTTGGCCCGCTCGAGCCAGTACCGGCAGCCGGTCTGCGGGCTGAAATGCCACTGCATGGCGGCCTCGATCAACTCCTGGGGATCTGGGAGCTCATCCACCGGGCAGTCGAGAACCGGATCTGAGTACTGAGACATCCGCGCCCTCCCTCACCCACGACAGATCACCAGCCCCCTGGTGGTCGCAGGATCCGCCAACCCTGGCACAGAGTGACGGCCTCGCACGAGCGAATTTCTGCTGGTTAACGGCGCACTGCCCGGAACACCAGCAGACTCCGGGCGGGGACGCTCACCCGGGTGCCGGGGCGTCTGGTTCGGGGGTGAGTGGGTGCGCCGTCCGGGGAGCCGGTGTCCAGCACGGGCTCATAGCGCTCGCCGTACTCCGCGCCGGGCAGCGTGAACATGATCGGGTGTGCGCCGGCGTGCAGCACCAGCAGCCACGAGTCGGTGGCTGCCCCCAACGGGTGGGACCGCACGTCGGCGTCATTGATCCGCATACCGAGGGTTTGCTGATCGTCGCAGCGCCAGTCACCGAGCTCCATGGGCCGCCCGTCGGGATGCAGCCACACCAGGTCAGGGGTGCCGCTGGGGGTAGTCCGGCCCTCGAAGAACTCGGGTTGGCGCAATGCGGGCGTAGTGTTGCGCAGCGCGAGTAGGCGGCGGGTGAACGTGCTGACCATCTCGGCGTCGGGATCGGGGGACCAGTTCAGCCACGAGGTCTCGTCGTCGAGCAGGTACGGGTTGTTGTTCCCGCCCTGGGTGCGCCAGCGCTCGTCACCGGCCAGCAGCATCGGTGTTCCGGTGGACAGCACCAGGGTGGCCAGCAGGTTGCGGGCCTGGCGGCCGCGCAGCCGGCGCACCGCCTGATCCTGGGTCTCCCCTTCGACCCCGCAGTTCCAGGAACGGTTGTCGTCGGTGCCATCGGCGCCACCCGCACCGTTGGCGTCGTTGTGCTTGCGGTTGTAGGAGACCAGGTCCCGCAGGGTGAACCCGTCGTGCGCGGTGATGAAGTTGATCGACGCCCAGGGTCGTCGGCCGCTCGCCTCGTAGAGGTCCGAGCTACCGGCCAGCCGGGAGGCAAGTTCGCTGACGCCGGGGACGCCGCGCCAGAAGTTGCGCACGACGTCCCGGTAGCGGCCGTTCCACTCGCTGAAGTCGGGAGGAAACCCACCGACCCGGTACCCCTCGTCAGTGGCATCCCAGGGTTCGGCGATGAGCTTGCGGGTGCTCAGCAGCGGATCGGCGGCAATCGCGGTGAGCAGTGGCGCGTCCGGGGTGAACAACCCGCCCCGGGGGCGCCCCAGCACGCTGGCCAGATCCAGCCGGAACCCGTCGACCCCCAGCTCGCCGGCCCAGTGCCGCAGCGCGTCGGTGACCAGCCGGATCACCGTGAGCGAGCCGGCGTCGAGGGTGTTGCCGCAGCCGGTGAGGTCACGGTCGAGGTAATAGGCGGGCGCGTCCAGTCCCCGGTAGCACAGGGTGGGTCCAGCGGCGTCGCCCTCGCAGGTGTGGTTGGCCACCACGTCGACGATGACCTCCAGGCCCGCGGCGTGCAGCGCGGCGACCATCGTGCGGAACTCCGCCACCTCGTCGCCGGGTACCGCGGCATACCCGGGATGCACCGCGAGCAGGGCCAGCGGGGAGTAGCCCCAGTAGTTCGGCATCCCGGCGCGCAGCAGTGCTGGCTCCGGGCAGGACGCGGCCACCGGCAGCAGCTCCACAGCGGTGACGCCCAGCTCAGTGAGGTAGTTGAGCACCGCGGGATGGGCCAGCCCCAGATAGGTGCCGCGGTGCTCGGGCGGCACCTCGGGATGGGTGCGGGTGAAGCCACGCACGTGCAGCTCATAGATCACCGTTTGCTCCCATGGCACGTCGGGCCGGGTGCCGGTGTCCGGGCCGCCGGGGGCGGTGACGACCGAGACCGGGACACTGCCCAGGGAGTCGATGCCGCTGCGGGACCCGGTGGGATCGTCCCGGTAGCCCAGCGCAGCCCGCAGGTCGGTCACGGTGCCCTCGACCCGGTGCGCGTACGGATCGACCAGCAACTTCTTCGGGTTGCACAGCAGGCCACGCCGGGGATCCCACGGTCCGTGTACCCGGTAGCCGTAGCGCTGCCCGGGACCCACGCCGCTGAGCAGCCCGTGCCACACCCCGAAAGTGCGCTCGGTCAGCGGCACCCGCTGCTCCTCGCCATCGGCGGAGAGCAGGCACACCTCCACGTCCTCAGCGATCGAAGATGCCACCGCGAAGCGCACCCCGCCACCCTCGGCGTGCGCGCCGAGCGGGAACGGTCGGCCGACCTGCGGGCGAGTCACAGACAGCCATTCTGCCGAGTGCGCACAATGATGGGGTGCACACGCGAGATGGGCAACCAGCTGGGGACGCCACGCTCGAGCTGACCGATCTCGTGGTGCGGATGGACGGCGTGGGTGTCCGGCGCGGCGCCAGCACGCTGCTGGAGCGGGTGGACTGGCGGGTGGAGCTGGACGAGAAGTGGGTGATTCTGGGACCCAACGGTGCCGGCAAGACCACCCTGTTGCGGCTGGCCGCGACTGAGCTGCACCCGAGCTACGGGACGGTGCACGTGCTCGGGGAGCGGCTGGGCCGCACCGACGTGTTCGAGCTGCGCCCGCGGATCGGGTTCTCCTCAGCGGCGCTGGCCGGCCGGATCCCGGGTGACGAGCTGGTGTCCGATCTGGTGGTCAGCGCCGGCTACGCGGTGCTCGGCCGGTGGCGGGAAAACTACGAGATCCTCGACCAGGCCCGAGCGATCGGTCTGCTGGCCGCGTTCGGTGTCGAGGTGATGGCCGCGCGACGCTTCGGCACCCTGTCGGAAGGGGAACGCAAGCGGGTGCTGATCGCCAGGACGCTGATGACCGATCCGGAGTTGCTCCTGCTGGACGAACCCGCGGCCGGGCTGGATCTGGGTGCCCGGGAGGATCTGCTGGCCCGGCTGGCCACGCTGGCCGCCGATCCGGACTCGCCAGCGACGGTGCTGGTGACCCATCATGTCGAGGAGATCCCGCCGGGTTTCACGCACGCCATGCTGATGCGGGACGGGACGCCTGTCGCCCAGGGACTGCTCGAGGCGGTCCTGACCAAGGACAATCTGTCAAAGACCTTCGGTGTGGATCTCGTGCTGCGACGCTCCGGGG
>JBOHFW010000406.1:0-11810 GCA_050699835.1 Pseudonocardiaceae bacterium | reverse complement strand
TCGCCGTCTTCGACGGCGCCGGCGTAGCAGCAGGCGACGGCGATGGCCGGCCGCCAGTGCAGGTCCTCGGGGATGACCGGCAGTGGGGGGACGGTGCCGAGCCTGACCACGCTGCCGAGCTCGTCGGGGGCTTTGGCGGCGAAGTCCCGGTAGAAGCGCAGCACGTCGATGGTGTCATCGGCCGCCCAGAAGACGGGTCCGGCCATCACGGTCGGGCCGAGGGGGTGCAGAGCGAACTGGAACGAGGTGACGACGCCGAAGTTGCCGCCGCCGCCTCGCAGCGCCCAGAACAGATCGGGGTGTTCGTCGGTGGACGCCCGGACGATGCTGCCCTCGGCGGTGACCACCTCGGCGGCCAACAGGTGGTCGACGGTGAGCCCGTGTTTGCGCATGAGGAAGCCGATGCCACCGCCGAGGGTGAGCCCGGCGACGCCGGTGTGGCCCACGATGCCGCCGGTGGTGGCCAGACCGTGGGCCTGGGTCTCGTGGTCGACGTCGCCCCACAGAGCACCACCCTGCACCCGTGCCGGCCGGCGGGGTCGACCCACACGGCCCGCATCGTCGAGAGGTCGATGACGATCCCGTCGTCGCACACCGCGGTCCCGGCCACGTTGTGGCCCCCGCCCCGTACGGCGATCTCCAGGTCGTGGTCGCGGGCGAAGCGCACGGCCGCGACCACGTCGGCGGTCCCGCAGCATCGGGCGATCAGCCGGGGGCGCCGGTCGATGGCGCCGTTCCACACGGCTCGGGCGGTGTCGTAGTCGGTGTGGTCAGCGGTGATCAGCTGGCCCCGGAACCCGTCGATCTCCATGGCGGTTACCTCCTCGCTCAGGTGGCCGACTTGCTCGGTGGTCGATGTCGTCATCGGCCCTTCCGCTGTCGACGGCCCCATCGCATCGCCATGGACCCCGGCCGTGAAGTCAAATATCTGGACTTCACGCCCGAAGGCAGGGGCGCGACACTGGCGTCGTGCGGACCTACGGCCAGTACTGCCCCATCGCCCGTGGCGCCGAGATCTTCGCCGAGCGCTGGACGCCGCTGATCATCCGCAACCTGTACCTGAGTTGCGGAAGCTTCAGTGAGATCCTGGAGGGCGCGCCCGGGCTCTCCCGCACCCTGCTCTCGCAGCGGCCCAAGCAGCTCGAACGACTCGGCATCGTCGAGTCGGCACCCAAGCCCGACGGGCGCGGGCGCCACTACGAGCTCACGCCCGCGGGTCACGACCTCTTCAAGGTCTGCGTGTCGCTCGGCGAGTGGGGTGCCGCCTGGCTCGAGATCGCCCCCGAGCACCTCGATCCCTTTGTGGCCCTGTGGTCGATGTGCAACATGCTCCGCCGAGACCGGCTGCCGGGTCGACGCGTCGTCATCCGCTTCGAGTTCACGGGCCGCCAACGCCCCGAGCGGTACTGGCTGCTGATCGAGCACGGAGACATCGAGATTTGCAAGACGTACCCCGGCGTCGACGAGGACCTCTACATCACGGCGGAGGCCGAAGCCTTCGTCAAATGGCACGCCGGCCAGCTCAGCTGGGCCGAAGCCACCCGCAACCGCCGCATCCAACTCCACGGCCCCTCGTGGCTCGTACGAGCCTTCCCCACCTGGAACGCCCGCAGCGCCTTCGCCCACATCAAGCCGGTCTCCCGGACTGCGCCGAGCTCGGTAGCCTGACATGTTCGACCCACCCTCCCATTGCGGCGCCGCACCGCAGCCTGGATCGCGACGGCCGCATCCACCGCCGCCGCTGTGCCGCCGAAGGTTGAAGGACGGCTCCGTCACCCCTTTGCGGGAGTACGCGCGCTGTGCCGCCCTCAGGAACCTGCGAGTCACTGTCGCCGCCTTCGGCGTAGCCCCCGACAACCCATCCCGATTGGGGTCTGATTCGCTGCGTGAAAATCGGCGCTAACGCTTGTCGTCGTTCCCTCGGCCGGTGATCGTCCACGCCGCGCCGGCCGCGTCAAGGGCGCCCACGCGCGGGGACCCCGAGCCCCACACGCGGACGTCGCTCCGCGATGCCTCCGGCACCCTTGACCCGACCACCACGACGAGCAACGCGGCCAGGACGAGGGAACGGGGAGGAGCAGGGTCGTGCCCTGAGCGTGCCCCGGGGACTGGTCAACCATGGTCACTTAGGCGTCGCACAGACAACACAGCGGCGCAGGTCAGACCGACGTAGCGCTTATTGCCCGTGGTTCCCAAGCTGATCATGCGAGTTTGGGCATCGCCGCATGGCCCCAGTCGATCTTCGCTAGTCTCATTTCTAGTCTCGTTCGCCACTGGCCCGCATCGTTCGGGACTTCTGACGAACCGAGGGTGTCGCAGGTCGGGACAGTTGCGTTCCCTGTCGAACCACCGACGGCAGACCTCGAAAGCGCGTGAGGGTTCACGCCCTCCGTGGGTTCAAATCCCACCGCTACCGCCACCTACCAGGCAACACGCTGGGTGAGCTCGCGGGTATACGTGCCATTGGGCCGCTTCCGTCTCGGTTGACCAGACGGGAGGAGCCGCCAAATCAGCCCGTTCCCGGTTGCTCGGCTCTGCGGGGATGGAGCTACCACCTCTCTTGAGGGTCAGATCGCGGCTCCTTCGGGCGAGAGCTGACTCGACGAGATCCTGCGCGCGATGAAGGTTGACCCGCGCGTTGCGGTCGTGGCTGGCGGTGGCCAGCAGCGTTCCGTCGGCGCCAAACGCCACCGCTTACGTCGGCGCGGGTCTGCCGCTGCCATGAACCCCCAGCCACTGGTGGCGAGGTCGCCCCTCTTGACCCTGTCCGACCGCGCCTGTCACAGACTCTGTGCCGCCGTGCGCGGCGAAGGGATGACCGACAGCCCCCTCAACCGGCCTGTCCACACCCGAGAAACCCCGAACTGGAGCACGCACCCGAACAACCCCTCACGCCCCCAGGAGCGGCACCACCACAGCCCCTCCTCCGCCCGAACAGCAGGCGCCCGGCGGGCCGAAAACCTGACGGAGAAGATCAAAAAAGATCGGCACATGTGCTTCAGCTCACTAGAATCCGGAGTCGATTGGAGCCGTCGGCCGTGCTGGTCTCCGCGATCGAGAGGTAGTAGCTGCCCGGGGGCACGTTCGAGGGAACGGTGACGGTGGCTTTACCACAGCTCCACGTGATCACGGGCAGCTCGTGAGAAACCCCGGCGTCGTTGATGAGCCGGGCTCGTGTGTTGCTGCGGAGCATTCCGAGCAGGCCGCTGAGCTGCAGCTGCCCGCCACGCGCGACCACGCTGTCCGCTGTGTCGATCCGCCACCGGTGCTGCAATCCCGTTGGCCACCAATCGATCTCGCCGACGCTGCTGGACGGGCTGGCTGGACCAACGCGCATGGTGAGCGGCGCCCACGCGGACAACGGCGTCAGCCGGGATGGTCCGATGCGGAACTGACCGTGCTCGGCCCTCCACAGCGTGGTGCCGCCGCGAGCCCCATCGGGTGCGCCTATGCTCCAACCGGCGCCGTCCCGGCCGTCACCGCCGCCGGCGGGGACTTCAGCGAGATTTCCTTCGGCATTTCGCTCGTAGTACCAGATCGCGACGCCGTAACCACCGGCGACGTCCCGGTCCGTGTTGGCTACGCCGCCGGCAGGGGTTGCGCTGCGGAACTCCATCATGAGGAAGCGATTTAGGTTGGTCGGATCCGGAATCAGCACCGGGCGGTACCCCCAGCCTGCGCTCGGGGCCCTGATGCTGGCACAGGCGCCGGGCGTGTTCATCGCCGCGATAGCCGGCTTCGCCCAACCAACCAGCATCTTGTAGTAGGGGTCCAGGTGGTACGCCACCCGGTCCGAGGCGTCGATCGGACCGCCGGTCCACGTAGAACATGACATGAGCGTCAGCCGCTCGCTCCTGCAACCGGCTCCGTACAGGTTGTCGATCGCATTCTGTGACACGGAATGCAGCAGCTCGTGTGCGTACAGGTCGAGGGCGCCGTCTTCTCCCATCCCGGCGAGAAACCCCTTCCAGCACACCTGTCCCCCCATCCACGGACAGGAATCGTTGTAATTGGTTTGCCCGCCGCGAGCGTCGTAGACCCAGAGGATGGTCAGCTCGTTCTCGTTCACCACCCGATCACCGTTCACGTCGTAGCGAGACAGGTCAAACCCTTGTTGCTGAGCCAACTGGAGCGATGCGGCGAGCGGCTGGCCCTCAACCTCGCCCGGGATATCTGGCCTGGGGACGGCGTAGATGCCGGCGTTGCTGAACCGGAACCTCTCCTGTGACACACTGCGGAAGAGCGAGTCGAGGTTCGGGGTGCCGGGCCCGAACAGCAAGCTCTGGAAGTCGGCTACCCCGCGGTCGGGGTTCGGTGATCGGAGGAGCGTGAGCAGCGGGCGCGTGCCGGATAGGGGCTTTTTGTTGTAGCCGAACTGCTCTGGCGTGTAGTCGCCCGGCGTGTTATATGGGCCGTAGGCGATCCCTAACACGAAACCCTCGGTGCGTTGTCTGTACCAGCCCGGCCCGATTGGGGAAATGCTTGCCCGGTTGCGAGAATGGCCGTGGGTGAACGCCATGGCACGATGCGAGCCGTGTCTCCTTGGTGTGAGTCGCCTCCGGCCGGGCTCTTCTCCCGAGGCCGCGTTCGGTTCGAGGTTAGGCGCGCACTACCTCCGAGACGATGACTTGTTTTCAGGACGGCTTCAGGATTTACCGGTGCCTGAATTAGCGTTTGATGAGGATGATGAGGAACTGGCCGACAAGACTCTTGCATGCCTTTCAGTCCTGGGCATCCGTAGTCCGGTACGTACACCGGTCAGCGCAGGTGGGTCGACTACGTACGTCAGGGACGAGCCTTCGAGCCCAACCAGGTAGTCAAGGTTGTCGGTCGCGGCGACGGCCAGCAGCTCGTCGGGGTTGTAACCGAGCGGCACGCGTAGGCGTTGTTGCAGACGCGAGCGAAGTGCGGGTGCAGCGTGACCGGCACTGCGACCAGGGCGGGCTCCCCTGCCCGGGTCACGGCACTACGCCCGCATCCGCTCACTGCTAGGGCGTGTCATGACCCGCCGAGTGGGTTCGCCAACTCGGCAGCAGGGTCTGTGTCTGGAATGTCGGAGAACTCTCCGAACGTAGGTTCGTTGGCCGTCCTTTGTTCAGTATCCGGTCGGGTGGGTGTCGTGTCTTGCAGCACAGAATCACGCGTCGTGATGTCTCGGCCACAGGAGTTGGGCCGTGGTGCAGCAGGCATGGCCGCTGGTTGGGCGGGCGAGGGAGCTGGGTCATGTGGCTCAGGCGCTGGCCGCTGGTCACGGCGCGGTGTTTGCCGGACAGGCAGGTGTCGGCAAGAGCCGGCTACTCGTGGAGACCGTGGCACTGGCGCAGGCCTCGGGGGCCCGCGCGTTGACGGTACGGGCGAGTCGCTCCTCGGCGTCGATGCCGCTCGGAGCCTTTGCCCCATTGCTTGATCCGACGGTGGCTTCGCCGTCGCTGGCGACCGCGCGCCGCGACATCCTCGTGTGCGGCGCGGACGCGCTGATGGTCGTGTGTCTGGATGATGCGCACCTCCTGGACGAGGCGTCGGCGGCGCTGATCTACCAGCTCGCCGCCGATGATGGCATCGTGATCTTCACCACCGTTCGAAGCCGGGAGGCTGCCCCTGAAGCCGTGGTCGGGTTGTGGAAGGACGGGCCGTGTGAGCGCGTGGAGGTGCCGCCGCTGTCCCGTGACGAGCTCGATGAACTCGTCGGCCAGGTGCTGGGAGGGACTGCCGATGGTGCCGCGAGGCATGCCCTGTGGATGGCGACGCAGGGCAACCCGCTGTTCGCCCGGGAGCTGCTGACGGCAGCGCTCGCTGACGGAACGCTCGCTGAGAGCCAGGGTGTGTGGACGCTCACCTGCCGCCTCAGAGCACCGCCGAGGCTGTGGGAGTTGCTCGCTGACCGACTCGGTGATCTGGACGGTCCGGCGCGCACGGCCGCGGAGCTTATTGCTCTGGGTGAGCCACTCCCACTTGAGGTGGTCGTCACCATGGTGGGCGAGGACGCTGCGGAGCGACTCGAAGAGCAGGGTCTGATCGAGATCGACGGTATCCAGCGCGCGCTTGCGGCCCGGCTTGCCCACCCGCTGTTCGGCGATGTCCTGCTTGACCGTCTCGGCACGTTGAAGCGGCGTCGCCTGCTACGGGACCTGGCGTCTGCCTTGATTGAACGCGGCGCGGAGGACGAGCAGTCGCTGCGGATCACCCGCTGGCGGATCGAGGCCGGCTTGCAGGTTTCGCCGGAGACGTTGCTGATCGCTGCGCAGCGATGCCAATTGGTCGATCCCGAGCTGGCCGCGGGCTTGTGCCGCCGGGCCATCGAGGCCGGCGCCCGAGTAACCGGCACGGTCGCGCTGGCCGACGTGTTGATGTTCTCCGGACGGGGGGAGGAGGCGGCCGCGCTGCTCGACGCCACGGACGCCGAGACAACCGACGAGCGCACGAGTCTCCGCCTCCACGCCGCCATGATCCTGGCGTTCGGACTCGGTCGCCCGCAGGACGCCGCTGACCGGTTGGAGCAGCTGGCCAGTGAGGTCGATGACGATCACTGGGGCGAGGTGGTTAGCCGGCTCGTAACCGTGCGACTGCTCACCGGAGAGGTTGACCGCACCCTGGCAGTGGTCGATACGCTGTTGACCGATCCGCGCGCGACAGCCGAGCACCGGCTGCGGGGCGCGCTCGTCCACGTGCCGCTCCTGCTGCTCAGCGGCCAGCTCTCCCGCACGATCCAGCGGGCCGCCGAGATCGTCCCCCGCCTGCTGGCCTCGGATGAGGTTGACGCCTACGGCGCGGCCCAGGTGGCCACCCTGGTCGGCCTGGCGCACCTGTACGCCGGGGAGCTGGATCGCGCCGAGGCGGTCTTGCACCAGCTGTATGAGGAAGCCAGCCGGACCAACGTGCGATTGGTGCGCGGGGCGTGTGCCCTCCGGCTCGGTCAGCTCGCTCGGGCACGCCAGATGTGCCAAGAAGCCGTGGCATCCCTAGACGGCGACGAGATGACCCTGGCATCGGCGGTCGACCACCTGAGGCTGGCGCTCGCCTTGACCGGCCAGCTCGACGCGCCCGACCCGTTAGCCACCAGCCCCTTGTATGCCGTCGAGCTGGGTTGGCTACGTGCCGCCCTGACCGGGGAACGAGGGGAGAGATCGTCGGCCTGCCGCCAGGCCCTCGAGGCCGCCGATCTGGGGATAAGAACCGGCCAATATCTGTTCGCGTCCATCGCTGTGTTCGAGGCCGCCCGCCAGGGCGGCGCCCGGCAAGCGGCCCGACGGATCGCCGACATGCCCGACATCGACGGCTCGCTGATCCCAGCCTTGCTCAGCGCCGTCCAGGCACTGGCCGACGCCGACCCCCAGGCCTTGGAAGACATTGCCACTCGCCTAGAACAGCAGGACGTCCTGCTCTATGCCGCAGAACTGGCCAGCGCCGCCAGCCACAGCTACCACTGCGCCGGCCTCAAGGCCCGCGCCTTCGCCATGCGCGCGCGAACCCAGAAACTCGCGGCGCGCTGCGAGGGTGCAGCCACCACATCTCTGCGCATACCAGCAGCGGCGGCTGAGCTGACGGCACGCGAACACGAGATCGCCGGCCTGGCCGCACGCGGCCTCAGCGACGCCGCGATCGCCGAACGCCTGTTCATCTCCCAACGCACCGTCGAGTCGCACCTTCATCACACCTACACCAAACTCGGCATCAGCGGCCGCGATGAGTTGCCCAAAGCCCTCGACCTCACCGACTCATAACGGACCCTCCGATTCGAAAGCGCGTGAGGGTTCACGCGCTGGCGTGGGTTCAAATCCCGCCGCTACCGCCAACTAACAGCACAAACGCCGCGTGACCTTGTGAGGTGATGTGCTGGTAGCCCGCGTTCACACGAAGATGCTCGGCCTCGCACTACGCACGACAGCAACGCCGGCGAATCCGTGCACGCGGATGCGCCGCTGTGCGCCTACGTTGCCGCTAAGATCGCTGCCGGGATCGCCGCCGAAGTGGCCGTCGACGTCGTCAGCGCGCGGACAGCGATCGAGCTCTACCCTGGACCCATGAGCAACCCCGCCGTGGAGCCCTCGCTGCCGCCGGTTGACGAGACCGCGGTGCGAGCGCACGCGCACCAGCTGCGCGCACTCGCGGCCGACTACGGCATCACCGACCTGCGGTTCGCCTCGATCGGCCGGCTCGTAGGCCACGTCGCCGAGGACCGGGACTCGTTGGACGTGGCCGACTTCGAGCTTGCCGCGATCCGTCTATTGGGTGCTGACGTGCATCTCTACTCGGATCGCGTGCTGGGCAAGGCCAACGTCAGCCCGGATCTCGTCGCGGCTCAACCGCTGTGAGCGGCAGAGGCGCTCGGCCCGATCAACACGTGCTGCTGGAACTTGACGCGTTGTTGGAGCAGATCCAGATCCTGGCGGCTGACGGTGACCGGGAGCGGTTCGACAAAGATGATCGCTATCGTTGGGTGCTGCATCGGTTGTGGATCGCCGTGGGCAACGAGGCGCTGGCTTACGCCCGGCTTACCGGGCACAATCCGCAAGTCGACCAACCCTGGGCTCGGCTGTACCGGTTGCGCAACATGCTCGCTCACGACCGGTTGCCGGACATCGACGAGGATGAGGTATGGCGGATGACCGCTGTGCGTCCGGCTGCTCTTCGGGCTCAGGTTCGCGGCCTGCTCAGGTAACTCGCGTTACTCACTGTCGTCAGCTTCATAACCTGGCGCTGAGAAGGCATCGGGCGGCCGGGTCCAGCTCGTTCGGTCGACCAGCCGTAGCGGTGCAGCCAGTCTCAGTTTCCGTCTCAGTTCACTCCGATACAGCTCCACCACCGACGTGTCAGCCGTCGCTCAACCTGCAGGCCAGCGAATCTCTGGACGGTCACGAACGGGTACGGACGGACCTCGAAAGCGCGTGAGGGTTCACGCCCTGATCGGCTTGCCTGTCGTCGTCCGATGTGGACCGTGATGAGGACCCCGAGCGGAGAGACCCGCTGCCCCCGCCTTCCTGGAAATCGCTCACCTCTGCCACCCCCAGCACCCGGCCACCGGAAAAGGTAGCCCTTGGAAAAGTGCTTCGCTGCATTGCTGAGTCACGGGTTCTATTGCCATCTTTCGCACGCCCACCTGTCGGCGATTCGTCCGCCGGTTTCGATCCCGTATTGGCGAAGCTGCATCATGTCGTCGGTCCGCCCCGCCTTGTCCAACAGGCTTGCCGCTGCCCGCAGCGCGTAGGTGTTACCGGCCTCGGCGCGGGCCTGCAGCCAGGTGATTGCCTCGTCGGTTTGCCCCGCTTTGTCCAACGCTGTGGGCGGCCGGCGCGGCGGCGGCGCACAGCAAAAGGCCCGATGACGAAGAACGGAAATTCTCAGGCCACCGGGCCTTGCGCAGTCTGATCACGTTGTTGTCGTGCGTCCGGGGCCTGGCCCTCTCCGTGACCGAATTTTCTCAGCGGGTGACCCGCACCGGTCACCCGTCAGGATGGGCCACTATGAAGCAGGGCCCTCGGAATGATCAACCTGTGTTATCTGGTGGGGTGATCAGCGTCAGGTACACCTGCTCGGTGGTGATCCCGGCTGTGCAGACCGCGCTTAGTAGCGCATACGCCAACTGCTCTCCACCGTGGGGTTCGGACAGCCATGATGCCGCCGCGTCGACCAGGGCTATGCGCTGTACTGCGGACAGTCGAGATTCCTGCTCAGCCAGTACCGCCACCGCATCCAGGCGTTGTCGACTCGGCACTACGTGGTTATCCCGGAGAAAGCGCATGATTGGCTCGGTGTCGCCGAGTGCGGACGCGGCCAGTTCCAGGGCGCTGGACAGCTCCAGCTCATCGAGGCTTGGCCGAGCCACCCGGTGGAACACCCGGGTGACTGCGGACCACTCCTCTAGTACCCGCGCTAGCGAGCGCGCTCGTTCCGGTGTCAAGCGCAGCACTACCGACGGGAACTCCTCACCACCTAGGACGAGCGTGGCGCCGTCTAGTTCCACAACCTCACCGTGGTCTAGGGCCACCCGAAGCCGGTCCGGGTCGAACTGCGTAGCCTCCACCATGGGTCTCCACCCTCCCTGCAGGGTTGGGGATCAAGGCCGAGGGCAGGTGGTCGCAACACCAGCCCTCGGCCGCTTACTCAGGATGCGAATCGGCGTCCTGATCTCACTTGTCGGTCCAGCGTGATACACAAGATCGACACCCCACTTTACCCCCAGATTGGCCTACGAAATGCTGAAAATCAGCAGGCACTGGCAGGCGTTCACATTCGCTAACCACGCAGCTAGCGGGTACTGGTAGGCAATGTCCAGAACCTACCAGCAGCTTCGATCTCAAATCGCAGGGTTGTTGGTTCGAGTCCAACTCGGGGAGCAGCCACAACACGAGGGCCGACCCCCGTAAGAGTCGGCCCTGACCGCACTTGTTGGGTCAGGTGTCGGTCTCGTCCGATCCGAACAGGTGCCCGAGGCGGTCGACCGCATCGCGCTGCACTTCCCTCAGCACATCGACGTAGATCGCGCTCGTCACGCCGATTGAGCTGTGCCCCAACAAGTCCCGGATCGTCTGAAGATCGACACCCTGAGCGAACAGGAGCGTGGCGCATGACCGGACTTCCGAAGATAACAGGCACACACGGGCTTGATCGGTAGCGTAGTGGCGCATCCGCGCTCACATCCAACTGTGCTGGCTCGCCCTGCTGCTCCTGCGAGTGATCGAGAACACCACCGGCGACACCTGGCGCAACACCCGCCACGAACTCGACCGCATGCCCCTGGTCACCCTCGCCACCAGCGCAGGCCAGGTCGCCCAACGCTCAGCGACCACACCCGGCCAGCAGGCCCTGCTACGCGCGCTCGACCTCCCCGAACCACCCAAATTCTTCGACTTCACCCTGCCCGACGGCCGCTGAAACCCCCACCCCACCGGCTCAGCGTAGTAACACGACCCCAACACGCCCTCACGACGTTCCCGCAGGTCAAACCCCAAATTCGGCCACCCACGTGCTCATGATCTTCGGAAGTCCGGCCTGGGTGCGGGCCTTGACCGCGCCACGACGGGTCACGCGCAGGACCCGGATCGCCTCCACCTGCCCATCGCGGCTTTTCGGACTACCGGCCGCTCGGCCGGACAACGCCGCGAGCGCGGCGGCGTAGGCATCGATCGGGTCGGATTTGCCCTTGGCCCGGCGGGTCTTACGGTCCGGCCGGTCCACCTCCACAACCGGACACCCTCGCTATGCAGATACCTGCTCAGCGCCGCACCGTAGGCGCCGGTGCCTTCCACCCCGACCCGCTCCAGCTGCCCAAAGCTGGCCAGCCAAGACAGTAGGGCGCGATATCCCCGCGGTGTGGTGGGAAACTCCCGATCGGCTAGCTGCCGGCCCAGTGCATCGACCACGGCGGCGTGATGGGTCTCGCCGTGGGTGTCCACGCCGCCAGTGACCTTCCGAGCTTTTCTTGCCATGCTGGACTGCCGTCCTTTCCCTTGCACCGAGGGGCTGGCACGCGCCGGTCGGGCGGGCGGACAAGATAGTGACGGGGCCTCTGGCACAGGCTCCTATAAGGTCACGACGCCCGTCCGGCCGCGTGCATCAAGGCGCACCAGGCAGGCCGACGAATCGTTTGCAGGACAACCCGCAGGCGTCGGTCAAGCATCGAGTCAGACCCACCCGATGCGCCGACGCACATCCTCACTGTCAAGCATCAGGCGGGACTACACAATCTGCCACAAGCATGTGTTGCCGAATTCCCCTCTATGAGATTGAGATCAAGAGCGCCGCCTGCGGCGGCGCGGAGCGTGGCTGAGTTTTGTGATCCTAGCGGTGGCCGCCGGGTCGGACCCGCTCGC
>JBOHFW010000405.1:0-5312 GCA_050699835.1 Pseudonocardiaceae bacterium | reverse complement strand
ACACGCCGCCACCAACGTCATGAACAACGTGCCGTCCTGGCGCCGGCTCAGCTCCCTGAGCCGGCTGGTGACCTGGGCGGGGACCAGGAACTGGTGCAGGGCGCCAGCGGAGGTCAGCACCGGGGGTCGGGGCCGATCAGTCGGCAACTCCAAGACCGGCACCCCGGCCAGTTGCGCACGCCAGTACTCCAGCGCGCCCTCCAGCACTGGGCCCGACAGCAACTCCCGCTGCCAGACCGCGTAGTCGAGATATTGCACCGCCAGCGTCGGCAATTGTGGATCTTGGCCGGCGACCACGGCGTTGTAGCACACCGCCAACTCGGCCACCAATACACCCATCGACCAGGCATCGGTCACGATGTGATGCATCGCCACGCTCAATACATGCTCGGTGGCGCCTACCCGGACCACGCCCACCCGCAACAACGGCCCCCGAGCCAGGTCAAACCCCCGGCTGGCCTGCGCCGCCAGGATCTTCCGCAACTCGGTCTCCCGATCAACGGAGTCCAGACCCGAGAGATCCACCACCGGTACCGCAACCTCAGCGGGCGGGTGGATCACCTGGACCCCGCGCCCGTCCACCGTCTCGAAGGTGGTGCGCAGCGACTCATGCCGCGCCACCAGCGCGCTGACCGCGACCGAGAGCGCATCCAGGTCCAGCTCACCGCGTAACCGAAGCGCGAACGCCGACACGTATCCCGCGCCACCCGGAGCGAACTCATCCAAGAACCACAGCCGCTGCTGCGCGAACGACAACGGCAGCTCACCCACACGATCCACCACGGTGATTGGGGGCGAGTCGGATACCACAGATTCCGCGACCACGACCGCTAATCCGGCCACCGTGGGATCGACAAACAACACCCGCGGGGACAGCTCCACCCCGAACGCCACCCGCACCCGCGACATCACCTGAATACTCAGAATCGAGTCCCCACCGAGTTCGAAGAAGTTGTCTTCGACACCGACCCGTTCGACCCTCAACACCTCAGCCCAGATATCAACCAAAGTCTCCTCGGTAACGGTCCGAGGGGCGATGTATTCGGCCACTAGCTCCGCGGTCTGATCCGGGGCGGGCAATGCCTTCCGATCCACTTTTCCGTTCGCGCTCAACGGTAATTCGTCGAGCGTCACGAACACCGCGGGCACCATGTATTCCGGCAGGGTTTCCTTGAGTCCTGCGCGGAGCAGCGCCGGATCCGGCGCGGGCGCCCCGCCTGCGAGCACCAGGTAGGCGATCAGTTGTTGGTGCGAGCCCTGAGGAGATACCGCCGGCGTGTCGCGGGCGATGACCACTGCCTGAGCAACCTCAGGCTGGGATGTCAACGCCGATTCGATCTCACCGGGTTCGATGCGGAATCCGCGGATCTTGACCTGGTGATCGGCCCGGCCCAGATACGCCAGCCCCCCGCTGGCGCTCCAGCGCACCAGGTCGCCGGTGCGATACATCCGCTCGCCCGGGTCGCCATAGGGGTTGGCCAGGAAACGGGTTGCGGTCAGCCCCGGGCGGCGCAGGTAGCCGCGGGCCAAGCCGCGACCAGCCAGATAGAGCTCGCCTGGCACCCCGATTGGCACCGGGCGCAGCCGATCATCCAGCACGTAGGCCTGGGTGTTCCAGATCGGCTTACCAATGCCGGGAGCACCGTGGGTGTCCAGCTCCGGTTCGTTAAGCACAGTGGCGGTGGACCAGATCGTGGTCTCGGTCGGCCCATAGAGGTTGGTGACCTCGCTGGCCAACTCCTGCATCGTGGCCGCGAGCGCGGGGGGCAGCGCCTCGCCACCGGTGAGCATGCGCAGCCCGAGCACTGCCTGGGGATGGGTGGACAGGATCGTTTGCCACCACGACGGGGTCGCCTGCATGATCGTGACACCGCAGTCTGCGATCACCCGGCCCAGCGCGGCCGGGTCGGCGACGATCTCGTCTGTCAGCACCACGGCCGCGCCGCGCACCAGGGGCAGGTACAGCTCCAACGCGGCGATGTCGAAGCCGATCGTGGTCAGCGCGAGGAGCCGGGTGGTCTCCTCCAGGGGGAACAGTTCGGCCATCGAGCCAAGGAAATTGACCAGCGCGGCGTGCGGGATCACCACAGCCTTCGGGATCCCGGTGGACCCCGAGGTGTAGATCACGTAGGCCGGGTGGGTATCCCGCAGTGACCCCACCCGCTCGGCGTCGCTCACCTCGCGACTGGAATAGCCGGCGATCTCCGCGATGGTCTGGGCGTGATCGATTACCAGCCGCGCCACATCGGCCGGTAGGCACCCAGCGGTCTCCTGCGTGCACAGCACCACGGCCGGGTCGGCGTCGGCGCAGATGAACTCGATCCGTGCGGGCGGATTGTGGTGGTCGATGGGAAGGTATCCCGCGCCCGCCTTGGTCACCGCGAGCAGGGCTGTGATCATGTCCAGGGAGCGGGGGAAGGCCAGCCCGACAAGTTGTTCCGGGCCGATACCTCGGGCGATCAGCAGTCGTGCCAGGCGATTCGCCCGCTCGTTCAACTCCCGGTACGTCAGTTCGTCCCGGGACGAGCCATCACGATGGCACATCACCGCGGGGGAATCCGGCGTGCGCACCACCTGAGCCTCGAACAGCTCCGACCACACCACCGGCGGCACGGCCCGCTGGGTGTCGTTCCACTCCACCAGAACCCGATGCCGCTCGGCCTCGGTCAACAACGGCAGCTCGGCCACCGGCCGGTTCGGATCAGCCACGATCCCCGCTAGCAGCATACGAAGGTGCTCGGCCATCCGGTGCATCGTGGTGTCGTCGAACAGATCGGTGTTGTAGTTCAGGGCACCAACCAAGACGTCACCCGCTGTGGGGGAGTGAACCGGGCGGAATTCCACCGTGAGGTCGAATTGGGCACTCGTCACCGGCAGTTCGACACCAGAGACGTCCAACCCGGTCAGCGCCGGGGTGCGCCCAGGAGTGTTCTGCAAGATGACCATGGCTTGGAACAGTGGGGTCCGGCTGGTGTCCCGAACCGGTTCGAGCTCATCCACGAGCCGTTCGAAAGGCACCTGCTGATGGGCGAGAGCATCCAGCACCGTTGCCCGAACCCGGGTGAGGAACTGCCGGAAACTCTGCTCGCCGGGCACCCGGGAACGCAGCGCCAGCGTGTTGACGAAGAAACCGATCAGCCCTTCCAGCTCGGCCCGCTCCCGGCCCGAGACCACCGTGCCCACCGCGATGTCGTCCTGCCCCGACCAGCGGGCGAACAGCACCTGGCACGCGCCGACCAGCGTCATGAACAACGTGCCGTCCAGGCGCTGACCCAGCTCTTTGAGCCCGGCAGTCACCTCGGCCGGCACTACGAACTCGTGAGTGGCCCCGGCTGAGGTGCGCATCGCCGGGCGGGGCCGATCGGTCGGCAGCTCCAGCGGCGCCAGGGCCTCGAGCTGGCTTCGCCAGTAGGCCAGCCCGTCCTCGAGCGCCGGGCCAGACAGCGTTTCTCGTTGCCAGGCAGCGAAATCCGCATACTGCACCGGCAGCGGCGCCAGATCGGGCACCTCGTCACACACGGCGGCCTGGTAGAGCACGCTCAACTCCTCAATGAGCACGCCCATCGACCAGCCGTCGGTGATGATGTGGTGCAAGAACATGATCAACACGTGATCCTCGGCGCCCAACCGCACCAGCCGCACCCGCATCAGCGGTCCCCGACTCAGATCGAACGGCTGGTCGCTTTCCGCTGCCAGCACCCGCGCCAGATCGGACCCATCGAGCACCGGCACTGGCACTGGCGCCGGTGGGTGCACCACCTGCATAGCCACCCCGTCGGCCTGCTCGAACGTCGTCCGCAACGACTCATGCCGAGCGACCAGCCCGGTGAATGCCACCCGCAACGCGTCGATGTTCAACTCGCCGCGCAACCGCAACCCGGCCCGCGTGGCATATTCGGTGTTCTCCGGCTCAAACTTGTGCAGGAACCACAACCGCTGCTGAGCGAAGGACTGTTGGGCGACGAACGGGATCAGCTCGCTATCCCGCGGGATAACGGGAATCGCCGACACGCCGCCGGAATCGGCAGGTACCGCAGCGGCCAGCGCACCAACCGTGGCATGAGTGAACACCGCGCGCGGAGACAGTTCCACCTCGAAAGCGGCCCGCAACCGTGACGCCACCCGAATACTCAAAACCGAGTCCCCGCCGAGTTCGAAGAAATTGTCCTCGACGCCGACTCGTTCCACTCCCAGCACCTCGGCCCAGATTTCCGCCACGACACGCTCGATCTCGGTACGGGGCGCCACATAGCCAGCCGTGTTTCCGGACACTGAGACGATGGAACCCTTCGGGGCAGGCAATGCCTGCCGGTCCAGCTTGCCATTCGCATTCAGCGGCAACTGATCCAGCAACACAAACGCCGAGGGCACCATGTAGTCAGGCAGCAGCGTCGCCGCGTGTGCCCGCAACTGCGCGAAGTCTGCTGACCCGTCCGTGACCACATAAGCGACCAGCCGTGTGGCCGCAGGTCCCGTCCCGACCGCGATAACAGCGACCTGCGAGACGTCGGGGTGTCCCGCGAGTACGGACTCGATCTCGCCCAATTCGATCCGGAAGCCCCGGATTTTCACCTGCTCATCAGCCCGGCCAACGAATAGCAACTCGCCAGCCACGGTCCAGCGCACCAGGTCCCCGGTGCGATACATCCGGCTCCCGGGGGGCCCGAACGGATTGGCCATGAACCGCTGCGCGGTCAATCCGGGACGGTGCAGATAGCCCCGTGCCAGCCCGGCACCGGCGAGGTAAAGCTCCCCGGGGACACCCACCGGCACCGGCCGCAGCTGTCCGTCGAGCACATAGGTGCGGGTGTTGGCGATCGGGCGGCCGATCGGTGGTGCCCCTCCCGGGCTCAGCGCGTCACTCCAGGTCGCCACGACGGTAGACTCGGTGGGCCCGTAGGCATTGATCATCCGCCGGCCCGGTGCCCACCGGGTCACCAGCTCCTCCGTGCAGGCCTCGCCGCCCACGATCACGGTGCGGAACTCCGGTAGACCGGTTGCCGCGATCTCCTCGGGCACGGTGGCCAGCGCCACCGGGGGGATCAGGGCGTGCGTGACGTGGTGCCGCTCGAGCACCTCGGCCAGCTCCTCACCCAGCATCGGACCTGGTGGCGCCACCACCAGCGCGGCTCCCGCGGGCAGCAACAGGCACAACTCCAGCACCGAGGCATCGAAGCTGGGCGAGGCGAACTGCAACACCCGATCACCGGGACCCACCTGGAAGTGCTCGGCCTCGGCGGCGGCGAAGCCGGCCAGCCCGGCGTGGGTGACCACCACGCCCTTGGGTCGCCCGGTGGAGCCAGAGGTGTAGA
>JBOHFW010000404.1:0-11085 GCA_050699835.1 Pseudonocardiaceae bacterium | reverse complement strand
GGCTGCGGCCGATCTCGCTGGCCGTCGACGTCACCAACTACGTGATGCTCGAACTCGGGCATCCGATGCACGCCTTCGACGCCGCGAAGCTGGAGGGCGACCTCGTCGTTCGCCGGGCCACCGAGGGCGAGAAGCTCACCACCCTTGATGGAGTGTGCCGTGAGCTGGATCCCGACGACATGGTGATCTGCGACGCCAGCGGCCCGGTGTCACTCGCGGCTGTGATGGGCGGGGAGAGCACCGAGGTCGGCCCGCAGACCACCAGCCTGCTGCTGGAGGCCGCGAACTGGGACCCGGCCTCGGTGGCCCGCGCCGCCCGCCGGCACAAACTACCCAGCGAGGCGGCCCGGCGCTTCGAGCGCGGGGTGGACCCTGCCCTGGCACCGGCAGCCACCGAACTCGCCGCGACGCTGCTCACCCGCTACGGCGGCGGAGAGATCCTGCCGGGCCGCACCGATGCTGGCACCCCACCTGGGCCAGTGTCGGTAGTGATGCCGATCGAGGAACCGGATCGGGTGGCCGGGCGCCCCTACGAGCGCGGCGCCACGGTCCGTCGGCTGTCCCAGATCGGCTGCACAGTAAAGGTTGCCGGGGCGGGCGGCACCACGACGGTGACCGTCGCCCCGCCGTCCTGGCGACCTGACCTGGTCCAGCCTGCCGACCTCGTCGAGGAGGTGCTGCGGCTGGAGGGTTACGACACCATCCCCTCCGTGCTGCCACCGGCGCCACCCGGTCGGGGGCTCACCGCCCACCAGCGCCGCCGCCGGACGATCTCCCGCTCACTGGCCGACGCTGGCTACGTGGAAGTACTGCCCAGCCCGTTCGTCTCTGCCGGGACCTGGGACGCATTCGGCCTGGCTGACGACGATCCCCGGCGCCACACCAGCACGCTGCTCAACCCGCTGGAGTCCGACCGCGACCAGCTGGGCACCACGCTGCTGCCCGGACTGCTCGAGGCCCTGATCCGCAACGTCGCTCGTGGGCAGCGCGATGTGGCGCTCTACGGGATCGCCCCGGTCGTGCAACCCCGGGCCGGCGCCGCTGCGATGCCGGACGTGGGAGTGCAGCGCCGACCCAGCGACGCCGAAGTCACCGCACTGATCGATGCGCTACCCGAGCAGCCCCTGCACGTCGGTGCCGTGCTCGCCGGGCAGTGGGAACGCCGCGGCTGGTGGGGCGCGGGTCGGGCGGTCACCTGGGCCGACGCGATGCAGGCCGCCCGAACGGTCGGGCACGCTGCCGGCGTCGAGCTGGAGGTGCACGCCGCCGAGACCCCGCCGTGGCATCCTGGCCGGTGCGCGGCGCTGCGGGTGGGCGGGCATCTGGTGGGGCATGCCGGCGAGCTGCACCCTGCGGTGGTCGAGGCGCTGGGCCTACCGCCGCGGACCTGCGCGATGGAACTGGACCTCGACGCGCTGCCGCTGACCGATCATCGGCCCGCGCCTGAGGTGTCGCCGTACCCGCCGGTACTGCAGGACATCGCCCTCGTGGTGGACGCGGCTGTGCCCGCCGCCGAGCTCACCGCCACGCTGCGCCGGGGCGCCGGGGAACTGCTGGAGGACGTGCGCCTGTTCGACGTCTACACCGGTGACCAGATCGGTCCCGGCAAGCGATCCCTAGCCTTCGCCCTGCGCTTCCGCGCTCCCGATCGCACCCTCACTGTCGCCGAAGCCACCGCCGCCCGTGACGCCGCCGTCACCGCCGCTGCGACGACGCACAACGCCACCCTGCGCACCTAACCCCCCGCCCTCGGCGTGTCGCGCCCTGCTGCCCCGCGTGTCGCGCCCAGCTGCCCGGTGTGTCAGCCCATCCGGCCTGGTATGTCGCCCTCCTGTGCACGATCCAGCGCCTCGCTACAGCGTTCTGGGGCAGAACGCGCGTGGAAACATGATTGAATGATATTACGCCAACATGCATAATCATTCGCATGGTGATCAGAGTCGCGGTTGCTGGGGCGAGCGGGTATGCAGGAGGCGAGCTTCTCCGGCTGATGCTGAGCCACCCGCAGATCGAGATCGGCGAGCTCACGGCAGGCGGCAACGCGGGAAGCAGGCTCGGCGAGCACCACCCGAACCTGGTCCCACTTGCCGAGCGCGTCCTGTCCGACACCACGGCACAGCGCTTGGCCGGCCACGACGCGGTGTTCCTCGCCCTGCCGCACGGCCATTCCGCGGCGCTGGCCGCCGAGTTACCCGAGGACACCGCAGTGATCGACTGCGGCGCCGACCACCGGCTCGCAGACCCCGCCGCCTGGCAGCGCTGGTACGGCGGTAACCACGCCGGGACCTGGCCTTACGGCCTACCCGAACTGCCTGGAGCACGAGAGAAACTACGTGGCGCCCGCCGCATCGCGGTACCCGGCTGCTACCCGACGGTGATCAGCCTCGCGCTCGCCCCCGCGCTGCACGCCGGGCTGGTCGCCCCCGATGTCGTGGTGACTGCGATGTCCGGCACCTCGGGAGCGGGACGCGCCCTCAAACCCCACCTGCTGGCCTCGGAAGTGATGGGCTCAGCCAGCGTCTATGGGATGGCCGGCACGCACCGGCACACCCCAGAGATTATCCAGAATCTCAGCGGCGTCGCTGGCCAGGCGGTCACACTCTCGTTCACTCCGGTGCTGGCCCCGATGCCACGCGGGATTCTGGCCAGCTGCACCGCCGAGCTCAACCCCGGCGCCGACGAGGACAACGCCCGCAGCGCCTACCAGGCCGCTTACGCAGCGGAACCATTTGTGCATCTGCTGCCCGCAGGCCAATGGCCGGTCACGAGCGCAGTCCAAGGCTCCAATTCCGTGCAGGTTCAGCTGGCGGTAGACGCCGATGCCGGGAGGCTGGTCGCGGTCGGCGCGGTCGACAACCTCACCAAGGGCACCGCGGGAGCGGCCCTACAGTGCCTCAACCTGGCGCTCGGACTTCCCGAAACCACCGGACTGCCGTCCTGGGGACTATCCCCCTGACCAGGAAGGACGCCGCGATGAGCGTCACCGCAGCGGAGGGGTTCTCAGCGGCCGGGGTGGCCGCCGGTATCAAGACCAGTGGTGCACTAGACCTGGCCTTGGTAGTCAATGACGGACCCGCCACGACGGCCGCGGGCGTGTTCACCCGCAACCAGGTGAAGGCCGCACCGGTGCTGTGGTCGGCGCAGGTCCTCACCGGCCACCGGCTGCGTGCGGTCGTGCTGAACTCCGGCGGAGCCAACGCCTGCACCGGTCCAGGCGGTTTTCAGGACACTCATGCCACAGCGGAACGAGTCGCCACGGTGCTGGACTGCGGAGCGGGTGAAGTAGCCGTGTGCTCAACCGGACTGATCGGCGAGCGGCTGCCACTGGACGCGCTGCTCGCCGGGATCGATAAAGCCGGGGCGGCATTGGCCGCCACACCGGAGGCCGGACTGGCCGCCGCCACCGCGGTGCTGACCACCGACACCATCCCCAAGCAGGCCGCCCTCACCCGCGCCGGCTGGACGGTAGGCGGCTTCGTCAAGGGAGCCGGCATGGTCGCGCCCTGCCTGGCCACCATGCTCTGCATCCTCACCACCGACGCCGCCGTCGAGGAATCCACCCTGGACGCGGTACTGCGCAGGGCCACCGTAGAGACCTTCGAGCGGCTGGACATCGATGGCACCTGCTCGACCAACGACACCGTGCTGCTGCTGGCCTCGGGCGCCTCCGGGATCGCGCCCGATGAGCAGGAGTTCGCCGCCGCAGTGCAGCAGGTCTGCTACGAGTTGGTGAAGAGCCTGCAAGCCGACGCCGAGGGCGTCACCAAGGAGATCACGATCATTGTCCGCGGGGGGTCCAACGACGCCGACGCGCTCACCGCTGCCCGCGCTCTCGCCCGGGACAACCTGGTCAAGACCGCGTTCTTCGGCTCCGATCCCAACTGGGGCCGGATCGCCGCCGCCGTGGGCGCCTCGCCGGCCACGGTGCGGGCCGACACGTTGGACATCTGGATCAACAGGGTACTGCTCTGCCAGGGCGGCGCGGTGGCGGCGGATCGGGCCGAAGCGGACCTGTCCGGCCGGGAGATCACCGTGGAGATCGACCTGCACCTCGGCTCAGGTCAGGCCACGGTGCTCACTACGGACCTCTCGCATGGGTACGTCGAGGAGAACAGCGCGTACTCATCATGACCCCCCGGATCGACACGGCAGTGCAGAAGGCTGCGGTCCTCGCCGAGGCGCTGCCGTGGTTAGAGCGTTTCCACGGAACTACGGTTGTGATCAAGTATGGCGGCCACGCGATGCTCGATGACGAGCTCAAGCAGGCGTTCGCCCAGGACATGGTCTTCCTCCGGCTCGCCGGGTTACGTCCCGTTGTGGTGCACGGTGGCGGCCCCCAGATCAGCGCCATGCTGGACCGGTTGGGCATCGTCGGGGAGTTTCGTGGCGGCCTCAGGGTCACTACCCCGGAAACGATCGACGTGGTGCGTATGGTGCTATTCGGCCAGGTGGGTCGGGAGCTGGTCGGGCTGATCAACGCGCACGGACCGTTCGCGGTCGGTATCTCCGGCGAGGACGCGCACCTGTTCACCGCCGCCCGGCGTACCGCCACTGTGAATGGTGAGCAGGTCGACGTGGGCTTGGTCGGCGATGTGGTGGCGGTGAACCCCGCTGCGGTGCTTGACATCGTCAACGCCGGGCGTATCCCAGTGGTCTCCGGGCTGGCCCCGGATGCCGGCGGCGTGGTGCACAACATCAACGCCGACACCGCTGCGGCGGCGCTGGCGGTCGCCTTGAACGCCGAGAAGCTCGTCATGCTCACCGACATCGAGGGGCTCTACTCCGATTGGCCGGACCGTTCCAGCCTGCTGTCGCAAGTCACCGCGGACCGGCTGGAAACGCTGCTGCCCGGGTTGTCCGCCGGAATGGTGCCAAAGATGGAGGCGTGCCTGCGGGCGGTCCGCGGTGGAGTGTCACGGGCTCATGTGATCGACGGCCGGGTCGCGCATTCTGTGCTGCTTGAAGTGTTCACTACCGAGGGGGTGGGGACGATGGTCTTGCCTGAGGAAGGAGACGGCTGATGTCTACCGCGGATTATCAGCGTCGCTGGGAAGCCGCGTTGATGGCCAACTACGGCACACCACCCCTGGCGCTGGCCCGCGGCGCCGGCGCCGAAGTGTGGGACGTGGATGGCCGGCGTTACCTGGACCTGCTCGGCGGCGTTGCGGTGAACGCGTTGGGCCACGCCCACCCGGCGGTGGTGCGCGCCGTCACCGAGCAGCTGAGCACTCTCGGGCAGGTCTCGAATCTCTATCTCAGCGAGCCGGCGATCACTCTGGCCGAGACCCTGCTGGATCTGCTCGGCGTCACCGGATCGGGACGGGTGCTGTTCTGCAACTCCGGTGCCGAGGCCAACGAGGCCGCATTCAAAATCGCCCGCCGGACCGGGCGGCCAACGATGGTCGCCGCCCACGGTGCATTCCATGGCCGGACGATGGGGGCGCTAGCGCTCACCGGGCAGCCCGCCAAGCGGGATCCCTTCCAGCCGATGCCGCCCGGTGTGGTCTTCGTGCCCTACGGTGACCCCGCGGCGCTGGCGTCGGTGGTCGATGGGGACACTGCCGCGGTGTTCTTGGAGCCGGTCCAAGGCGAGAACGGCGTGGTGATCCCGCCGGAGGGCTACCTGGAAGCCGCTCGGGAGATCACCGCAGCGCAGGGGGCGCTGCTGGTGCTGGATGAGGTCCAGACCGGCATCGGCCGCACCGGGAACTGGTTCGCCCACCAGTCCGGGGGCGTGGTTCCTGACGTGGTGACGCTGGCCAAAGGTTTGGGTGGCGGGCTGCCGATCGGCGCCTGTGTGGGTATCGGGCCCGCCGCACACTTGCTGCAACCCGGTCAGCATGGCAGCACGCTCGGCGGCAACCCGGTGTGCTGCGCGGCCGCGCTGGCCGTACTGCGCACGATCGTCGCGGACGGGTTACTCGACCACGCCGCCCGGCTCGGTAAGGAAATCACCGCTGAGGTGACTGCGCTGCGCCACCCGCTCGTCGGATCGGTGAGCGCAGCGGGCCTGCTCATCGGGATCGGGCTGACTTCGCCGGTCGCCACCGGTATCGCCACCGCCGCGCGGGAGGCTGGTTTCCTGGTCAACGCCGCCGTGCCGGCCCGGGTCCGGCTCGCCCCGCCGCTGGTGATCACCGAGGCCCAGACGCAGGAATTCCTCACGGCCCTACCGGCGATCCTGGACGGGGTGGGGTAGCGATGCCCCGGCATTTCCTGCGTGATGACGATCTCACCCCTGCCGAGCAGCGGGAGGTCCTCGACCTGGCCGACGAGCTCAAAGCGGATCCGTTCGGGCGCACCCCGCTGACCGGCCCGCGGTCCGTCGCGGTGATCTTCGAGAAGAGCTCGACACGGACCCGGCTATCCTTCGAGATCGGCATCGCACAACTGGGCGGCAACCCGGTGATCATCGATGCGGCCACGATGCAGCTGGGTCGCGAGGAGACCATCGAAGATACCTCGCGGGTGCTGTCGCGTTACGCCGACGCCGTGGTCTGGCGCACCTACGCGCAGCACCGGCTTGACGCCATGGCTAGTGTCTCCCGGGTGCCGGTGGTCAACGCGCTCACCGACGAGTTCCACCCCTGCCAGGTGCTCGCCGACCTGCAGACCATCCGCGAGCGGCATGGTCTGCTCGCTGGGCTGACCCTGACCTACCTGGGCGATGGGTCGAACAACATGGCGCACTCCCTGCTGCTAGGCGGAACCACCGCTGGGCTGCACGTCCGGATTACCGCCCCGCCAGGCTTCCAGCCGGCGCCCGACATCCTCCTCGCAGCGAAACACCGGGCCGAGGAGACCGGCGGAAGCGCCAGCGTGCTCGCCGATCCGCACGCGGCCGTCGAGGGCGCCGACATCCTGGTCACCGACACCTGGACTTCGATGGGCCAGGAGAACGACGGACTCGACCGGATCACCCTGTTCCGGCCGATGCAAATCAACACCAAGCTGCTGGAACGCGCCTCCGGCGGCGGCGTCAGAAAGATCACCGTGCTGCACTGCCTGCCCGCGCACCGCGGAGCCGAAATCACCGACGAGGTGCTCGACGGTCCGGACAGCGCGGTGTGGGACGAAGCCGAGAACCGGCTGCACACGCAGAAGGCGCTACTGACCTGGCTGCTGGACCCGGAGCGAGCAGCATGACATCCACCCGGGCCGGCCGGCAGGCTCGCATCGTCGAGTTGGTGACCCATCGCGTGGTGCACAGCCAGACGGAGCTGGCCGCCCTGCTGGCCGGCGAAGGCATCGAGGTCACTCAGGCCACCCTGTCCCGGGACCTGGACGAACTCGGCGCGGTCAAGTTACGTGGCGTGAACGGCGGTGCGCCGGTGTACGTCATCCCCGAGGACGGCAGCCCGGTGCGCGGGGTGGCCGGCGGCACCGCCCGGCTCGTCCGAGTGCTCGCCGAGCTGCTCGTCTCCGCCGATTCCAGCGGGAACCTCGCCGTGTTGCGCACACCGCCCGGGGCGGCACATTTCCTGGCCAGCGCACTGGACCGGGCGGCGCTGACGGAGGTGGTCGGCACCCTCGCCGGTGATGACACCATCCTGGTCGTCGCGCGAGAACCGCTCACCGGTAAGGACCTCGCGGGACGGATCATGGCGCTGGCGAAGGGAGCGTAGGAATGACCGAGCGGGTGGTGCTGGCCTACTCCGGAGGGCTGGACACCTCAGTGGCGATCGGGTGGATCGGGGAGGAAACCGGGGCTGAGGTCGTCGCGGTCGCGATTGATGTCGGCCAGGGTGGCGAGGACATGGAGACCATCCGCCAGCGGGCACTGGCCTGCGGCGCGGCGGAGGCCGTGGTCACCGACGCCCGCGACGAATACGCCGACCAGTACTGCCTGCCCGCCCTGCAGGTCAACGCGTTGTACATGGACCGGTATCCGCTGATATCGGCACTGTCTCGGCCACTGATCGTCAAACACCTGGTGGCGGCCGCGAAGTATCACGGTGCGTCCACGGTCGCGCACGGCTGTACTGGCAAGGGCAACGACCAGGTACGTTTCGAGGTCGGTATCGGCGCGCTCGCGCCGGACCTCCAGGTCATCGCTCCGGTCCGGGACTACGCCTGGACCAGAGAGAAGGCGATCGCTTACGCCGAGGAGCGCAACCTGCCGATTGATGTCACCAAGCGCTCGCCCTTCTCCATCGACCAGAACCTGTGGGGTCGAGCGGTGGAGACCGGGTTCCTTGAAGACCTGTGGAACGCCCCAACCAAGGACGTGTACGCCTACACCAGCGATCCGGCCGAGTGGAAGGCTTCTGACGAGCTGGTGATCACATTTGAGGCTGGTGCGCCGGTCGCCATCGACGGTGACCCGGTGACCGTGCTGGAGGCGATCCAGCAGCTCAATGTCCGGGCCGGAGCGCACGGCGTCGGCCGGCTGGACCTCGTCGAGGACCGGCTGGTCGGCATCAAGAGCCGGGAGATCTACGAGGCACCCGGGGCGATCGCCCTGATCACCGCGCACCAGGAGCTGGAGAACGTCACCGTCGAGCGCGAGCTGGCCAGGTACAAACGGAGAGTCGAGCAGCGCTGGACCGAGCTGGTTTACGACGGGTTGTGGTTCTCCCCGCTCAAACGAGCCCTGGATGCGTTCGTCATCGACTCCCAACGGCACGTAACCGGTGAGATCCGCCTCGAGCTCGCGGGTGGACGGGCCACGGTGACCGGACGGCGCAGCGCCCAGTCGCTCTATGACTTCAACCTCGCCACCTACGACGCAGGCGACACCTTCGATCAGTCTCTGGCTAAAGGTTTTGTGCAGCTGTGGGGGCTGCCCTCGAAGCTCGCCGCACAGCGAGACCTGTCGGCCACGCACCGGGACCTCTCGTCATGACCGGACTCTGGGGTGGCCGGTTCAGCGAGAAACCCGCTGATGCGCTCGCGGCGCTGAGCCTCTCGACTCACTTCGATTGGCGCCTGGCCCGGTATGACATCCGCGGCTCGCGGGCTCATGCTCGGGTGCTGCACGAAGCGGGGCTACTCAACGACAGTGAGCTAGCCGCGATGCTTGACGCGCTGGACCGCCTCGACGCCGACGTCGATTCCGGCGCGTTCGTCCCCGTACCCGAAGACGAGGACGTGCACACCGCCCTGGAACGGGGCTTGATCGAGCGCGCCGGACCGGAGCTCGGTGGCCGGCTGCGCGCCGGCCGCTCCCGCAACGATCAGATCGCGACGCTGCTGCGGATGTGGCTGCGCGACGCAGCGCGTCGGGTCGCCGCCGGGACCCTCGAGGTGATCGACGCGCTGCTCGATCAGGCGCAGGCGCACCCCGAGGCCCCGATGCCGGGCCGGACGCACTTGCAGCACGCCCAACCCGTGTTGCTCGCTCATCACCTGGGAGCGCACGTTCAGGCCTTGCTGCGGGACGTCGAGCGGCTTCGGGACTGGGATACCCGGGCCGCCGTCTCGCCCTACGGCTCGGGCGCCCTGGCCGGCTCGTCGCTCGGTCTCGATCCGGCGGCGGTGGCCACTGAACTCGGCTTCGACGCCCCGGTGGAGAACTCGATCGACGGCACCGCATCGCGGGATTTCGCCGCCGAAGCCGCGTTCGTGCTCGCGATGCTGGCCGTCGACCTGTCCCGAATCGCGGAAGAGATCATCCTGTGGGCCACCGCCGAATTCGGTTACGTGGCGCTTGATGACGCCTATTCGACCGGCAGTTCGATCATGCCGCAGAAGAAGAATCCGGACGTGGCCGAACTGGCCCGGGGCAAGGCAGGCCGGCTGATCGGGAACCTCACCGGGTTGCTGGCTACCCTCAAGGCGCAGCCGCTGGCCTACAACCGGGATCTGCAGGAGGACAAGGAGCCGCTATTCGACTCCGTCGACCAGCTTGAGCTGCTGCTGCCCGCGGTGGCCGGCATGGTCGCCACTCTGACCTTCCGGACCGAGCGGCTCGCTGAGCTAGCCCCCGCCGGGTTCACCCTGGCTACCGACCTCGCCGAATGGCTGGCCCGCCAAGGCGTGCCATTCCGCGTCGCACACCAGGCCGCGGGGGCCTGCGTACGGCTGGCTGAATCCCGCGGTGTGGGGCTGGCGGAGCTCTCGGAGATGGAGCTGTCCGCCGTCCATGCTGAGCTCACCGAGGATGTCCGCCGGGTACTCAACGTCGCCGGCTCGATCGGCTCCCGGGACGCGTACGGGGGCACCGCTCCCGAACGAGTCGCCGAGCAGCTACAACGCGCCCGGCATGCGGTCGGCGAGCACCGGTCCTGGATCTCCCCGTGACGGTGCGCACACTGGCCCGCAAGCGTCTCATCGTGGACGTCTTGCCGGCCGCCCGGCTACTGCTGGGCTGCCACCTGATTGCCGACGGACCGGACGGCCAGGTGATGATCCGCCTCGTCGAGCTGGAGGCCTATCGCGGCTCGGATGATCCGGCGGCGCACTCCTACCGCGGCCGTACCGCCCGTAACGCCGTGATGTTCGGCCCGCCCGGGCATCTGTACATGTACTTCGTCTACGGGATGCACTTCTGCGCGAACATCTCCTGCCTGCCCGAGGGGGAACCCGGCGCGGTACTGCTGCGCGCCGCCGAGGTCGTCTCGGACCTCGACGTCGCCCGGCGGCACCGGCCCACCGCACGGTCTGACACCGAGCTCGCTCGCGGCCCGGCCAGGCTGGCGACGCTGCTCGGGCTGCGCCGGGAGCACAACGGCCTGGACCTGATCGATCCCATGTCGCCGGTGCGGCTACTGCCCGGCGATCCGGTGCTGGCCGAGCAGGTGTGCACCGGTCCCCGGGTTGGCGTCGCTGCCGCGCAGGACCGGCCTTGGCGGTTCTGGGTGCACGGCAGCCCCGCGGTGTCGGCGTACCGCCGGGGCCGGCAACCCGCCTGATCCAGGGAGGGATGACCCGTGCGGGATGATGGCGGGGTGGGAGAGCACATCCTTGACGAGCTGAGCTGGCGCGGTCTGATCGCGCAGAGCACCGACCTCGACGCGCTGCGCCGCGATTGTGACGGCGGCCCGCTCACGCTGTACTGCGGGTTTGATCCCACTGCGCCGAGCCTGCATCAGGGCAACCTGGTGCAGATCCTCACCCAGCGCCGATTCCAGCGCGCCGGCCACC
>JBOHFW010000403.1:0-3466 GCA_050699835.1 Pseudonocardiaceae bacterium | reverse complement strand
CCGCGGCGCTGCGCCTGCTCGCCGAGCGCAGCCCCGCCGAGCACAGCCGGTTTGATCGAGTCTTGGACCGCGCGCTGGCGGCTTATCCGGTACGCGAGGACAACGAGTGCTTCACCACCAGCATCCCGTTCGCTCTCGCCCGTCGCGTCGCACGGGAGATCGGGCGACGGCTGACCGCCCGCGGGCTACTCGCCCACCGCGACGACGCCTTCTGGCTGAAACCCGTTCAACTGCGGGCCGCTCTCCGCGAGAGCCTGGATTGCCGCCCCCTGGCCACCAGACGGGCTGGTGAGCGGGCGTGGGCGCTGGCCCATCCCGGTCCCGCGTCCTACGGCTCGCCGCCTGGGCCGCCGCCACCGTTGTCGGCGTTGCCCGCAGAGGCCCGGCTGGCTAACGAAGCCTTTCTCTGGGCCGTCGAGCAGAACGTCGGACCGCACGCCGTCGATCACGGCGTCCGGGGTACCGAAACACTGGATACCACCGTGCTCTCTGGAATCCCGGTCTCGGCGGGCAGCTACACCGGCCCGGCGCGGATTATCCGTTCCGAAGGCGAGTTCGGCCGCTTGCGGCCCGGGGATGTGCTCGTCTGCCCGGTGACCTCTCCAGCGTGGTCCGTGCTCTTCCCCGGCATCGGCGCACTGATCACTGACATCGGCGGCATGTTGTCCCATCCGGCGATCATTGCCCGCGAGTACCGCGTACCGGCCGTGGTCGCCACCGGCGACGGCACCTCCCGGCTGACCGACGGGCAGATCGTCACTGTGGACGGCACCACCGGCGTCGTGCGCATCGTTCCATAAGCGCTGTCCGGCACGATGGCGGTGTGGAGACGACGAGCTGACCGAGGATGACCAGCACGAGGAAACTGATGCCGCCGACGATCTTGGGGTCCGGGAACTTCTCCTGGCGGCGTCCTGCACTCTCAGCCCGGAGTCCGGGCCGAAGGAGGCGCCCAGGAAGTCGTGGCTGAGTTCCGTCACCGCCATTCCGGTCACCTTGTGTCCGGGAAAACTGACGCGGAGGCCGACCTTGTCGTTGTCACCTATTTCTGTGACTGCTCAATCGCGGACAGTGGTTCTGATGGGTGCGTGTTTCAGGGCGGTGTTCGTGATTGATAGGTAATCTCGGCCTGCGAGTCGATCTCGCTGGTAGGGGTTATGCTAGACGGTCCCGATGGACTATCGGCGGCTCTCAGCCACCTCTTTGGAGGCTCCAGTGACCACGACCGCAGTGATCGTGCTCGGGATCCTCACCTGGATCCCGGTGGCGATCCTGATTGCCCTATTTCTGGGGCCGGTGAACAGGCTGAGTAGGCCGCGAGCCTCGGCGGTCGAGCTGTCCCCGGCCCCTCCGGTCGAGCTGCCCCCAGCCCCTTCGGTCGAGCTGCCCCCGGCCCCTCCGGTCGGGGATGCGCTCTTCGCCGCCACGATCGAGTTGGCCCCCTTCCCGCCCGCGCCGACGCGGTTTGTTGGCCGTGCCGAGGCGATGACTGCGGCCGGTACCGCGTTGGCCTCGGCCTCCGGGCGTACCGCGGTGGTGTTTCATGGGATGGCTGGTGCGGGCAAGACCACCTGCGCGGTGGAGCTGGCTCACCGCCACCAACGCAACTTCGGCGCGTTGGCGTTCTGGTCCGCGCCGACCGATCCGGATCAGTTCGGCGACGCACTGCGCCTGCTGGCGGTGGCGTTGGAGACGCAGCTGACCGATCACGGGTTCACGATGGTCGAGGAGATTGCCAGCCTGAAGCGTCTGGAGAATTTCCTGCCCACCCTCACCGGCGTATTCGCCGACGCCGACCTGTTGCTGGTCCTGGATAATCTCGACACCTTGCTCACGCGGGATGGCCAGTGGCGCGACCATCGCTGGGTGCCGCTGATCGGCGCACTCACCAGCCATCAGGGGTCCTCGCGGGTCATCCTGACGAGCCGGATCATGCCGGCCGGGCTGAACCTCGACACGGTGTTGATCTGGCCGGTGCACGCGTTGTCCCGGGACGAGTCCCGGTGGCTGGTCCGCAGGCTACCCAGCCTGCGCGCACTGCTGCACACCGTGGCGCTGGGCCGCTGTGTGCTCACCCTGGCCCAGGGCCATCCCCAACTGCTGGAGTTCGCCGACGCGGCCGCAGCTGATCCGCCCCGGCTGGCATACCAGCTGGCTGAGATCGAAGCAGCGGTCGACGGGACCGCGCTGGCGGCTTTTCTCACCGAGGGCGACACGAGGCTGGCCGCCGAGCAGTTGCAGCAGATCTTCACCACGTGGACCATCACCGTCGCCGCGACGGTGCCCGCCCCGGCGCGGTTGCTGTTGCAAACACTGTGCCGGATCGCGGAGACCGACCGGAGCGCAGCCGTCGTCGGCGCGAACTGGACTGCGCTATGGCGGCGCTTGGACCAGCCCGGCGAACCGCCACCACTTGCCTCGTTGGTTGCCGCACTGGTCAGCGCCGCGCTCATCGCCACTAATGATCCCACCGATCCCCATGAGCCCGTGCGTTACCGGATCCACCCCAGCGTCGTCGAGGCCATTCATGCAGTGACCCCGGAGCCGGTCACTGCCGCGGTCGACGCGCAGCTTGCCGCCTGGTGGAGCGCCGTCGTCGCTGGCTGGGCGATCGAGCCGCCGCAGGCTGGCCAGGACACCAGCCAGTTCACGTTGCGGGCCAGCCGGGCCGCCGCCCATTACCTGCTACGCCAACAGGACTGGAATGCCGCCAGCTGCCTCCTCGAACGCGCCCTGATCCGGGACAGCTACTCCCTGATCACCTCGCTTGCCCTGACTCCCCTGCTGTGGCGCATCGCCGAGGCCACCGGTGCTCCCAAAGACCTTGTCGTGTTCGGTTCCGCGCTGCGGACGGTGGATCCCAGTGAGGCCGAAGCCGTGCTGCGTCACGCCTGTGACCAGGCCATGACGGGTGGCGACTACCCACTTGCCTCGACCACTACCGGTGAGTTGGTTACGCTGCTGCGTGACCAGGGCAGGCTTCGCGAGGCTCTCACCTTGGCCAACCAGAAGATCGAGTACGCCAGCCAGGCCGGGTTCGGGTCCTGGACCCAACTGAGCGATCAAGGTCGGCGGCTGCAGATACTCAATCTGCTCGGCGACCATGCGCAGGTCCTCATCGACGTGCCCGCGTTGCGAGCGCGAATGGCCGACCTGCCCGACCAGGGCGCCGGCAACGACCGCGTGAACCCGTGGAACGTCCGGGAGGGCGTTCTCGATATCGGCCGCTTGTCCGCAGTGGCCTTGGAGCGCTGGGACGAAGCGCTCGACCTCAACGAGGAGATCGCCAGCACCAAGCGGCGACGCGGCGCGAGCCCCCACGAGATCGCCCGCACCCGGTTCAACGACTACATCCCACTGCTGCATCTCGATCGGCTAGCCGACGTTGACCAACTGCTCCGCGACTGCCAAGACGCCTTCGTCATCGCCGGTGACATGACGCAGCTCGCTGTGATCTATGGTGCCC
>JBOHFW010000402.1:0-7207 GCA_050699835.1 Pseudonocardiaceae bacterium | reverse complement strand
CGCGTCGAGCATGTCGGGGGTGACGGCGGACTCGGTGTCCGGGACGCCGAGCTCCTCGGCCTTGCGGTCGGCCATTGCGAGCAGGCGGCGGATCCGGCCTGCCACCGCGTCCTTGGTCAGCGGCGGGTCGGCGAGCTGGCCCAGTTCCTCCAGCGAGGCCTGCCGGTGCTCCAGCCGCAGCTGGCCCGCGGTGGACAGATGACCCGGGATGTCCCCACCGAGCAACTCCAGGGCCCGAGCGACACGAGCTGCTGAGGCCACCGCCGCGCGCGCGGATCGGCGCAGGTTGGCGTCATCGAAGTTGGCCAGCCGGTTGGCGGTGGCGCGGACCTCGCGACGCACCCGGCGTTCCTCCCAGGCCAGCACCGAGTCGTGCGCGCCGAGCCGGGTGAGCAACGCGCCGATGGCGTCACCGTCGCGGATCACCACCCGATCGGCGCCCCGGACCTCGCGGGCCTTGGCTGAGATGCCTAGCCGGCGGGCCGCTCCCACCAGGGCCAGCGCGGCCTCCGGCCCCGGACAGGTCACCTCCAGCGCCGCCGATCGACCGGGCTCGGTGAGCGAGCCGTGCGCGAGGAACGCACCGCGCCAGGACGCCTCGGCGTCGCAGATGCCACCGGAGACGACCTGCGGGGGCAACCCCCGCACCGGGCGACCGCGCACGTCGAGCAGCCCGGTCTGGCGGGCCAGACCCTCCCCGTCCCGGACCACCCGCACCACGTAACAGGTGCCCTTGCGCAACCCCCCTGCGGTGATCAGGTGCACATCGGAGTTGTGCCCGTACAGTTCGTGCACCTCCCGGCGCAGCCGGCGGGCGGTGGAGCCAGTGTCTAGCTCGGCCTCCACCACGACGCGGCCCGCGATGATGTGCAGCCCCCCGGCGAAACGCAACAGCGAGGAGACCTCGGCCCGCCGGCAGCACGTCTTGGTCACCCGCAGCCGGCTCAACTCGTCCTTGACGGCAGCGGTCATGGCCACCGGCGATCCTCCTCCCGTTGCAGGCCCGTCAGTCTGTCGTCAGGCTTGTCCACCAGTATCCGACGCAGTGCCGCGGCCAGTTCGACCGGATCGTGGCGATCGGTGGAGCCGTCCTGCGCGACCCGGTCAAGGTACGCGTGCCCGCCTAGCGCCGTCGCACAGCGGTGCAACCGAGCCGGCACCGCGACCGCGCCGGTGTCGGCGAGGACTGCGTGCACGGTGAATCCTGCCGGGGCGTGATCGCACAGCACCCTCAGGTGCTGCTCCGGGGAGAACCCGGCGGTCTCACCGGGCTGCGGGGCTAGGTTGAGGATCAGAATGCGGCGGGCCGCGGTCGTCACCAACGCGGTGGCCAGGTCGGGGACCAGCAGGTGCGGGAGCACGCTGGTGAACCACGAACCTGGTCCCAGCACCACGAGATCGGCCTCATCGACCGCGCGGAGGGCCTCGGCGCAGGCCCTCGGCCGCTCGGGACGCAGCCACACCCGGTGCACCCGGCCCGGTGTGGTGGCTACCGCCACCTGGCCCCGGATCCGCCGTAGCGTGTCCGGGTCACCGTCCAGTCCCGCGACATCTGCTTCGATATCGAGAGCTTGGGTAGTCATCGGCAGGACCCGCCCAGTCACCCCGAGCAGCCGGCACACCTCGTCCAGCATCGCAACCGGATCGTCGAGAACCTCCAGCAACCCCGCCATCACCAGGTTGCCCACGGCATGCCCGGCCAGCGCCCCGGTGCCACCGAAACGATGCGCGAACACCCGGCGCCAGTGGCCCGCGTCCCCATCCGGCGCGGCCAACGCGGTCAGCGCCATCCGCAGGTCCCCCGGCGGGAGCACCCCCAGCTCCCGGCGCAGCCGCCCGGACGATCCGCCGTCGTCAGCGACGGTGACCACTGCGGTGACGTCCGCGGTGATGGCCCGCAGCGCCTGCAGCGTCACGTACAGTCCGTGGCCGCCACCGAGCGCGACGGCCTTGAGCGCGCGGGTCACTCGCGACCCACATCCCGGTGCACCACTTTGACAGAGATCTCCCCGACCTCGTCTTTCCGGGCGAGCCGGGAGGCCAGCGCCTCGGAGACGACCACGCTGCGGTGTTTACCACCGGTGCATCCCACCGCGATGGTGAGGTAGCGCTTGCCTTCCCGGCGGTATCCCCCGCTGATCAATTGCAGCAGCTCGAGATAGCGCGTCAAGAACTCCTCGGCGCCCTCCTGGGAGAGCACGTAATTGCGGACGTCGGCCTCCAGACCAGTGTGTTCGCGCAGTTCCGGGATCCAGAACGGGTTGGGCAGGAATCGCACGTCGATCACCAGGTCGGAGTCCATCGGCAGCCCGTATTTGTACCCGAAGGACAGCACCGTGATCCGGGTGCGGGTGCTGGCCTCCCCGCCGAACGCGTGTTCGATCTTGGCCCGGAGCTGGTGCACGGACAGCCCGGTGGTATCCAGCACCAGGTCAGCCTCGTCACGCAGCGGAGCGAGCAACGCCCGTTCCGCGTCGATGCCATCGGCCAGCCGGCCATCGCCCTGCAGCGGGTGGCTGCGCCGGACCTGCTCGAAACGGCGGATCAGCACCGCGTCGGTAGCCTCCAGGTACAGCACCTTGGGCCGGTAGCCGCGGGCGTCCAGATCCTTGATCACCGCGGCCAGGTCGTCGGTGAACGCCCGGCTACGCACGTCCATGACCACCGCGACCCGGGTCACCACGCCCTGCGAGCGGGCACCGAGCTCCACCATGGTGGCAATCAGCTCGGGCGGCAGGTTGTCGACCACGAACCAGCCCAGGTCCTCCAGCACCTTGGCCGCGGTGCTGCGACCGGCACCGGAGAGCCCGGAGACCACGGCGACCTCGATACCGCCCTGAGCCCCGGTCACGGTCCCGCTCCAGTGGTCTCTTCAGTGTTCTCTGCAGGACCCAGCGCAGCCAGCACCGCCCGCGCGGTACTCGGGCCGACACCAGGTACTTCAGTGAGCTCGGCCACGCTGGCCTGCCGGATCCGCCGCAGCGAGCCGAAGTGCTTGAGCAGCGCGGTGCGCCGGGTCTGCCCGAGCCCGGCGACGTCGTCCAAGGCTGAGCTAGTCATCCGCGCCGAGCGTTTCTGCCGGTGGTAGCTGATCGCGAACCGGTGTGCCTCGTCCCGCGCCCGCTGCAGCAGGTAGAGCCCCTCGCTGGTGCGGGGCAGGATCACCGGATCGGCCTCGCCGGGCAACCAGACTTCCTCCAGCCGCTTGGCCAGTCCGGCCACCGCCACGTCGGTCACGTCGAGCTCGAACAGCACCTGCGCCGCGGCGGCCACCTGCGCCGGGCCGCCGTCGACGACGAGCAGGTTCGGCGGGTAGGCGAACTTGCGGGGACGCCCAGTGTCGGGGTCGATACCGGGCTTGGTGGTGGACTGCTCGCTCTCCTGCAGGTAACGGGTGAATCGGCGGCGGACCACCTCGGCGATGCTAGCCACGTCGTCGGAGTGGCCTTCGCCGGCCGCGTCCCGGATCGCGAAGCGCCGGTAGTCGGACTTGCGGGGCAGTCCGTCCTCGAACACCACCAGGGAGGCCACCACGTCGTTGCCCTGCACGTGGCTGACGTCGATGCACTCAATGCGCAACGGGGCGGTGTCCAGCCCCAGGTACTCGCGGATTTCCTGCAGCGCCGCGGCGCGAGCGGTCAGGTCGCCAGCGCGGCGCAGTTTGTGCTGGGTGAACGCCTCCGCGGCGTTGCGCGCCACGGTGTCGGCCAGCGCCTTCTTGTCCCCGCGCTGCGGCACCCGCAGCTGCACGCGCGCGCCGCGCAATCCGGAGAGCCATTCGGTGAGCGCGTCGAGGTCCTCCGGTAACTCGGGAACCAGCACCTCCCGGGGCACCGGCTGAATCGCATCGTCGGCGGAGCCGGCCAGCGCGGCCTGCTCGCCGTAGAACTGGGTCAGGAACTGGCCAACCAGATCGAC
This sequence comes from Pseudonocardiaceae bacterium, assembly GCA_050699835.1. GTDB lineage: Bacteria > Actinomycetota > Actinomycetes > Mycobacteriales > Pseudonocardiaceae. The sequence continues at coordinate 3,289 of JBOHFW010000402.1, read as the reverse complement.
CTGCTCGACCCGCTCGATCATCCAGCCGCGCTGACCGCGGACCCGCCCACCACGGACGTGAAACACCTGCACCGACGCCTCGAGCTCGTCACAGGCGAACGCGATCACGTCCGCGTCGGTGCCGTCACCGAGCACGACCGCCTGCTTTTCCATGGCCCGGCGCAGCGCCCCCAGGTTGTCACGCAGCCGCGCGGCACGTTCGAATTCCAGCTCACCGGCCGCCGCCGCCATCTCACGTTCCAGCCGGCGGATCATCTTGTCCGTCCGGCCGGACAGGAAATCACAGAAGTCCTCGACGATCACCCGGTGTTGCTCGGCGGTGACGTTGCCCACACAGGGCGCCGAGCATTTGTCGATGTAACCCAGCAGGCAGGGCCGACCGATCTGGCCGTGCCGTTTGAACACCCCCGTTGAGCACACCCGGGCCGGGAACACCCTGGTGAGCAGGTCCAGGGTCTCCCGAATGGCCCAGGCATGCGCGTAGGGCCCGAAGTAGCGGACCCCGCGACGGCGCGGACCCCGGTAGACGTGCAACCGCGGGTACTCCTCGTGCAGCGTCACGGCCAGCACCGGGTAGCTCTTGTCGTCGCGGTAGCGGACGTTGAACCGCGGATCGAACTCCTTGATCCAGTTGTACTCCAGTTGGAGCGCCTCGACCTCGGTGGTCACCACCGTCCACTCCACCGAGGCCGCCGTGGTGACCATCTGCCGGGTGCGCGGGTGCAGCCCACACAGGTCGGCGAAGTAGGAGTTGAGCCGGCTGCGCAGGCTCTTCGCCTTGCCAACGTAGATCACCCGGCGATGCTCGTCGCGGAAGCGGTACACCCCGGGTGCGTCGGGAATCGTCCCCGGCGCGGGACGGTAGGTGCAGGGATCAGCCATCAGGAGGCAAGCCTACGGATGCCCCGTGAGTGGCGTTGAGTGCTATAGCGGTTCCCCATTTTGTTACCTACCCGCGAGCGGCTGTTGGAGTTCTCCGATCGGGGCCTGACGCTGGGGTGCGCGCACGGTCAGCAGGTCCAGGTGGGTGATCGGGACGTCGATCACGGCCGCGAGGTGTCGCCCGATGATGGTCTTCCCTGAGCCGCCGCAGCCGATGATGGCGATCCTGTCCACGCTGCCCGACGGTACGGAGCAGACGGTGGTGATGTGGCCTGACGTTCCGGCATCGCTGCTGGCCTGCCTGCCGTTGACCGCTGCGCCCTTGAGCGGCCATGATGGCAGAGCAGGTTTCGCCAACTTCGAGCAAGGAAGTCCATGCGCGTCACATTTCTAGGGAAAGACCCTGAATCCTTCGAGGGTGAGTCCCCCACCCTGTTCGCCACCGACCGCGTGACCTACATCGCCCAAGGCTGGAAGGTGACTGACCCTGAGGCGCTCGCGGTCATCGGCCCGGTGCCTGACCACAAGACCCTGGTCGAGATCCCCGAAGATGTGCTGAAGTTCTACGCGCGCCGCTACTTGGAACAGGAGGGACAGCACTGAGCCTGCTCATCGGGGACGACTTCAATCGGCTGTTCCGCACCTTTGAGCACACGGCTTTCCGCTTGGAGGTAAGAGAAAGCTACGCCGCGCCGCGTGAGGCTGAGTCGTTCAGGAAGTTCCGAGCCGGTGAACCAGTCGATCTATCGTGGGCTGAAACCTGGCTCAGCATGATTCGTGAAGCGACTGCCGAAGGCCGTCGCTTCTCTCGTGTGCGGGTGGTCAGCATGCCACTCAGCGACTACAGCCGGTTCGGGCTCTGGGCGGCACAGTTCACGAATGATGCGGGTGAGGATATTCGTTACACCACTCGCGACAAAGCGCAGATGGCCGATTTGCCCAATCACGATTACTGGCTTTTCGATTCGCGCAAGCTGGTTCGGATGCACTTCGGCGACGAAGACCGCTTCCTTGGTGGCGAGATCATCGAGGATCCCGCCGAGATCGTGAAGCACAACTATTGGCGCGATACCGCTCGGCATTGTGCCGTTAGACGGGACGACTTTGGCGCCGAGCAGAATTAGTGGCTCCACCAGCGTTGATGAGGCACGCAACGCGCTTGGTAAGCGACTCCGTGAGCTGCGTCGGGAAGCAGGACAGACCGGCAAACAGCTCGCGGAGTCGTTGCTGTGGCCTGCCTCTAAGGTGTCGAAGATAGAGAATGGTCGGCAGACACCAACCGATGACGACATCCGGGACTGGACGCGGGCAACCAACAGCGAGGGTCAGACTGAGGCGCTGCTCGCCTCGCTGCACACTCTCGAAGTCCAGCACGCCGAGTGGCAACGAGTCCTCAAAGCGGGGATGCTGTCACATCAGGTCGAGCTGAGCGAAACAGACCAACAAACGAAGCTCTACCGGTCGTTTGAGCCTGCCGTTGTTCCGGGGCTGCTCCAAACACCAGAGTTCGCCCGCGTTCTTTTCTCGAAAGTCGTCGTTGTTCACAAGGTGCCCAATGACATTAATGACGCTGTGGCGAAGAGGATGCAGCGGCAAGAGATGTTGTACCGGCTAGATAAGCAATTTCACTTTGTTCTGACTGAGGCGACCTTGCGATACCGGTTGTGCTCGGTGGAGGTCATGCTTGGGCAGCTTGACCGCCTGATCTCGCTGACCTCGCTGCGAAACGTTCGGCTTGGCGTCATCGGCTACGAAACACAATATGTGGTCGATCCCCGCCATGGCTTCATGCTGTATAACGCCGATCTCGTGAGGGTCGAGACGTACTCGGCTGAGCTCAACCTGCGACAACCCCACGAGATCGAGCTATACACCGGCACCTTCGAGAAGCTTGCCGCTGTCGCCAGTTATGGCGGCGCCGCGAGAGCGATCATCAACCGGGTCATTGCGGACTTGGCGCCTGATGAGCCGGAGGCTAGCGGATAATTTCTGTTTCGCTGACACCTTCGTCAGCTCGTATGCAGCGCCAGGAGATGCTTTACCGGCCCGATAAGCGCTTCCATTTCATTCTTACTGAAGCAGCCCTCCGCTACTGTCTGGTCTCGGCGGACATCATGATCGGCCAGCTCGACCGCCTTATGGCGATCTCCTCAATGCGTAACGTCAAGCTCGGCATCATCGACTTCAAGACGAAGTATGTCATCGACCCGCGTCACAACTTCTGGGTACTGGACAACGACCTGGTGCAAGTTGAGACCTACTCGGCCGAGCTGACCTTCGTCAGCCTCAAGAGATCGAGCTGTACAGCGGCATCTTCGAGCAACATGCCGCAGTCGCCAGCTACGGAAGCGCGGCCAGGTCGATCATCGCCCGCGTGATGGAGGAGCTGGCCGCCGAAGCCGAGGAG
>JBOHFW010000401.1:0-5316 GCA_050699835.1 Pseudonocardiaceae bacterium | reverse complement strand
GCCGGTGACCGGCTCGGTCGGCAGCAGGAACACCAGGGCGGCGAGCAGCAGGATCACCAGCCGCTGGTGGGTCAGCGAGGCGTCCACCACGTCGGTCAGCCCGCCGAGATCGGGGATCAGCATGTGCGCCGCGATGACCAGCGCGGTGCTCAGATCTGGCGAACGGAACAGCACCCAGCCGAAGACCACGATGAGCAGGGTCAGCACCCGGCGCGCCAACCAGCGCTGCGGCTCGTCGCCCACATCCGCCCAACCGCGGCGGCGTTCGATCACCAGCACCGTGCCGTGGTAGAGCCCCCAGAACAGAAAGGTCCAGTTGGCGCCATGCCACAAGCCGACCAGCGCGAACACGATCCACAGGTTGCGGTAAGTGACCCGCACGCTGTGCCGGTTACCGCCGAGCGGGATATACACATAGTCACGGGACCATCGGGACAACGACATGTGCCAGCGCCGCCAGAACTCGGTGACGCTCGCTGAGGAGTACGGCCTCGCGAAATTCTCCGGCAACTTGAAACCGAGCATCCGGCCCAGCCCGATGGCCATGTCCGAATACCCGGAAAAGTCGAAGTACAGCTGTAGCGTGTATGCAATGGCCCCGAGCCAGGCGATCGCGGTGGTCATCTGGTCGGCCGGGGTGGCAAAACAGGCGTCCACCACGGGCGCCAACGAATCCGCGATCACCACTTTCTTGCACAGGCCCAGGGCGAAGCGCGGAAATCCGGCCGCGATGTCGTCCAGCCGGTGGCTGCGCGATTGTGCGAGCTGATCCGCGATCTCCCGGTACCGCACGATCGGCCCAGCGACCAGCTGAGGGAACATGGCGATATAGGCGACGAAGGAGACCTTGTCCCGCAGCGCCGGGCGCTCACCGCGATACACATCGACCACATAAGAGATGTGGTGAAACGTGTAGAAGGAGATCCCGATCGGCAGGGCGAGCGAGACGGTGGGCAGCGCAAGCCCGGTGAACGATGCCAAGGCGGCGGCCTGCTCGCTGGCGAAACCCGCGTATTTCCACATGATGAGCACCGCGAGGTCAAAGCTGATGACGCCAATCAGCAACCAGCGGCGGCGCTGCGGTGTGAGGTCCCAGTCGTCGGGTTCCAGCGCCGGACCTACCACATAGTTGACCAGCATGCACGCCAGCAGCAACACCGTCGTCGGACCAGCGCCTACCGCGTAAAAGAGCAGGCTGGCGGCCGCCACGACACCGTTTCGCCAGCTCCGAGGCGCCAACAACACGGCTGCGAGCACGACCGGCATGAAGTACCACAAGAACATCGGGCTGGCGAAGGACATGGCGGGCGCGCAGCCTAGCTGAACGGTCCGACCTCCATATTCTGGACGGTGCACACGACGCGTCGCATACGACGGATCATCGGAGGCGAGATGGTGAGCACCTCGATCCAACAAGTGACCACTCCGACTGGAGACCCCGCATGGCTGGTCACAAACTACGACGACGTGAAGGCGCTGCTGTCCGATCCCCGCCTGGGCCGCTCACACGCCGATCCGGAGCAGGCCGCCCGCGTCTCCCACTCAGCAATCTTCGGCGGCCCGATGGGTCATCCGTCGACCGAGGTCGCCGATCACGCCCGAACCCGCCGCCTGCTCGCACCCGCTTTCGCCGCGCGGCGGATGGCGCGCCTGCGGCCCCGGATCGAGACGATCATCACGGACCTGCTCGATGCCATGGAACGCCAGACTCCCCCGGTCGACCTCCATGAGGCGGTGTCCTTCCCGCTGCCCGTATTGGTGATCTGCGACATCTACGGCTGGCAGTTCCGATCGAGTCGCTCCGGGGTCGCGACGAACTGCTCACCGGGGGCCTCATGGAGCTACCTGTGACGTGGTGACGCTCGAGTGCCGGTACAGGTCACGAAGCAATGCGACCTCCGCGCCGTGATGGATTGTTTCCCGGTTGATGTGGAGCACCAGCGCGGACATCGGATAGCCGGCAAAAGAGCCCTCATCTGGGCCGCACGGACGCGCAAGAGCCTCGCTACCAAGCGCGCGTACACCGTCGGTCCACGCGGCGTAGACCTCGTCGAGCTGACCCAATGCGCCAGCGGCAGTGCCGGCGTAGTGGAAGCTCTGGTAGTCGATAAAACGGCCGCCGAAGTGGTTGCTCGCGCGCATGCCGAGCACGCCGACGATCAGGTGGCCCAGCCGCCAGGCGATCGTCGTCACCGGTGGTGGGTCTGGTTCAGGGATGGCGAAGTCAATGGTGAATGCGCCACTGCCAGCCTGCATCGGGGCGGTGGACATGCCACGCGAATGGACGTTCCAGCAGCCCGGTACGGGCTCCCAGAAGTATTCCTCGTCGGTGAGACCGTCCAAGCGGGGCCGTAACTGATGCTGCCAGTGCCAGTCGAGCTGGTCGATGAGCTGCTGGGTCCAGTCGATGATGGTGTTCCTCGTACCGGTCATGTCGCGACGGTATAACCCGACACCGACAGTTCCGGAGCAGGCCCACCCCCGGGCAGCGGCAAGGGATCAGCCGGGCCGAGCGGCTCTCCTCGCAGACCCTGCTCCCCCCGGGGCACCCGGGTCTCCCCGCTCCCCCTGAGGCCCGCGCAGCTTCTCGACGTTCGCCGTGAGGTATGCCTGCACGGCCTCATCGAGCTGCTGGGGCGCGGGCCCGGGGGGTGGCGGCACCTGGGAATCCAACACACTCCCTGGTTCAGGGAGTGGGACCATCGCCAAGCCACGACAGGTCAGTTTCTGCAGATCGGTGATCTCAGACTGGGAATCTACCCCGCCGCTGGAGAACCAGTTCGAAAGTCAGAACATCACCAAGTACGCGGCGGGGTGGAACCAGACGTGCCCAAATAGTACAGCCCAAATACCGGGTGATCCTATCCCGAGAATGTGGGCAGGTGACCGTTCTTCGCTGTCTGGTGGTTCGCTTCCCACGCGCTCACCACGTTGAGCGGCAGCCGACCACGGTCACTGACACTGTGGCCATTCTGCTTGGCCCACTCACGGATAGCGCGGAGGGTGTCCCGGTTGTAACCGCTGCGCGCGACATCATTACCGCCTCCCCGGCTGCCCGATCGATCTGAGCCACGATTACCCGGGCGCCGCGAGCTCGTCTTGCGGGCGGCCGCGACGTAACGGGACAAGTTATCACGAAGCTTGGCGGCGTTGTCGTTCGCCAGGTCGATCTCGTAGGTGACGCCTTCGAGCGCGAACTCGACTGTCGTAATGTCCTCGGCTTCCTCACCAGTGAGGTCATCGATGAGGGTGACGATGGTCTTCTGAGCCACGGGTACAGATTCTCCTTGTCGGAAGGAACGCGGCATAGGCACAACTGCCGTGTCGTGAACGCTGACCGCGACAAGATACACACTGCTTCCAGATGCGAGCCCACGGCATGCCGAAACCGCCTGTTTGAGGTGATACTGCTCAGGCGAGGCGGCGTCGGCGGGCTACCTCGGCGAGCATGACACCAGCGGCCACCGACGCGTTGAGCGACTCGACCGGTCCCAGCATGGGTATCGAAACCACGGCGTCGCAGGTTTCGCGGACCAGCCGGGACAGGCCCCGCCCCTCCGAACCGAGAACGAGCACCAAGGGCCCGGTGGCCAGCGGGAAAGTATCGAATGGCATTGACCCGCCAGCGTCGAGCCCGACAATCATCAGGCCTGATGCAGCGAGGTTTCTGAGCGTGCGTACCAGATTAGTGACCCGGGCCACCGGCAGGTAGGCAGCGGTGCCCGCCGAGGTCCGCCAGGCCGCCGCAGTCATGCCCGCCGAGCGCCGCTGGGGCACCAGCAACCCGTGCGCGCCGAACGCGGCAGCGCTGCGGATCACGGCGCCCAGGTTGCGCGGATCGGTCACCCCGTCCATCGCCACCAGCAGCGGCGGCGATCCGGACCCCTGAGCGCCAGCCAGCACATCCTCGACAGGGGAGTACTCATAGGGCGGCACGTGCAGCGCCACCCCTTGGTGCAGCGCACCCCCGGAGAGCCGATCGAGGTCGGCCCGGGGCACCTCCAGGATGGACAGGCCGGCGTCGGCGGCCAACCGGATGGACTCACTGACCCGATCATCGAGATCCACCCCGATGGCGACGTGCAGGGCGGTGGCCGGCACTCCGGCGCGCAGGCACTCCAGTACCGGGTTGCGACCGAGCACGATCTCCCCCGGCTCGCTACCGCTGCGACGTTGGGCGCGGGCGGACGCTTCGGCATGACCCTGGGTGGTGCGACGCGGGGTAGCTTGACGCGGGGTAGCTTGACGCGGGGTAGCTTGACGCTGGGCCGGATGTCCGGGGCGCAGCTCGGCGGGTGGAGTGGCACCGCGACCGCGCAGCCCCTTGCGCTTCTGCCCGCCGGAGCCGACGACGGCGCCCTTCTTGGTGCCCGGTTTGCGCATCGCGCCCCTGCGCTGGGAGTTACCAGCCATGGCCTCAGTTCCCCTTGACCGTCCACACCGGACCATCGGGAGTGTCCTCGACAGCGATCCCGGCCGCCAGCAGCTGATCGCGCACCGCGTCGGCAGTCGCGTAGTCACGGCGGTTGCGGGCCTCGGCCCGCTCGGCGAGCAGCCGGTCCACCAAGACAGCCAGCGCCGCCGACGTGGCGTCCGAGACGGACGTGCAGCGCCACTGGTCAGCCAGCGGGTCCAGGCCGAGCACATCGGTCATCGCGCGCACCGAACCGGCCGCCGCCATCGCCGCGGTGTGATCTCCAGCGTCGAGTACCGCGTTGCCCTCGCGCACGGTGTTGTGGATCGCGGCCAACGCGGCCGGCGTGCCGAGATCGTCGTCCATCGCCACAGCGAACTCGGTGCACCAGACGCCTAACTCCGGTACGCCGCAGCGCTCCCGGACCCGCTGCACGAAGGACTCGATCCGCTGGTAGGCGGCCACCGCCTCGTCCAGCGCGCCGTCGGAGTACTCGATGGCCGACCGGTAGTGCGCGGCGATCAGGTAGTAGCGCAGCTCGACGGCTCGGACGCGGCGCAGGGTGGCTGGGATGGACAGCGTATTGCCCAGTGACTTGGACATCTTCTCACCGGCGAGCGTCACCCAGCCGTTGTGCAACCAGTACCGGGCGAACCCGTCGCCGGCGGCGCGGGACTGGGCCCGTTCGTTCTCATGATGCGGGAAGACCAGGTCCAGCCCGCCGCCGTGGATGTCGAACTCCGGGCCGAGGTAGGTGGTGGCCATCGCCGAGCACTCCAGGTGCCATCCGGGGCGGCCCGGCCCCCACGGCGTCGGCCAGGACGGCTCGCCCGGCTTGGCGCTCTTCCACATCGTGAAGTCCCGGGGATCACGCTTGCCCGCCGCGGCGGATTCGCCCTGGG
>JBOHFW010000400.1:0-3604 GCA_050699835.1 Pseudonocardiaceae bacterium | reverse complement strand
GATCAGGCCTAACCCGATGACGCACAGGTCGCTCATGTGTCCAGTTCCTGCACACCCAGTGCCTCTAGAGCGAAGCCGGTGTAGAGGGCGACACCGTGCACCATCGCCGACTCATCGAAGATTGCTCGGTTGGAGTGGTTCGCTGGCGCGGTGTCCGGCTCGTGGCCGGACGGGCAGGCGCCGAGGAACGCCATTGCGCCCGGCACCTTGGCCAGCACATAGGAGAAGTCCTCGGCACCCATCAGGGGGTCCGGCATGGGCTCGGCGTGGCTTTCGCCGAGTACCCCGCGGGCCAGGTCAATCACCTGATGGCTCACCTCGTCGTCGTTCACGGTGACCGGGTAGCCGTGCTCGATCGCCACGCTGGCGGTGCAGCCGTGGGCCGCGGCGACGTGCTCGCAGACCCGGCGGACCTCTTCGTGCATCTTGGTGCGGGTGTGCTCGGACAGGGTTCGGATGGTGCCCTCCAGTTCAGCGCTCTCCGGGATGATGTTGGAGGTGGTGCCGGTGGTGATCCGGGTCACGGTGAGGACCGCCGGATCGAAGACACTGAGTGTTCGGGTGACCATGATCTGCAGCGCGCCGACCATTGCGGCGGCGGCCGGTACCGGGTCCACCGCGTTCTGTGGCGCGCTGGCGTGGCCCCCGCGGCCGGTGACGGTCACCCGCAGGACATCCGAGGAGGCCATGATGGCACCCGGTCTGGTCTGCACCAGCCCGCTGTCCAGGGTGGAGGTGATATGCAGGGCCAACGCCCGCTCGGGCGTCCCGGCGACCTCCAGCAGGCCGTCGGCGAGCATGTGCTGTGCGCCGTGGAAGCCTTCCTCGCCGGGCTGAAACATCAGCAGCACCCGGCCGGCCAGCTCCTCGCGCCGCTCGGCGAGCAGCCGCGCGGCGGAAGCCAGCATCGCGACGTGCATGTCGTGCCCGCAGGCGTGCATCGAGCCCGGTAGCTCCGAGCTGAACGGCACCCCCGACTGTTCGGTGACCGGGAGCGCGTCCATGTCGGCCCGCAGCAGCACGGTCGGTCCAGGCTTGGCGCCCTCGATCACCCCGATCAACGACGTGGTGCTGCCGCTCCCGGCGTGCACCTCTACCGGGAGGGCGGCCAATGCCCGCAGCACGGCAGACTGGGTCTGGGGTAGGTGCAACCCTTGCTCCGGGTGCCGGTGCAAGGCTCGGCGCAGCGCGACAGTGTGTGGCTGCAGGGTCCGGGCGGCGCCCACGAGGTTGGCTTGGCTGGGGTTGGTCGGGCTGGGGTTGGTCGGGCTGGGGTTGGTCGGGCATTGCCGAGAAACACTGTTGGCGCGCCGCTGATGACGAGGGCTGGGCGTGCTCACAACCGCGTATTGTCGCACCTTATCCTCGTGTTGGGGGGTTGGACACGTGATCGTAGCGCCGTACCGTGACAGACAGCGCATACTTGTGTCATGACGATCAGCGGCTTCGCCGTCGCGGTGGTTCGCGAGGATGGGCGCTGGCAGTGCACCAGGCTGGACGCTGCGGCCCTCCGGGACCTCGATGCGGCCATTACTGAGCTGCGTGGGCAGCGCTCCACCGGGGCGATCTTCGGGCTGCTCGACGTTGATGATGAGTTCTTCGTCGTGGTGCGACCGGTACCCGGCGGAGTGTCGTTGTTACTGTCCGACGCCGTCGCCGCGCTGGACTACGACATCGCCGCCGACGTGCTGGACTTGCTGCGCGTCGAGGTTCCCGAAGAGGACGCGGTGGACGCGGACGACGTGTGGCCGGAGGGCGATCTGGGTGTGCTCGCTGATGTCGGGCTGCCTGCCGAGGAGATGCAGGTGATCATCGACGAGGTGGATCTGTACCCCGACGAGCAGCTCGACATGATCGCCCAGCGATGCGGGTTCCAGCCGCAGCTGACCGCGCTGCTGGAGAAGCAGCCAGGATGACCGTGACCACCGGTGCCGACCTGGCGCTGGTGCGGCGCGCTCTGGAGGTGGCCCGCGGCGCGGTGGCCACCGGGGACATCCCGGTTGGGGCCGTGCTGGTGGACGCCGACGGCGTCGAGCTGGCCGCTGCCTGCAACGCCCGTGAGGCCACCGGAGATCCCACCGCGCACGCCGAGGTGCTGACCCTGCGGGCCGGTTCGGCCCGGTTGGGTGGCTGGCGGCTGTCGGGTTGCACCCTGGCGGTCACCGTGGAGCCGTGCACCATGTGCGCGGGCGCGCTGGTGGCGGCCCGGGTGCACCGGCTGGTGTTCGGCGCCTGGGAGCCCAAGACTGGCGCGGTCGGCTCGTTGTGGGACGTCGTCCGGGACCGCCGGCTGAACCACCGCCTCGAGGTGGTCGGTGGTGTCCTCGCCGACGAATGCGCTGCGCTGCTGACCGGGTTCATGCGCCTGCGGCGCCCGTGAGTGGTAATGCGAGGCCGCGTCGCCGCGCGGTCTGCGCCGACCCGGTATCCTTACCGGCGGTAGCGTGTCCGAGCGGCCGAAGGAGCGCGCCTCGAAAGCGCGTGAGGGTTCACGCCCTCCGTGGGTTCAAATCCCACCGCTACCGCCAACTAGCAGCTGAAACATCGTCTCTACTCGTGGAGCCTTCAGTGTTCTGTTGCCGGGGGTCTCAGTTTGGGTCTCATTTGCTTCTGCCGATATGCGCTGAGAAGGTGTTGCACCGCGCCCGTCACGCGGATGTCGTCATCGCTGTACGCGTGGCATGTGCAGTATCGGTGCTGCCGAATAGGCCTCTGTAGAGAACCCTTCGAGTAGGGGACGGGGTCGCCCCGCCCCCTCTCACACCACCGGACATGCGGGCCCGCATCCGGCGGTTCGTCAAGCCGTTTGATAGAGACGCTGCCAGGTCTGGCTGAGGGTCTTAAGGCCAAGGTGATCCCAGTAGGTGTTGGGCAGAGCCACGTGGAGGACTGGGGAGCCGGCAACCCGCCAGTATCCCTTGCTGGTGTCGGCCCATTGGCGGGCGTTGCGCTCGGAGATACCGCGTATCCGCAGGTTGTGCCGCTTGGCGGCGGTGGTCTTCCAGTGCTTCCAGTGGATCTGCCACAGGCGGCGGCGTAGCCATCGATCCAGATCGCGAAACGTGCTTGCCGAGTCCGCGAGCCGGAAATAGGCCATCCAGCCGGTGGTGAACCGATTGATCGCGCCGATGCGATAGTCCATCGACACGCCCCAGTTGCGCCGGGTCAAGACCCGTAGCTGATGTTTCAGCCGCGTGATCGCCTTAGGAGCGACCCAGATCCTGATGCGATGAAGGAGCGGGGCCTCCGCTCCCCGTGACGTCCCGAGGCACTCTCGGGGTGCTCACTTCCACGACGAAGGAGGCCCCTGTGAGTGAAGTGTATGCGGGTAAGCAGATCGTGGGGATGGATCTGCATCGGCGTCGGTTGGTGTTGGTGCGGATGACTGAGAGTGGCGAGCACTTGGAGACGGTGCGGATCTCCAATGATCCGGAGTATCTGCGTGCGGTGATGGCTCGTGCCGGGGAGGCACCGGAGGTGGTGTTGGAGGCGGCTTATGGCTGGTATTGGGCGGCGGATGCGCTGGCGGAGCTGGGTGCGAGGGTGCATCTGGCGCATCCGTTGGGGGTGAAGATGTTCTCCTATCGGCGGGTCAAAAACGATG
>JBOHFW010000399.1:0-5631 GCA_050699835.1 Pseudonocardiaceae bacterium | reverse complement strand
GAGCAGTACAGGTGGATCATGGCTTGCAGCTCCTCAGCCGAGAACCGATCACGCAAACACCGAGACCGCGAACCCCCCAACACCTCAACCCCACCCGAGGGCTTCGCAGTAGCTAGGACATCTTGGGTCAAGATCACCGAGACCTTGCGGAGCTGTTCTAGCAGGTCAGAGCGGTTCCAATAGTGTCTTAGGTGGCGGGATTTGAACCCACGGCCTCTTCGTCCCGAAGCAATTTGAGCAATGCCGTAACCCGGCTTACCACCGATGTGGGCCGCGTAGATGCATCCCTGAAAGTGCGGGAGAGTCAGTCCGCGCATGTACGCGGTGGTTGTCACTCAGTTCGTCACTCACCGCACTACGAGCGCCTCGGCTACGGCACCGCCCGCCAACCCGACCAGGGGCGTGGTCCGTTCTGACCGCGCAAGCAGGCGAGCCGGTGCGCAGCCTGATCGGCGTAGCGCTCCGGGTGTGTAGCGGCAACCTGCACGGCCATGGTTGTTTGTCGAAGCTCTCGGATGTCTCGCAGAATGTCGAAGCCTTCCCATGTGGTCACGTCGTAGCCGTAGGCCTCGCAGTAGCTGTTCCATTCTTTGGTGTCTATTGTGGCTGTGGTGACGTAGGAAACCGCCGTGGACACGAGGTCCCATTCTGGTGGGCCGAGTGAGCAGCGTTCCAAATCGAGTAACACACTGGTGTTGTCGGTGGTGGTGGTTACCACGTTTCCGCTCCACGCATCACCATGTACGACACATTGGGCTAGTCCTGGTGGTAGGTCGTTGTATGCTTGCTTAAGTTCGGCTACTCTGTCGAGTAGCCAATTCTGATCGTCCGCGCTAATCGTGCTGGCGGCTTCGATACGTTGAGCCAAGCGCACGAACGGTGCCAGTTCGGGCAACGCGAAGGTTTCGGGCGGTGCGAGCTTGTGGAGTTCTCGCAGCGCGGCGGCAACATCTGCGGTTGTGCCGTACTCGTATGGTGGTAACTCGTGCCAGAACGTCACCGCCCGCCCGCCAACCTGTACCGGCTGGTCTACGTTACGCAAGACACGCACCGCTGGCACGCCGGAGTCTTCTAACCAGCGTGCGACGTTGACCTCTTTGGCGGCTGCCACGCTCTGTCCTGTCCTGGCGATACGAGCGACGACACCACCTGGTAATCGGTAGATAGCGTTCTCGGCTAACCGGATCACCTCAGCGCCGTCGGAGGTCACTCCCGCGATGGCACTGGCCCTATGCAGCACGGTGACTGTGTCATCGGAGCCCACTAGACCACCACGACCGCGCCAATTCGATGAATGAGCTCAGCTACCCCGGCAAGCCGCTCGTACGGTTCGCCGAAGCGGCGCAGGTCACGCAGGTCATCCGCCGCGTGTCGAGATCGGATTGTGCTGATCGTGCCTAATGCCCGTCCACCGATCACCACCGCTTCACAGGGATCACCAGTGGCCATCACGAGCGAGGCGAGTTTGATCTGACTCATGGTGCGAGCCCGGGCGAATTCTTGCCCGTGACCGGTCACGGCTGCGCTCAGACGCTGCCGTGCTTCAGTGGTGAAATGTCCACCAAGAAGGGTGACGTCCCAGAGCGCGTGCCCAGTATCCCCGGCGTGCTGCGCGGCGTCGTAGTAGTGCATGTACTCCGGATCGTTGGCTGGCCGGGAATGACTGAACTCCTCATCCGCTGCGCCCACGGCCGAAGCCACATCCTGGATCAGGCCCAGCTTGGCCAGCGCGCGGGCGCGGCCGGTGTGAAGCATGGTCCGCTCGGTGACGGTCAGCCGGTCCGACCGGACCATGGCCAACTCGATGAAGGTCAGGCCCGCGTCGGGATCGCCGCACCAAATGGCCTGCCGGGCCATCGAGGACAACACCTTGGCTCTGAGATGCCAGTCCCTGGCCTCTTCGGCGCAGTTCAGGGCGAATCGGAACATCCGGCGCGCGTCGTCGTGAGCGTAAGCATCGAACGCCATAAACCCGCTCACGTGCGCGAGATATCCCACAGCGGAAAACAGATCATCCCGGACCTGCTCGGAGCAGTGGGCGTTCAGCAGCTCAGCGCAGTACCGGAGTTGAGCCATCACGGCCTCACGAATCACCCCACCGCCGTAGAGGGCGTCCCAATCCTGGAACGCTCGGGCGATGGCGCGGACCTCGGCGACATCGCTGTATCCCACCACCGAAGGGACGGGCCTGGGTTGGGTTGAGGTAATCAGGTCAGCGAACGCGAACGAACCGCCCCTGGCACCGAGGGTGGCCCGGATGAATTGCTGGTGGTCCACATCAGCACCCTCTGTGCACCCCCTCGTGTACGGAGTCACCCCCCGATAGCACACTGCCGCATCTCGCGCGCTAGCGGTGAACTAGTCGCCATGGAACGCCAGATCACCCCCCGAGAGCCCGCAACCGGGCCATCACATCGGACAGTCGATCATCGAGCGCAGCGAGGTTCGTACCGGCTTGGCGCAGCCACTCGCGAAGCTCACCCAGCTCGGCGCGCAGCGCCCGCAACTCGTGCTGAGTGTCGGCTTGGGCCGTCCGATCACGCACGTAGGCCGCCGCGTTCGGCTTGCGTACCACCAGTCCCTCATCTCGGAGGGTGTGCACGGCCGCCATGGCGAGATTCCATGGGCAGCTACTACGACAGGGAGCCGGGTCATTACCCGGACGGCCTGACCGAACAAACCATCGACGCTCTGCTCAGAGACCTGGACATGGCGGCGATAACCAAGCCACGTCCGGCCTCAGCACTGATGACTGAAACAGGAACGCAGCGTCGGCACCGCCGTCAGACGCGGCGCTATGCGGCAGCCGTGGCACGTGCCTGGCCAGCGTGCGGCACTGATGGCCCGGATGGGTGGGCAGCGTGACAGCCCGCCACGACTACAGGCCTGCAGACGGCCACATTGAAGTGCACAACACCCGACCCGGTGGCCCGAACCGCCAAGAACGTGCCCACCGGGTCGGGGCTCCTGAATCACTCACCGAAGCAATCGAGGAGAACGGAATGGTACAGGTCCATACCTGTGTGAGTGTCCACTGTGATCAGTGCGGGGACAGTTTGGGTAGCCCCGCGTTCGAGGCGCATTTCGCCACCGAGGATGCCGCGCTGGACGCGGCGGCCGCTGAGGGGTGGTTGGTTGGCCCGGGTGGGCGGTTGTGGTGTTCGGCGTGCGGGCCGGTGCTGAGGTGTGAGGCCGAAGGTCACGAGTTCAGCCCGTGGCGGCTGCCAGTCATTTCTGGTGAACGGCTGGCGTTGAGCGAGTTCCGGCATTGTCGGCGGTGCTGCCTGGAGGAGTCCCGTCCGGCCCGGTTGCTGGCCGTTGGTGCTGACGTGGTGGGGGTGGCGTGATGTGCGGATGGTTGAGGCCGTTGGAGCGGGAGCCGGTCAGCGTGCACACCCCCCTTCGTCTCCTACCCCGGCGGCCAGTACCGGTACGAGCCCGTTGAGGAGCGCCGGATGGCGCTGCTGACGGCCGTGGACGGAGTGGCCTTGGGAGCCTACGACCAGCGGATCCTGACCTGGCTAGCCGAGTGGGACACACCGACAGTGGCGACGGTGGTGTCACTGTTATGGCGGGTTCGTCACGCCGCCCACCAGCACCGCCCGGGCGGGGGTGAGCCCCGATGACCCCCTCGCAGATAAACCTTGCGCTGGTGGTGGTGGCCGGACTGGGTGCGCTGGCCGCGTTTCGCAGCGGTGCCCGGGGTGCGTACCGGGTGGCGCGGCACACCCAGGAAGTGACCCGGATGGGCGGCAACCTGGGTCGGACATTGGGCACCGCGGCGGTGATCGTCGGGATGCAGTGGGCGGTGGTGTCGTTGACCTCCGACCCGCGCGCGTGGGCGGTGGCGTTGGGGGTGCCGGCGTTGTTCGCCGGCAGCGTGATCGCCCGCATGTTCTCGGTGACCGAAGTCATTCACGGCTCGACCCACCGGGGAGGCCGGCGATGAGCAACCCCACCACACACGGCCGGGCGGGCACCGTGATCCCCTTCCCCGGCCCGACCGACCCGCAGACACCCAACACGGACCCAAACCTCGTGCCACCGGTGCCGGACGGGGGATTGCTCGGCGAACCCGAGATCACTCGGCGGCCAATGCCGGTGGTACTGCCCTTATGGCTCCAGTCCCGGGACACCGTCCGGGCCACCCTGCGGTGGGCGGTGCGCTACGCCGGGCACCAGGTGGCCTTCCACGCCTGGCGAGCACCCGCGTATGGGCTGGCGCTGGCCTGGTGGACCTTGCGCGGTGCCGCTCGGGCGATAACCGCCGGGTTCGGCTGGGTCAGCGTGCGCGGCGAGTACCGGCCCTTGATCACCGCCGCGCGGGAGGCCAAGCGGTGGGATTTGGTCCGCGACCTGATTACCGAGCGCCGGGCGCTGGCCCGGGTCCGGATGAAGGCCACAGCATGGCTGGCCGTGTCCGGCGGCTCTGCAGGTACGGCTGGGTTCCTGACCCTCGGGCCGGTGTTCGGGTGGTGCGCCGTGACCGGGGCGGGGCTGGGGGCGTTGTGGCTGGGCCGCCCGCTGACCGCTCCCATGTTGCCGCCAGGCCCGGTGTTGCCGGTGCCGCTGGAGCTCTCTGCCGTCCCTGGGCAGGCGGTGTCGGGCAGGTCAGGGCCTGCCCGGGGTCGCGCGCAGCCCGAACCCGCTCGGTTGGTCGGGGGGGTTGACCGATTCGTGAGGGCGCGCGCAGGATTGGGTGCAGGGAAGGTCGCCTCGTTCGTCGACGCCTCCTTCGGGGGATGTCTGATTGGTTATGCCCCGGTGTGGGCTTGCTGAGGGCCTTCCCCACCCGCGGTGTCGGGGTCTGCTTTGGGGTTTTGGTACTGCGGCGTCGGCGGCGGACCTCGGCCGGGACGGTGAAGTGTTCGGCGATGATCTGTTTCGCCTCGTCGGGGGTGACCGGGACCCCGTGGGTGTCGCAGATGACGTAGGGCATCTGCCGGTGCAGCACCGCCCAGGCGCGTTCGGCGAGCGCGCAGGCGACCACGCAGAGTGCTTTGAGGTGCTCAGCGCCGCGCTCGGCCATCTGGGTGTAGTAGATCTTAGCCAGCTGCGGGTCCTGTTTGCGGGCGTGGTCAGCGGCCCGGATCAGGGTGACCCGCAGCAGCGAGGACCCGGCCTTGCTCATCGGCTGGCCCTTGCGGTCGGTGTTACCGGTCTCCGAGGCCCGCGGGGCCAGCCCGGTGAAGAACAACTCGGCCACACCGTCACCCTGCAACCCGCGCCGAAAACAACGGGCCTACGGCCCGGAACTGCCCGCCTGGTCACCTGATTCACACCTCAGCTTCACTTGGTGAGTGACACGGACCGTCGGTGGTCGTCGGCCGGGTGTGACGCTGTCGCCGTGTCAGGATGCGGGCGCCGATCCCCGCAGCAAGCGGGGGGGTACGGCACGCGCTGCCCACGATCTTGGGGTGGGTGCACCGCGGCGGTAGCTGTCGGGGTGTGTGACCCTGGTCGAGATCACCGACTGGGTCACCCGGCGGCGGCCGTACACCCCGCCGCATCCTGACACCATCGAGCGGGTCTTTTCGGCCCTGGGCGCCCAGGGGTTGGCTGACCAGTTGGGTGCCTACCTGGGACGTCAGGCCGGGATCGGGCCGGTCGGCGCGCCCCTGGCCGCTGCGG
>JBOHFW010000398.1:0-5638 GCA_050699835.1 Pseudonocardiaceae bacterium | reverse complement strand
GTCCATAACTGGTCATCCATGCCTTACAACCCATGCCGACAGCTCGACTGGCCATGAGCCATCGCTGGGTGTCCTCAGCAAGCTCGCCCGCCTTTATGAATGCAGCGTCAGCGATTTGGTTGCCGATCTGCCGGATTACCGCCACCACGACAACGCTTATCAAGCGCTTGCGGTGCGGGGCGATGCCGTTTCTCCTGGGGAATTTTTGTTCGTCGAGCTCCTGGGGCACGGTAAGATGGCAGCGGCCGCGCCCCGTCATCGCTCGGGTAGTGGCTGTCCGCAGACCGCCAGGCGTGTCCGTTGCCACATTCGGGGCGCGGTGTACATCCGGCAAGTACGCCTTGGTCGCCTGCCAGGATGCGGAGCAGTTCGTCGAGATGGTCAGGCAGTTGGTTGACGATCGGCAAGGAGTGGCGGTGTGACGTCCCGCCCGTACGTCCTGCTGTCAGTGGCGATGTCCATCGACGGCTACCTCGACGACAGAAACGACGCCCGGTTGATGCTGTCCAACGAGGAGGATTTCGACCGGGTCGATGAGGTGCGCGCCGGCGTCGACGCCATTCTCGTGGGGGCGAACACGATCCGCCGAGACAATCCCCGCCTACTTGTCCGTTCCGCCGAGCGCCAGGAGAAAAGGATCCGCGCTGGCCTGGCGCCGCATCCCATGAAGATCACGTTGACTGGTCGTGGCGACCTGGATGCCACGGCACAGTTCTTTTCTGCCGGAGACAGTCAGAAGATCGTCTACGCACGCAATCCGGCAGCTCCGGCGCTTCGCGAGGCGCTCGGGACGCTCGCCACGGTGGTAGCCGCCGGGGAGTCGATTGACCTAGGCGCTGTGCTGGATGACCTCGGCGAGCGCAAGGTCGAGCGCCTGATGGTCGAAGGTGGCGGCACCATTCATACCCAGTTCCTTAGCGCCGGGCTCGTAGACGAGATTCACCTCGTGATCGCGTCATTCTTCGTCGGTGACCATGATGCCCCACGATTCGTGCAGCCCGGTCGGTTCCCCCAAAACCCCGAGCATCCGATGACACTCGCCGAAACCAGGCAGATTGGCAACGTCGTCCTGCTCCGCTACCTCACCGTTTATCCTGGTGGAGATGGTTGCCACCGCGTTCCACACCGAGCTCGCAGTCCCCGTCGCCGGCGGTCTGTTGACCGTCGCCGTCGCCGGCCCTGGTGAACCGAACGACGCGTCAGTAGTGCTGGGTGTTCATGGCATCACAGGGTCGCACCGCTTGCTGGCGGCCGTGGCCCGCCATCTGGCGGATCGTGAGATCACCTTCGTGGTGCCTGATCTGCGTGGCCGCGGCGCCAGCGCGGGATTGCCGGGGCCTTACGGACTCGACGCTCACGTGGAAGACCTGACGGCCGTCCTCGACCACTGCGGTGCCGAACGGGCAGTCCTCGCGGGTCACTCGATGGGCGCGTATGTCGTTGCTCGTCTGGCTGCCGCCCATCCGGAGCGCTCCGCGGGAGTCGTGCTGGTCGATGGCGGACTGTCACCGCAGGTCCCGGACAAGACCGACCCCGATGCGGTGCTCCACACCATCCTCGGCCCAGCTCTGGCCCGACTCCGGATGACCTTCACGTCTCCGGAGCATTACCGCGACTTCTGGCGCCGCCATCCCGCCTTCATCCACCGCTGGAACGCGGACATCGAGAACTACGTGGACTACGACCTGGTCGGGCCCCTTGGTGCGGTGCGCTCGACTGTGGTCGAGGCGGCGGTGCGGGCCGATGGGCGCGACGTGCTCGACGCGGCCGCCGCCTGGGCGTCGGTGGTTGCGGTCCCCGAGCCGGTGGTCCTGGTCCGAGCGCCGCGCGGTCTCGTCGACGAGCCCACCCCGCTACTTCCCGAGGCCTTGGTCAAGGAAGCCAAACGAATCCTGCCGGGGATGCGTGATGTGCTCATCGACGACACCAACCACTACCTGATCGTGCTCGGTGACCGGGAGGCGGCCGCAGTGGCCGCCGAGATCGTCCGGGTGACGGCGTACTCCAGTGCTGGCTGGGTCTGTTAGGGCACGCGCACGAGGCAGCGGATACCGGGTGACGTACGCAGGGCATCGTCGCGGGTGAGTAGGTCCACACCGAGATGCTCAGCGGCGGCGACGTAGGCGGCGTCATACCCGGTGAGGTTGTCCCGCAGTGCCCACATTCGCTCGAGCAGCAGGGCTGTGGGGACCGTGTTGATCGGCAGCCGCCCCAGGTGCTCGACGGCCAGGCACATAGCGTCCGTGTCGAAAATGCCTCGGCGCGCCAGTGTCCGCAAGACGTGGAAGGTTTCGATCCGGAGGTGCTCCGGCCCGGCAATAGTGCTCTCGCGCAGTGCTGCTCGCGCCGCTGTGCCGTGATTGCCGTCGTCGGTCAGGGCGTCGACGAGTACGTTGGCATCGACGACCAGGTCCGACCTCATCGGCGACGTGGATCGGGCACGTCAATGGTGAGTTCGGCGTCCCGTGCGTCGCGACCTTCACGTGCCAGCGCGACTGAATCGAATGGCCGGGCGCCGGTTTTACGGGCGTGCGCGGCAGCCTCGTCCAGTACGGCAGTCGTGGTGGCGATCCGGGCCTGTTCAGTCAGCAGCTCTATCAGGTATCGCTGCAAAGACTGGCCACGCCGTGCGGCCGCATCTTTGAGGGCATCGACTACATGGGACGGTACGTCGCGAACCTGCACGCTACTCATGGCGGCAATATTAGCATGCAGATTTGGCACCCAGCCTCGTTCACGTCGCTCACCTCGAGCTCATCGCCGGGCTGCCCCGATATGGAGATACATCGGCCTTGAGAGGGTTCTCCTGACCCCGATATGTCTCCCTATCGGGCCAACGGGGGGTGTAGTGGGGGGCCGGTAATGGCGCAGTGGGAGCAGCGTTCGACAGGGATGCGCTCGGCGGTGGGGATGGGTTCGGGGTACGGCTCGCGCAGCAGGATCGCGGCCAGCAAGGAACCCAGCGCCAGCAATCCCGCGCTGATCAACATTGCGGCGTGGAAGCCGGCGTTGAAGGACATCGGGTCGGTGTAGTCAGCGTCACCCAGTCCGGCCGCCACCGGGATCACCGCGACGGCCAGCAGGCCCCCGGAGCGGGCGATCGCGTTGTTCACCCCGGAGGCGGTTCCGGAATAGCGCGGGTCGGCCGAGCTCAGCACCGTCGCGGTGAGCGGCGCGACGGTGAGTGAGAGCCCCAGCCCCAGTAGCACCACCGCCGGGAGAACGTCGCTCAGGTACGACACCTCGCGCCCGATCCGCAGGGTCAGCAGGAACCCCATGGCGGCCAGCAGCGGCCCCACCGTCATGGGCAACCGCGGGCCGATCCGCTCGGCCAGGGCCCCGGCCCGGGCAGAGAGCAGCAGCATCAGCACGGTGACGGGGAGCAGCGCGGTGCCGGCGACCAACGGGGAGAACCCGGCCACGATCTGCAGCTGCAACACGAGCAGGAAGAAGAACACCCCGAGCCCGGCGTACACCAGCAACGTCACCGCGTTGGCCACGCTGAACCGGCGATCGGCGAAGAGTCCCAGCGGCACCAGCGGGTGCGGGGAACGCCGCTCCACCAGCACGAAAGCCAGCAGCGCGACGAATCCACCTGCGCCGGCGATCATCACTGTGGCGCTGCCGGGACCGCTGCCGAGGCTGGTCAGCGCATAGGTCACGCCGGCCAGCCCGGCCGCAGTGAGCACCGAGCCGACCACATCCAGCCCCGGCGGGCTCTGCGCGTCCGAGGTTTCTGGGACGTGGCGCAGCGAGATCACCACGATGAACGCGGCTACTGGCAGATTGATCAGAAACACCGCGCGCCAGTTCAGCGCGACCAGGTAGCCGCCGAGGAACGGACCGATTGCGGCGGCGACCCCGCCGAGCCCGGACCACACGCCCACCGCTGCGGCGCGATCGGCCGCCACGAACGACGAGGAGATGATCGCCAGGCTGCCCGGAGTGAGCAGCGCCCCGCCGATCCCCTGCAAGGCGCGGGCAATGACCAGGACCTGCGCGCTCGGAGCCAGCCCGCACAGCAGCGAGGCGAGAGCGAACCACACCACCCCGATGACGAACACCCGGCGACGCCCGAAGTGGTCCCCGAGCGCCCCCGCCAGCAGGATCAGCGCAGCCAGCGTCAGCGTGTAGGCGTTGACGATCCATTGCAAGGTCCGGAAATCCGCGGAGAGGTCGCGACCGATCGCGGGCAGGGCGATGTTCACCACCGTGGCGTCGAGCATGGCCATGCCCGACCCCGAGATTGTCGCCAGCAGCACCCATCGACCGGCAGGCGTGCCCATCCTCGCCCCCGCCGAGGGAGGATTTGTCACCATCGTTTCTTTAGTGTCGCGCACTCTCGCCATCTGGGGTAGGCAGGAACGGTGGTGACGCAACGCGCCCGGTTGCTGCTCGGTCCAGTGTTGCGGCACGTCGGGAGGACGACCGCGGCGCTGTGGATGCAGACCTCCGGCCCGGCCGAGGTCGAGGTGCTCGGCTGCCGGGCATCGACGTTCACGGTGTGCGCGCAGCATTACGCGCTGGTGGAGGTCAGCGGCCTGCAACCGGGATCGGTCACGCCGTATCAGGTGCACCTCGACGGACAGCTGGTATGGCCACGGTCCGGATCACCATGGCCGACCAGCCAGATCCGCACTCGAGGCAGGGAGGCAGGAGTGCGGGTGGTGTTCGGTTCCTGCCGGCGCGCCAAGCATGACGACGCCAACTCGGCGGCCGCCGATGGCATCGACGCGCTGGACCTGCACGCCGAGGCGATGGCCGCGCTGGCGCCCGAGGACTGGCCGGATGCGCTGCTCCTGCTCGGCGACCAGGTCTATGCCGACGACCCGACCCGACAGACCAAGCGTTGGCTGGACTCGCGCCGCGACACCACCCTCCCGCCTGGACACGAGGTGGCGGACTTCACCGAGTACGCCCGCTTGTACCGGGACAGCTGGTCGGACGAGGGGGTCCGGTGGCTGATGTCCACCGTGCCCACCGCGATGATCTTCGACGATCATGACGTGCGGGACGACTGGAACACCTCGGCAGCATGGCGGGACCGGATCACCGCCAAGCCCTGGTGGCCCGAGCGGATCCGGGGCGCGCTGGCCTCTTACTGGGTCTACCAGCACATCGGCAACCTGTCCTCCGAGCAGCGTCACACCGACCCGACCTGGCGTGCGGTGCAGGACGCCGAGGGGGACGTCTGGCCGGTACTGCGGGCGATGGCCGAGGCCGCGGACGCCGATCCCTCGGCGATCCGGTGGAGCTTCCGGTGGGACATCGACGGGGTACGGCTGGTCGTCATCGACACCCGGTGTGGGCGCATGCTGACCGAGGGCCGGCGTGCGATGCTCGACGACGCTGAGTTCTCCTGGGTGGAGAACGCCGTCAGTGAGGATTCCTATCACGCTGAGCATGTACTGATCGGTAGCTCGCTGCCGTGGCTGCTGCCGCCCTCGATTCACGACCTGCAGGCAGCCAACGAAGCCGCCTGCGCTCGCGGCAGCGCACTCGGGGAGCGCATCCGCCAGGCCGTGGACCTCGAGCACTGGGCGGCGTTCCGGAACTCCTTCAACCGGCTCGCCGCGTTGCTGCGGCGGGTCGCCCTCGGGCCTCAGGCGCCCGCGACGATCAGCGTGCTGTCCGGCGA
>JBOHFW010000397.1:0-22685 GCA_050699835.1 Pseudonocardiaceae bacterium | reverse complement strand
CCCGGTGGCTGCGCGGGCACCGCTGCCGGCGGCTGATATCTGGCTGGCCTGGCTCGGGCACGCTTCGTTCCTGCTGCGGCTCGGTGGGCGCACGGTAGCGGTGGATCCGGTGCTATCCCAGCGGATCCTGGGTGCCGGCCGGCGGTTCACCCCGCCGGGCCTGGACCGGCTGCCGCCGTTAGATCTGCTGTTGATCAGCCACAACCACTACGACCACCTGGACGCTCCAACGGTGCGCGCGCTGCCTCGGGACACCCCGGTGATGGCCCCTGGGGGGCTGGGCCGGTGGTTCCGGCGCCGGGGCTTTACCGTGGTCACCGAGCTGGACTGGTGGGAGTCGGTGGTGCTCGGCACGCTGGAGGTCACTTTCGTGCCGGCGCACCACTGGAGTCGCCGGGGCCTGTTCGACCATTGCGCGACGCTGTGGGGTGGCTGGGTCCTCACCGCGCCTGACGGACCGCGCGTTTATCACGCCGGAGACAGTGCTTATGGCCCGTTCTTTGCTGAGATCGGCTCGCGGTATCCAGGGATCGATGCTGCGATGCTGCCGGTGGGCGCGTACGCGCCGCGCTGGTTCATGCGCACCATGCATGTGGATCCCGAGGAGGCTGTGCGGGCCGCCCAGGACGTCGGTGCCCGGGTGATGGTGCCCATGCACTGGGGCACCTTCTGGCTGTCCCGCGAACCGGCTCTAGAACCCATCGAGCGCACTCGGGCCGCGTGGGCTGCGGCTGGGCGGGATCGCATGGACCTGTGGGACCTCGCGGTGGGGGAGAGCCGCCTGCTTCCAGCCCCTGGCGGGGCACCGCGCTGACGACGCCGTCGTCTGAGAGCTCAACCACTCCGTCCCGGGACTTCTGGGTCTCCTTATCCTCGTTCCACCGGGTCGCGGTTGTGTCATGCTTGCCAGCCTCTAACGGAGTAACGCCGAGCGCGGCAGCAAGAGGTCGCAGCACATCCGGGACGTGGGGCAATGGCAGGTGACCGCCACCCGGAGCGCTCAGCGGCAATAATGCTCTCGCGGGAAATAATACGTCCGATTCGACATTGTTTGGAACACTCGACATTGACTTTATCCGTTTCTGCTCGCACCGCGTGGAGGCAGCATTGCCCGGCAAGCCGGACAGATCTGTGCTGGGTCAGGTGGCATACCGGGCAGGGCCGCGATCGGACGAAACTGCTTGCCCGTGCATCCCGCGGTGACGAGGAGCGCCGGTGATGCGGACTTGGCGAGGTGGGTATCGCCGTCGGCGAAGGAAGCCACATACCAGCCCGTCACCTTCTCACCGCCCGGTGAGTGCCGGTTGTAAACGTATGGGCACGCAGTTGCGGGATGGTCACGGCCATCTGAGGCGCATGTCATCTGGACGGACCGCAGGAAGCTTCTGCACCGCACGTGGTCTATGGTGGGCATGGCAAAGCCCCTTTCCTGATTGGTGGGTTTGCATCGGCCTCGGCGGGTGCCACCGCCGGGGCCGCTCTACAGCTTCTGGCGGCATCTGTGGGCAACTATGCGATGCCGCACTGACTTACGCTTGGCGTCTGACCATCCCATTACCTTTCGTGTCGTTAGGCGAGGCTGCGATAGTCGGCTGCAACCCGCTCAATGGCCTTGCGTGCCGTATCGCCGTAGGAGATGATCGGTTCGAGTTCGGCCCAGTGGCTTTCGTAGTCGGCCAGGTCCTGGCGGTCGGTGACGATTGCCGTGGCAGTCTGAGTTCCTAGGAGAACGGCTCTTGAGTCGTAGATCGCGAAGCCATGAAGAGCGGGCACTGTTGCGGGCGTGGTCCATTCGATGATGCCCAATTTGACGTTCGGGCGCCGCGACTCCTGGATTAGGCGACCAAGCTGCTCAACCATGACGGCGGCTCCGCCCATGTTCCAGCGCAGCGCTCCTTCGGCCATGACGAGGACAAACTCCCGGTCAGTGTCCAGGATGCGCTGCCGCTCGATCCGCGAGGAGATCATGCGCTGTCGATTCTCGCCGGCCAACGATTCTCCGAGCAGCGCATCGATATAGGACTCGGTCTGCAACAGGCCAACAACGAGGGCGGGAGCGAAGTCCCGGATACGGCATGCTGCCATCTCCAGCTTGCCGATGCGCTGCTGCATCCACCAGCCACCTCGTTGCAGCACCACCCGTGCGGATGTGGAGCTCTCCCGTAGGTCACGGGTCATCTCAAGGAGTTGACGCCGCGCCTCCGGCGGGGCCCGGTAGACGCGGCACAACGCTTTGACATCGTCCTCGGTCGGTAGGAAGGTGCCGGTCTCGGCGCGGCTGACCTTGGACTGGCTCAGCCCGGCACGCCGGGCAGCCTCGGCGCCCGACAGGCCGGCTTGGGTGCGGAGTTGGCGCAGCATGGTCGAGAGTGGATTCGGGTTGCCCACATAGTTCCTTGTCAGGCGGCGGAGGGGTCCCGCCAGTATCCCGGATGCTCCTTCCAGTAGTCAGCGAAGTCCACCGCGCCGGACCAGGCTGCGTCCTTGCAGGCCAGGTACCGGGACAGCATCTCCTCGGGTGCGACCTCAGCGCCCACGTACTGTCCGTCTTCGCTGTAGTGCATCCGCAGCACCTCCCGCTCATCGATCAACCAGAAGTCCTCATCGAGCAGGTCTGCCGGTCTGGGCCGCTCGGCGAGGTCGAGGATCCGGATGTGTTCGCCCGCTTGGGCGTTGTACACATAACCCCATTCACATTCGAACCGCAGGTAGTCGTTCAGGGGGCTGCGCACGACGTGCACCCGGTACGTGTGAAGGCCGCGGGCGACTTCACTGCAAATAACCTCCATCCACGGCTTCTTGCGCTCTGGATCCGGCTTCATCTCACCCGCGACGTAACGCCGATACTCGTCGCGGTCGCTGGCGACGTCGTAGAGATCGAGTGTCTCCAAACGGAACAAGACGCGGGTGAATCGGCGGTCGATGTAGTCACCGAGCTCCTGCTCATCGAGCATGCACGGTCTCCAACTGTGGCAAGGCACTGATCGGGATTTCGATGGCAGCCTCTCCCACTGGGAGGTTTAGCTCCCGTAGCGCTTCCGGATCCACGACACTGCGACCGCGCACCAAGATCGTCCCTCGACTCGTACGGCGGGCGGCATAGCGGACCGTCTCGTCATCGGCAAGTTCGGGAAGCAGAGACATAGGGAACCTCGACGATCGCCTCGCCTGGCACTAGCACATCACTACCCAGATCGAGGTCAGCGACCAGATACCCCTGCACGACATAGGTACCCTGATCGGTCATGTTGATATTGGGGCAGGCGCGTCCGCCGCCGCAGCTGTCACGTAACAAGGTCAGTCACACGGGAGGCTCCCCTCGGGTAGGCGTGTCACCGCAGTTGTACACGCCCGCACGAGAGCTAGTCAATGACTCGTTGCTTAGCAGCTCAGGTGGCAGACTCGATGTCGTCGTGCTGGGCGACCAGGGCGGCGATTGCGGTGGTGATCGGGACGGCGGCGACCAGGCCGATGCTGCCGACGAGGGTACGCACTACTTCTTGGGCGATGTCCTGAGTGGTGATCATCGTGCCGAAACCCTGCCCCGACAGGGAAAAGATCAGCAGGACCGGCAACGCGGCACCGGTGTAAGCCAGCGCCAGGGTGTTCACTGCTGACGAGACGTGGTCCCGGCCAATCCGCAACGCAGCGGTGTAGAGCGCCCGCACCCCGAGCTCCGGATTCGCCCGGCGCAACTCCCACACCGCGCTGGTCTGGGTCACTGTGACATCGTCGAGGACACCCAGGGCGCCGATCACCATTCCGGCCAGCAGCAATCCCCGAGCGTCGATCCCGTGGCCAAGAACTCCGATGAGCTTGCCGGTGTCGTCATCCAACCCGGTTAGTCGGGTGGTTGCAGAGAAGGCGGCGCCCAGCACGCCGATCAGTCCGAGGCTCAGCACCGTGCCCAGCACCGCGCTGGATGTCTGCGCGGAGACTCCGTGGGTGAGGTACAGCACGCCGAACATGATCACGCTGGCAGCTAGTACACCGATCATCAGCGGGTTCCCACCTGCAAGGATCGCCGGAAACAGGTAGATCGCCAACACCAGAAAGCTGAAGCCCAGCGCCACCAGCGAGGCGAGGCCCCTCCACCGGCCGAGCAACAGCACAGCGGCGGCGAACAACGCGACCAGCCACAGCATCGAAGTGCCCCGCTGGAAGTCCTGAATCTGGTAGGACTCCGCCTCGGAAGGGTTCCCGCCGGTGTAGGCCAGCACGACCCGGTCGCCGACGGTGAAACGCGGCGTGCTCGGTTCGTCGGGTAGCAACTGCTGGATCATCACGCCCGGTGAGTCGCCGTTGGTGAGTAGCACACTGAGCGAGATGCACTCCTTAGCCTGACCGGCTGGCGCACTGCCGCCGGCCTCGGCGGCAGTGCCGCTGGTGCAGGGAGCGGACGTGGTGGCGAGCACCTGGCCCTGGACTGGTCGCTGCCCGAACCCGACATCGACGTTGCTGCGGGGCGCGTCACCCGGCCAGGTCAGCCACAGCCCGATCAGGGTGACGAGCGCGACCGGCGCCAGCACCGCGATCAGCAGCATGCGCACCCGGTATGAGGCCGGTCGGACCGGTCCATGGCCATGCCCGTGGCCACGAACCGCGCCCGCTTGCGCATCGGTGCCGCGGTAGCGGTGCCGTCCGGTCCTGTTGTCCAGTGCACTCATCAGTCGGCGACGCTTCCTAGCAAATCGAACATCAGTTCGATACGATGGGCTGATGCGATGGGACAACCTGACGCTGTCCGACGAGTCCGCCCAGACTGCGTTGTTCGGGGCGGGCGATGTCATCACGCGCACCTTCGACACCCCGGAGTGGGATGACCTTCTACGAGGTGCGGGCCCGTTCGGTCCTGAACAAGGTACCGGGCGGCTCCAGGATGCCGTTCGAGTGGACCGTCAACCCCTACCGGGGATGCAGCCATGCGTGCCCAAGACCTACCAGCGCAGCATCTCGACGCGGGTAGCCGAACTGACCCGGCGTTACGGCGTCGGTGCCGCGCCACCCGGCCAGGCCCGCCGAGGACCGGTCCGGAGCATCGCGTCAGCGTCAGATTCGACGGCTCGGCCGTCGCAGGCAGCGGCCGCACTCACGTCACCGGAGCGGGCGGATCAGCTCATCCTGTTGTGAGGAGGGGAGGGGAGGGGCAGGCGACGGGGTTCAGGCGCGGCTAGCCTCTGCAGATCTGAGTCTGTCGTCGAAAGTTCGAGGAGCACGCCCCGTGATGCGCACTCACCCTGCCGGAACGTTGCGCACCGAGCACGCAGGGCACACCGTCACCCTTGCCGGCTGGGTAGCGCGGCGCCGCGACCACGGGGGCGTGATCTTCATCGACCTGCGGGACTCCTCCGGGGTGACGCAGGTGGTGTTCCGCGAGGGCGACATGGCGCAGCGGGCCCACCGGCTGCGCGCCGAATTCTGCCTCCAGGTCACCGGCACGGTGGCGCTGCGCCCCGAAGGTAACGAGAACCCGGACCTTCCCACCGGTGGCATTGAGGTCACCGCCGAGGAACTGGCTGTGCTCAGCGAGTCGGCGCCATTGCCGTTTCCCCTTGCCGAGCACCTGGAGGCCGGCGAGGAGGTTCGGCTGCGGCACCGCTATCTCGATCTGCGCCGGACCAGCCAGGCCGCCGCAATGCGACTGCGCAGCGAGGCCAACCGGATCGCGCGCACCGTGCTGCACGAGTCGCGCTTCATCGAGGTGGAGACCCCGACCCTGACCCGGTCCACCCCGGAAGGTGCGCGGGACTTTCTGGTGCCGGCGCGGCTCCAACCGGGCTGCTGGTACGCCCTGCCGCAGTCGCCGCAGCTGTTCAAGCAGTTACTCATGGTCGCCGGTATGGAGTGGTACTACCAGATCGCCCGCTGCTACCGCGACGAGGACTTCCGCGCCGATCGGCAACCCGAGTTCACCCAGCTCGACATCGAGATGAGCTTCGTCGAGCAGGACGACGTGATCGCGCTGGGCGAGAAAGTGATCGTCGCCTTGTGGTCGGAACTGGCTGGGTACCAGATCGAGTTGCCGATAAACCGGCTGACCTACCACGACGCGATGGCACGCTACGGTACTGACAAACCGGACCTCCGCTTCGAGTTGGAGCTCATCGAGCTCACCTGCTACTTCCTCGACACGCCGTTCCGAGTGTTCCAGGCTCCCTACGTCGGAGCAGTGGTCATGCCCGGCGGGGCAGCCCAGTCACGGTGGCAGCTGGATGCCTGGCAGGAATGGGCCAAACAGCGAGGCGCCAAAGGTCTGGCCTACGTGCTGATCGGCGCGGACGGGGAGCTGTCCGGCCCGGTGGCCCGCAATCTCGCCGAGCACGAGCGGGAGGGGCTGGCCAAGGCGGCTGGCGCCAACCCCGGTGACTGTGTGTTCTTCGCCGCCGGCGATCCCCGCGATGCTCGTGCGCTGCTGGGCGCCGCCCGGATGGAGATCGGCCTGCGGTGCGGCCTGATCGACGAGTCGGCCTGGTCATTCGTCTGGGTGGTCGACGCGCCGTTGTTCGAATCAGTTGAGGGCAGCGGGGAGGTCGCAATGGGACACAGTGGCTGGACAGCGGTGCATCACCCATTCACCGCACCAACACCGGAGTGGGCTGACCGGTTCGAACAGGACCCGGGCGCCGCATTGGCTTATGCCTACGACCTAGTCTGCAACGGCAACGAGATCGGCGGCGGCTCGATCCGTATCCACCAGCCCGACATGCAGCAACGGGTGTTCCGGGTGCTCGGGATCTCCGACAACGAGGCGCGGGAGAAGTTCGGGTTCCTGCTTGAGGCCTTCCGTTACGGGCCGCCGCCGCACGGGGGGATTGCCTTCGGCTGGGACCGGACCTGCATGCTGCTCGCCGGTGCCGACTCGCTGCGCGAGGTGATCGCGTTCCCCAAATCCGGTGGCGGTCTGGACCCGCTCACCGGCGCTCCAGCCCCGATCACGCCCGAGCAGCGCAGTGAAGCCGGGGTGGACGCGAAAGGATAGTAGGTGCTGCACCTGCGCATCACCTGCGCGGCGGAGATCACGGACGCGGTGCTCGACACGTTGCGCAACGATCCTGGCGCGGTTCACCTGACCGTCCATCGAGGCGCCGCGGTCGATCCGCCCGGTGATCTGGTGCAAGCCGACGTGGTCCGGGAAGCCGCCGACGAGGTGTTGGCGCAGCTGCGCGCGCTCGGTGTTGACCACCTCGGCGGGATCACCCTGGGATCTCTGGACACCGTGCTCTCCGACGCGGCAGATGCCGCTGCGGTGGCCGCACCGGGCGATCCCGCCGACGCGGTGGTGTGGGACGAGCTCATCGCGCGCACCGGGGGCGACTCCCAGCTGACGCTCACCTACTTGGCCTTCCTCACCCTGGCCTGCCTCATCGCGGTGGTCGGGGTGGTCACCGATTCCGTGATCACGGTGGTGGGCGCCATGGTCGTCGGCCCGGAGTTCGCCCCACTGGCGGCGCTGGCAGTCGGGCTGGTACTGCGCCGAGGGGACCTGATCCGCCGGGCCGCGCTGGCGTTGGGAGTGGGCTTCCCGATAGCCATGATCATTGCGGCGGCGGGTGCGCTGCTCGGCGAGTGGATCGGGCTGATCGACATGGGAGTTATCGGTTCGCTCGAGCAGGTAGACCTCATCTACCAGGTCGGATGGTTCTCCCTGATCCTCGCGCTGCTGGCCGGCGCCGCCGGGATGCTCAGCCTCACCTCGGCGCGCTCGGCCGTGCTCATCGGGGTGTTCATCTCAGTCACGACGGTGCCCGCGGCGGCGTTCGCGGTGGTCGCGACGACCACCGGTGCCTGGCGGATGGCCGCGGAGTCGACCCTGCAGCTTCTGGTGAATCTGGTCGGCATCACGCTTGCCGGGATGCTCGTGTTGATCCTGCGTACGCGACGCGATGACCGCGAGCTTGGACGTCCACTGACCCAAGGCTGAGCCCGCACGCCGCCGGGCTGGTGCTGCGGAAGCTGGCCGGTCGTCCGCGGCGGTACCGTCGCGGTGTGGCAGATGA
Organism: Pseudonocardiaceae bacterium; assembly: GCA_050699835.1. Classification (GTDB taxonomy): domain Bacteria; phylum Actinomycetota; class Actinomycetes; order Mycobacteriales; family Pseudonocardiaceae. The sequence continues at coordinate 14,688 of JBOHFW010000397.1, read as the reverse complement.
CGGTGTGGCAGATGACGGAGCCCTGTTCGGTGCCGGACTGTTTGCTGCGCAGGTCGAAGAACGTGCCGAGCAGCGGTTGTCCGCCTCGGCGCCGCTGGCAGTCCGGATGCGGCCACGAACGCTGGAGGAAGTCGTCGGGCAGGACCATCTGCTGGCCTCCGGTAGCCCGCTGCGCAGGTTGGTCGAGGGTGGCGCGGCCGCGTCGGTGATCCTGTACGGCCCGCCGGGGACCGGGAAGACCACGCTGGCCCGGCTGGTCTCGCAGGCGACCGGCCGGCGCTTCGAGGCGCTCTCGGCGCTGTCGGCCGGCGTCAAGGAGGTTCGTGCCGTGATCGAGGCGGCCCGTCGCCGGTTAGGCCGGGAGGCTGGGGAAGCCACCGTACTGTTCATCGACGAGGTGCATCGTTTCTCCCGCACCCAGCAGGACGCGCTGCTCAGCGCGGTCGAGGACCGGGTCATCCTGCTGGTCGCCGCGACCACCGAGAACCCGTTCTTCTCCATGGTGTCGCCGCTGCTGTCCCGATCACTAGTGCTGCAACTGCATCCGCTCTCCGATGACGACGTGCGGACGTTGCTCCAGCGTGCCCTGGCCGATTCACGGGGGCTGGGCGGGTCGATCACGCTGGAACCGCTCGCTGAAGAGCACCTGGTGAGGCTGGCCGCCGGGGACGCTCGGCGGGCGCTGACCGCGTTGGAGGCCGCCGCGGACGCGGTGACCTCAACGGGTGGTTCGGTGGTGAACCTGGCCTGCGTCGAGTCCGTGGTGGATAAGGCCGCAGTGCGTTACGACCGGGCCGGGGACCAGCACTATGACGTGATCAGCGCGTTCATCAAGGCTATCCGCGGGTCCGATGTGGACGCGGCGCTGCACTACCTGGCCCGCATGGTGGAGGCCGGTGAGGACCCCCGGTTCATCGCCCGGCGGCTGGTGGTGCACGCCAGCGAGGACATCGGGATGGCCGACCCGACGGCACTGCAGACCGCGGTGGCCGCTGCCCATGCGGTGCAGTTCATCGGGATGCCTGAGGGCCGGTTGGCGCTGGCTCAGGCCACCGTGCACCTGGCGACCGCACCGAAATCCAATGCAGTGATCACCGCGATGGATGCGGCGCTGGCCGACGTGCGGGCCGGCGCCACCGGAGGAGTCCCGGCGCATTTGCGCGACGGTCACTACGCGGGATCCGCGCGGCTTGGTCACGCCCAGGGCTACCGTTACCCGCATGACGTCCCCGAGGGCGTGCTGACCCAGCAGTATCCCCCCGACGCCCTGGTCGGCCGGAACTACTACGAACCCAGCAATCACGGCGCGGAACGTGCTCTTGCTGACCGGCTGCCCCGGCTCCGTCGGATCATCCGTGGTCACTGACCCACGTTCTGGGTACAGAGTGCAGTAATCGGCGGCGTATTACGGCAGTCTGTACCCAGAACACCGAAACGGGGAGTCGAGCGTGGTAGGCATCCGGCTCGGCTACGAGACGGTGGCGGAGCGGGGCGCGCTCGCGGCGCTGCGCAGCTTCCACCCGGACCTCGCGACCAACTTTGGTTCGGCCGTCCGGCAAGCCCGGGCGATGGCGCTCGGCAAATTGTGGGTCGCGTTGTCGCGGGAACGGATTGCTGGTCTCGTCCCGTTGGCCCACGATGGCCTCGCGGGGATCCTGCTGCCCGATGGCACCCGGCTGTCCGCGCCGCCCGCGATCACACATGCCTTCGCCCAGCACCCGGCCGGTCTCACGGTCACCCGGCACGCGGCGTTCCCGCAACGGATCGACCACCCGGTCGCGTTGCTCACGGCGGTGCTGGCAGCCCGGCCCATCCGGGCCGGTACCGACCGATGGCTCCAGCTGTCCGCTGAGCTGGACAGCAGCGTCGCGAATCACGCACTCGCGCTGGTCGGCGAGTCGTGGCGGCGGGACCGGCTCACGAGGGAGCGGGCCAGGGGTAACTGGGCCACCGGGGATAACGCGCTGCGCTGGGCGGCCCAGCGGGCCGCCGCCGACCCGTCGTTCAGCCCGCTCGCTCTCTTCGAGCAGGCCGTCGTCGACGGGCATCCGCTGCACCCGTGCGCCCGGGTCCGTGGCGGCATGAACGTGCATGAGCTGTTCAGCTACACCCCGGAATGGGCGGACGAGGTCGCGGTCCGGATCGTCGCCATTGCCCGGTCTTCGCTCACCCAATCTTCGTTCACCCGGCGAGGGCTGACCGATGAGCTGCGCCGCTGGCATCCGGAGGCCGTTGACGCCGCCGAAGCGCACCTGCGCGACGTCCGACGAGATCCGGCCGGTTACGAGTTGCTGCCGGTTCACCCGTGGCAACTGCGCCGGGGGTTGCCCGGCCGCTGCGCGGGCGCGCTCGCCGACGGGCGAGTCATCGTCATCCCGCGAGCGCAAATCCGCGCCCGGCCGCTGTTGTCGCTGCGCACGCTCGCTCCCGCAGTGGACCGGCGAGCCGCCCATATCAAGACCTCGGTCGACATCCGGCTGACCACCGCGATACGCGTCGTCTCGCCGGCAACGGTCCGCAACGGCCCGATCATATCGGCGTTGTTGGCCGAGATCAGCCGACGCGAGCACGGCTTCGGCGGACGGCTGATCAGCCTCACCGAGCTGGCCAGCGGGAACTACCGGCCCGCGCCGGGTGAACCGGCCGAAGCCGCGGCCAGCCTCGGTGCGATCATCCGCGAGTCTCCGGAGCGTCACGCCGGCGAAAGAGAGCTCGCGCTTCCGGTTGCCGCGCTCGCTGCCCGCTCACCGCTGACCGGGCAGCCGCTGCTTGCCGACGTACTCGATGAGCTGGCTTTCACCCACGGGCATTCCCGATCTGAGGCCGCTAAGTTCTTCCTCGCCCGCTATTGCGATTGCCTGGTGCCGGCGCTGCTGACCTTGCTGTCCCGCTGGGGGGTGGCGCTGGAGCCGCATGGGCAGAACGCCATCGTGGTCTTACGCGACGGCCTGCCGGCCCGCCTGCTCTACCGCGATTTCGGCAGCATCCGGGTGAGCCCGGCGCGATTGGCCCGCAGCGGCGTGCGTCCCCCGGCGTTGGTCGACGCACTGTCCACCGATGATGACGACGGGCTCCGTGCGGCCTTGTTCTTCCCCTTGATCGACACCAATCTCGGCCAGGTCGTTGCGGCGCTCGCCAGGGTGGGTGAGACCGAGCCCACCCGGTTGTGGCGGCTGGTTGCCCGGTGTTGCCGCTCGGCCTACGCCACCCTCACCGCGGACCCTGCCATCACGGTCCAGGCCGGCTGTGACGAGGCCGCGCTGTTCGGCCCGACGCTCCCGGCCAAGTCCATGCTGCGGGTCCAACTTTCCGCCGACCCCCATGTCCCACAGTGGGTGGCGGTGCCCAACCCGTTGGCGGCCGCCGGATGAATCACGTGCAGGACACCACCTCAGCCGGGGTCCAGCTCCGCACCACCGAGGAGCTGCGTATGTACCAGGCCCTGAGCGCTCACGCGCCGCGATACGCGGCAGCGTTCCTCGAACAGCTGCCGAGAGCGCGCACCGTGGTGCTGCACCGATTGATCTCAGCCCTGTGGCGAGAGAACCTCGGCGGGATCCGGACTACCAGCCAACGCCTACTGGGCCGTTGGCTCGTTCATGAGCTCGCTGCCACGGTGGTGTTGATCTTCCCGATCCGCGCTGAGCACGCCTTCGACCACGTCAAGCCCGGCTACCCGGTGCTGTGCGTACGTGCTGGGGAGACGAGCGCGATCTCGGCCCCGCAGGATCTCGTCGAGCTGCTGGCCGAGTTCGTGCCGGCACCGGACTGGCAATCGTTCGCCGCCGAGCTTGCTGACACCGTGGCCAACCTCGCGCTGGCCTACGCCCGATCCCTGGAGCAACGACTGGCCCTGTGCCAGGTCGCGATCGAGCTGGACGCGCCGGACACCGTGGGGCTTGCGCAGCGCCTCGCCGCCCGCGAGGCGCCCGAAGACGTGATGGTGTTCTTCGAGCGGCTCAATACCGAGGGGCACAATCTGCACCCATGCGGGCGTGGCCGGCTGGGTATGCAACCAGCTGACCTGCTCCGCCACGACCTGGAGTCCGAGACATCGACCGAGCTGATCATGGTGGCCATCAGGCGAGAACGCGTCGAGTCCGCGCCCGATGAGCGAGGCCGCGATGTCGGGGAGCTGCTGTCGGCCGAGTACCCGGAACTCGGCACTGCGGTCCGTGAGCATTTCCGGTTGGATCGGCTCGACCCAGCTGGCTACGTGTTCGTGCCCGTTCACCCGTGGCAGCTCGAGCAGGTCGTCCACCCCCTGCTCGGGGATGAGATCGCGGAGGGCACCGTGGTGCCCGTGCCCTCCGCCCGGCTGGCCGGGGTGCCGACCTCCAGCGTGCGGACGTTACTCACCGAGCGCTCACCCGCGGGCCGGCGCCTGCTGGTCAAGACGGCCCTGGACACGCTGATCGGCTCCACCCGGCGCTCCATCTCAGCGCACACGACGAACAACGGGCCGGTGTACTCAAGGCTGCTCCGGCGGATCATCGACCGTGAGCCCAGCTTGATCGATCGGGTCGTCATCCTCGACGAGCTTGCCGGCGCCAGTTACCGGCCGCGGGCGCACGACCCGGATCCCGAGCGCCGCTCCCGCGCGCTGTCCGCCCTTGTCCGTCGGGACATCAGCGGCCACCTTCGGCCCGGGGAGCTGCCGGTGCCCGGCTGTGCGTTGCCGGCTCACGCGCCGGTGACGGAGTCCAGCCTGCTGGTCGAGCTCGTCACCCGCTACGCGGCAACGCGCGGCGAATCGGACCTCGGCGCGGCCGGGCTGCGTTTCGCCGCGGAGTATGCCGCGCTGCTGCTGCCGGTGTCCGTGATCCTGATGACCAAGTACGGCGTCGCGGTGGAGGCCCACCTGCAGAACTGCATCGTCACCTTCGCCGACGCCGTGCCCACCCGGCTGGTGCTGCGGGACTGGGGCGGGATGCGGATCTTCCCCCCTCGGCTGCGCCGGCACGGGCTACCGCTCGATCCCCGGCCGGGAGCGGTCACGGTGACCGACGATGTGCAGGTGATGCGGGCCAAGGTGCTCTACACCGTGCTGTCGAATCACCTCGGTGAGATCATCGCCCATCTGGTCACCCGGTGTGGCATCGATCCGGCAGCGGCCTGGCGGGGCATCCGGCTCGTGATCGAAGGGCTGCTCACCGGCTTGGACGCTGACCCGGCACTGCGCGCGGACGCCGCCGCCGACCGCGCCGTCTTGTTCGGGCCCACGTTGCCGATCAAGGCGTTCGTCCGGATGCGGCTGGACCCAACCCGCGGCGACCAGTACGTACAAGTGAGCAACCCGCTGCACGAGGCGTGCCGTTGACCATCCGGGCGCAGCAGCCCACTGGGCCTGTCTGGGAACGGGTCAGCGAGGCGCTGCGCGAGCAGAGTTCCGGTACCGAGCCGGTGTGCGCGTATGTCTACCACCTGGGCGCGCTGCTCGCGCAGGTCAAGAAGGTCCGCGCCGCGCTGACCGAGCGTTGCGAGCTGTACTACGCGATCAAGGCGAACGGTCATCCCGCGGTGCTGAGCGCGTTGGCGGCGCAGGTCGAGGGGTTCGAGGTGGCCTCGCTGGGAGAGATCGGCAAGGCGGTCGCCGCAGGTGCGGCACGGCTGGCGTTCAGTGGCCCAGCCAAGACCGACGCGCAAATCGCCCGTGCGCTGAGGGCCGGCCTGGACCTGCTCAACGTGGAGAGCGTGCATGAGCTGCGCAGAGCGGGCTTGATCGGAGCTGAGCTCGGCGTCCGCGTGCCGGTGGCGCTGCGGGTCAACCGGCGGGCCAGCGGCTTACCAGGACAGCTGCGGATGGCCGGTGCCGCGACCCAGTTCGGTATCGACGAGGACGCGCTGCCCAAGGCGATCGAGATCGGCCGCGGGCTCCCGGCGGTGACGCTGCGCGGATTTCACCTCCACGCGGCGTCGAACAACCTCGATGCGCAGGCGCACGCGAGCTTCGTGACTGAGAGCGTGGACTGGTGCCTCAGGGAGGCCGCCCGGCACCGGATCGAACTAGACGTCATCGACGTCGGCGGCGGCATCGGGGTGCCCTACCGCGGCGGTGACGGTTTCGACCTGCCGAGGTTCTCCGCCCGGCTCGGCGCGGCGACCGATCGGCTGCCCTCCGGCGTACGGTTGATCTTCGAGTTGGGCCGGTTCCTGGTGGCCGGCGCCGGTTGGTACGCCGCCGAGGTCGTTGACCTCAAACGCACCCACGGCCGCACCTTCGCGGTGCTCCGGGGCGGCACCCATCACTTCCGGCTGCCGGCCGCCTGGGGATACAGCCACCCGCTCGCGGTGCTGCCGGTAGAGCAGTGGCGCTACCCGTTCGCCCGGCCTGAGGTCCGCGCGGCGTGTGTTGACGTGGTGGGTGAGCTATGCACACCGCGTGATGTGCTCGCCCGAGCGGTCTGGGTGTCGCGACTCCGCGCCGGTGATCTCGTGGTGTTTCCCCTCGCCGGAGCGTACGGCTGGGAGATCTCCCATCACGACTTCCTGAGCCATCCGCACCCAGCCCAGCTCGTTCTGCGACCACCGTGACGCCCAACCCACCATGACTGCGGGTGAACAGGCCCGGTAGCCTGATGGCCCATCACCGGCCACGTTTCGCAGCTCAGGGTGACCGGTTGGACGCCATCGGCGAGGAGGGCATGTGTCGGCAGGTGAGATCGCCGCGCTGGTTGCCGCTGGTGCGTTCGTCGTCCTGGTGGGGTTCCTCGCCGTGCCGTTGATCAAGCTGGGCCGCACCCTGGATGAGGCGACGCAGGCGATCCGCAAGGCCAGTGCGGAGGCCGATCCGCTGTTCAGCGGCGCGAATACGACCGTCACGCATGTCAATGCCCAACTGGAGCGGCTGGACGGGATCACCGCGAACGCCCAGGCGGTGACCGGCAATGTGTCGGCGCTGACCGCGCTGTTCACCGCGACTCTGGGTGGGCCGTTGGTGCGCGTCGCGGCGCTATCCTATGGCGTGAGCAAAGCGATGCGCCGTCGCAAGCGCAAGGACGACGGCCGCCGGTCGCGCAGACGTCGGCGGGACGGGGACACGCGATGAAGCGGGTACTCTGGTTCGGTCTTGGCATCGCTGCCGGGGTCGTGGCCAGTAGAAAGGTCAGCGCCAAAGCCCGCCGGATGACTCCCGCGGGGGCGGCCGAGAACATCGGCGACGCGATGCGGGAACTGGCTATGGCGCTCGGCGCTTTCGGCGCTGATGTCCGGGCCGGGATGCTGGAGCGGGAAGCCCAGCTGCACGCCGCCGTGGCCCAGCGTACCGGCATCGACACCGCGCGGGCCTAGTCGCTGTGCACACCCACGAGATCCGCCAACGGTTCCTGAATCATTTCCAGCGATCTGGCCACACGATGGTGCCCAGCGCTTCACTGCTGGTTGAGGATCCGAACCTGCTGTTCGTCAACGCCGGCATGGTGCCCTTCAAGCCGTATTTCCTCGGCCAGGTGAGCCCTCCCTACAGCCGGGCGGCCTCGATCCAGAAATGTGTGCGCACCCCGGATATCGAGGAAGTCGGCAAGACGACCCGGCACAACACGTTCTTCCAGATGGCTGGCAACTTCTCCTTCGGGGACTACTTCAAGCAAGGCGCCATCGAGCACGCGTGGCAGCTGGTGACCGGATCGGTGGACGCCGGCGGCTACGGTCTTGACCCGGATCGCATCTGGGTCACGGTGTACACCGACGATGACGAGACCGAGCAGTTGTGGCGTACCGTCGCCGGGGTTCCCACCGAGCGGATCCAGCGGCGCGGGATGGATGACAATTTCTGGTCCATGGGGATGCCTGGACCGTGCGGACCTTCCTCGGAGATCTACATCGACCGCGGCCCGGACTTCGGCCGGCCCGGTGGTCCGATTGCGGATGAGGATCGTTTCCTGGAGATCTGGAATCTCGTCTTCATGCAGGACGAGCGCGGTGAATCCACCGGCCCAGGCAAGAGCGACTTCCCGATTGTGCGGCCGCTGCCAGCCAAGAACATCGATACCGGGATGGGCGTCGAGCGGGTGGCGCTGCTGCTGCAGGGCGTGTCCAATGTGTACGAGACCGACCTGCTGCGGCCGGTGATCACCCTGGCCGAGCGGCTTTCCGGCCGCCGCTACGGCGCGCATGACGAGTCCGCTGCTGTGCTCTTTCGAGTAATCGCTGACCACGCTCGGACCGGCGTCATGCTCATTGGCGACGGGGTGACCCCGAGCAATGAGGCGCGCGGCTACGTGCTGCGCCGGTTGTTGCGCCGCATCGTGCGATCCGTGCGCCTGCTCGGCGTGACCGAGCCGGTGCTCGGCGACATCACCGCGGTGGTGCGAGACACGATGGGCCCGTCATACCCGGAGCTCGCCACCGACTACCACCGGATCGAGACGATCGCCCGCGCCGAGGAGGAGGCCTTCCTGGCCACGCTGTCGGCTGGGTCGCGGATCTTCGATCTCGCGGTCGAGCGGACCCGCCAGGCCGGCGGTACGCAGCTGTCCGGGGACCAAGCCTTCCAGCTGCACGACACCTACGGGTTCCCCATCGACCTCACCCTGGAGATGGCGGCCGAGGCCGGCTTGTCGGTCGACGAGACCGGTTTCCGCACGCTGATGGCGCAGCAGCGGCAGCGGGCCAAGGCCGACGCGGTTGCTCGCCGCTCCGGGCACGGGGATAGGCGCGAGTACCGCACGGTGCTCGATGCGCACGGCCGCACCGACTTCCTGGGCTTTACCGATCTGTCCGCCGAGGCTCGGGTGGTCGGCCTGCTCATCGAGGGCGTCGCGGCCCCGGCCGCCGGTGCTGGCAGCACCGTGGAGGTAGTGCTGGACCGGACCCCGTTCTACGCCGAGGGCGGTGGCCAGCAAGCCGACACCGGCCGTCTGATCGGGGACGGGTTCGCCGTCGAGGTGCTCGATGTGCAGTCCCCGGTGGAGGGTCTGTCGGTGCACCAGGGGACGGTGCTCTCCGGTGAGGTCCGTCTTGACGCCCCGGTGTTCGCCCAAGTCGATGTCACCCGCCGACAGGCCGTGGCCCGGGCGCATTCCGCGACGCACCTGGTGCATGCCGGTATCCGCCGGGCGCTGGGCACCAGCGCCGCGCAGGCCGGCTCGCTCAACTCGCCCGGACGGCTGCGTTTCGACTTCACCTCACCAGGCGGTGCGGTGCCGCCCAGCGTGCTGGCCGACGTCGAGGACGAGGTCAACGAGGTGCTGCTGCGGTCACTGCCGGTCAGCGCCGAGGTGATGTCCATGGAGGCCGCGCGCAGCGCGGGCGCGATCGCGATGTTCGGGGAGAAATACGGCGATGCGGTGCGGGTGGTCACCATCGGCGACTACTCCAAGGAGCTCTGCGGCGGCACCCACGTGCCCAACTCCGCCGACATCGGCCTGATCAAACTGCTGTCCGAGGCGTCCATTGGTGCCGGAGTGCGCCGGGTGGAGGCGCTGGTGGGCCTGGATGCGTTCCGGTTCCTGGCCCGCGAGCACGTCCTGGTGGCGCAGCTCGCTGAGCAGTTCAAGGCGCGGCCCGAAGAACTGCCCGAGCGCATCGGTGCGATCACTGAGCGGCTGCGCGCAGCCGAACGGGAGCTGGAGCGGCTGCGCGCCGGCGCGGTGCTGTCCTCAGCGGGCACCCTGGCCAAGGCAGCGGAGCAGGTCGGGGCCACCGCGCTGGTGGCGGCCGAGACGAGCCAGGGGGTCAGTGGCGCAGACCTGCGGGCGCTGGCCACTGAGGTCCGTAGTCGGCTCGGCGAGCGGCCCGGGGTGGTGGCGCTGTTCAGCGTCGATCAGCCGACGAACAAGGTCTCCTTCGTGGTGGCCACCACCGCCGCCGCGCGGGAGCGCGGGCTGGCGGCGGGTGCGCTGGTGCCGGTGTTCGGCCCCGCGGTGGGCGGTCGCGGGGGAGGAAAGCCGGACCTGGCCCAGGGTGGTGGTACCGAGCCGGGCGGGATACCGGCCGCGTTGGCGGCGTTGCGGACCGAGCTCGCGGGACACAACGGCGTGTGAGCAGCTCGGACGGCGGGTCTCAGCCAGGAGGGCCTGGTGGCGGATGCGGTCGCCGTCTCGGCGTGGATGTCGGCGAGGTACGGGTCGGGGTGGCGCTGTCCGATCCTGCCGGAATCCTGGCGACGCCGCTGGTTACGCTAACCCGCGACCGGTCGGGAGGCAGGGACCTCGATGCGCTGGCGGCGATGGTAGTTGAGCACGAGGTGGTCGAAGTGGTGGTGGGATTGCCACGCACATTGGCCGGGCGAGAGGGTCCCGCGGCCCGTGCGGCCACGGACTACGCCCGCGCGTTGGCCGGTCGGCTCGGTGCGGGTGTCCCCGTCCGCCTGATCGACGAGCGCCTCACCACCGCCTCAGCCATCAGGATGCTGGCCGAGCGGGGTGTTCGCGGCCGCAAGCAGCGGGCGGTGGTCGATCAAGTCGCCGCCGTAGAGATCCTGCAACACTGGCTAGAGACCCACCGTACCGGCCGCAGACCGGAAGACACCCCATGACCGTCCCCCCATGCCCCGCGTGTCGTCTCCCCGTGCCCGGTGTGTCGTCCTCGCGTGCTCACCGTGTCGGCTCTGGGTGCTTGGGGGAGGCGGTTGGGTGAGCGACGATCTCGGGCTGTTCCGCGACGATGGTGACGAAGCGCAGCAACCTCGCCAGCACCAGCGGACCGGCGACCGGCGGGATCGGCGCCGGGCCCGGGAACAGCGCCGTCGACGCGTAGTCCTCGCAACCGTCCTGGTGGTGCTCGCATTCGCGGCGGGCGGCGTTTACGTAGGAGTGCGCCAGCTGCAGGCGTTGCGAGAGGTCCCTGATTTCGTCGGAGCGGGCGGTGCGCGCGCCATCGTCCAGGTCGAGGAGGGCCAGAGCCTCACCGCAATCGGGGCCACCTTGGCGCGAAACAACGTGGTCGCCAGTGTCCGAGCCTTCACCCTCGCCGCCGATGCCGATCCGCGGGTGCGGGCTGTGCAACCTGGCTACTACCAGTTGCGGGAGCAGATGTCTGGCTCCGCGGCGGTGGCGATGTTGCAGGAACCCCAGGCCCGGGTCGGGCACTTGGAGATTCGCGGTGGTGAGCAGCTCGACAATGTCGAGCTGCCCGATGGGAAGATTGTGCCGGGACTGCTCGCCGACATCTCCCGGGCCAGTTGCGCGATGATCGGCGAAACGAGCACGTGTGTGAGCCCGGAGGAGCTCCGCGCCGCGATGGACCAGACCGACCTCCGCCAGCTCGCGGTGCCGAGCTGGGCCCTCGACCCGGTGTCGCGGGTCGAACCTGGCCGGCGCCTGGAGGGTCTGCTGGTCCCGGGGAACTACGATGTGCGTCCCGGCAGCTCAGCGGTGGAACTGTTACAGCAAGTGACCGCAACCTCGGTCGCCCGGCTGTTGGTGGATGGTTTTCCCGCCTCCGCCACTGGTACCAGGCACAGCGCCTACGACGTGCTGGTGATCGCCTCGGTGATCGAGAAGGAGGCGATTACCGTCGACTTCCGCCGGGTTTCCCGGGTCATCTACAACCGGCTCGCGGCTCGAATGCTGCTGCAGATGGACTCCACGATCAACTATCCGCTCGATCAGCAGGAGGTCACGACCTCTGACGCGGACAGGGCCCGGCCCGGCCCCTACAACACCTACCTCAACGTCGGGCTGCCAGCGTCACCCATCGGATCGCCGAGTGCGGCGGCCATTGCCGCTGCGCTGAATCCGGAGCCAGGACCCTGGCTGTACTTCGTGAAGTGCCAAAAGGACGGTGCATCGTGCTTTTCCGTGACGCGAGGGGAGCACGACGCAGCGGTCCGCGACGCCGCTGCCCGCGGGGTGTTCTAGCCACTGCCGCAGCGGAGGGGGTTGTCCACACCACCCCTCGTTATCCACAGCCTGCCTCCCGACCGACCTCTTTTCTCGCCGCGCGTGGGGCACGCTAGCCCTCGTGAGCAGTGCGTGGGTGGCCGTGGCGGGAGCCGTAGCAGGTGCCGGGGGAGCGACGATGCTGCGGAGGATTCCCCGTGGTGTGCGGGTGTCGGTTCCGGTCTGCGCCGCGCTGGTGGCTGTGCTGTGGTGGGTGGTCGGCGGGCGAGCTGACGTGGCGGGCCTACCGCTGTGGTGGTGGCCGGTGCCCTTGGTCCTGGGCTGGGCTGGGGTGTTGTTGGGCGGTGCCGACCTGGTTGCCCGACGCCTCCCAGATGCCCTGACTCTTCCGCTCTATCCGGTGGTCGGCGTCCTGCTGGGAGTCGCCGCGATCGGTGCTGCGGATCCCGTACTGCTGCTGCGTGCAACAGCGGGTGCGTTGCTGTGGGCTGGTGGCTATGCCGTAGTACGTCTGGCGGCGCCAGGCGCCTTGGGTGGTGGCGACGTCAAACTCGCTGGCAGCCTGGGCGCGCTCACCGCTGCCACATCGTGGTCGGGACTGTTGCTGGCGGTACTGGTAGCCAGCGTCGTGACCGCTGCGGTGGCGGCATCGGCACGGATACTCGGCTACGCTGAGGTGCCCCACGCTCCGGCGATGCTCGCTGCGGCCTGGCTGGTGGTGCTACACCCTCCGGTGTGATCACGCTCAGAGAATTCAGACAGAACTGGCACCTTTTGTAACTTATAGTGATCTAATCATCACTTCATGCGCTCATTCGCCAACTCTGTCACCGTGCTGCACGCCGGGCAGGTGTTGAGCGAGGGCACGGTGGCGCAGGTGCAGGCCGATCCCAGGGTCCAGGAGGTCTACCTCGGCCGGCCGGAAGTCGCATCCTGATGTTGACCATGACGGATGTCCATGTCGGGTATGGGCGGACCACCGTCGTGCACGGCGTGACCGTTGAGGTACCGGTAGTCGGGGTTGCCGCCGTGATGGGACACAACGGTGCCGGCAAGACGACCTTGCTGCGCGCCGCCGTCGGGCTGCTCCAGCCCCATGCTGGGCGCATCCTGCTGGACGGTGAGGATGTCACCCGGTTGCGGCCGAACGAGCGGGTCAAACGTGGCCTGGGCTACGTGCCGCAGGGACAGCAGTGCTTCCCCCAGCTGACCACTGAGGAGAACCTGCAACTGGTGGCGGACACCCAGCGGGACGGCAAGAAGCTGATCGCCGACATGCTGGAGCTGTTCCCCGCTTTGCGTGGATTATTGTCGCGCCGGGCTGGCCTGCTCTCCGGTGGTCAGCGGCAGCAACTGGCCATTGCTCGGGCGTTGATCACCCAGCCCCGGGTGCTGATCCTGGACGAGCCGACCGAGGGCATCCAGCCGACCGTGGTGGCCGAGATCGAGCAGACCATCCTGTCGTTGACCACCAGCGGCCTGTCGATCCTGCTGGTCGAGCAGCACGTCGGCTTCGCCCTAGCCGCCGCCACCCGCTACTACGTCCTGGAAGCGGGCCGCATCACCTCCACCGGCGACGGCGGCGCCGACGCCCACGACCAGGTCCGCACCGCCATGGCGATCTGAAGAATGTATGGATGGTTATGAGCCGGCGAGCGTTTCCCTCAGCAACAGCGGGCTGCCAACTAGCTTCAGTAACCGTAGAAATCGTCGTATATACCGCGGTTGACGTGTTCATTCACGCGCGAAATACCTCGCATTGACGCAAGGTTTCAGATGGTTAACCGGACCATCCTGGCCAGCTGGGGGTCGCGTTCGACGTGATTCCTACTACGGCAGGAGCGCTGAACGCAAGTCGGGTGGAAGAGCGCTCACTGACTCCGCTTTCAACCCGGCCAGCCGCGCGAGTGGCGTGCTCGCCGGTGGCCGGGAATGATCGGGCCCTGCGATTGGTTGTACCGGATATTCAGGCCGGGCGTCCCAGTGTCCCCGGGTCCATATCAATCTGCCACCGCGGATGATCGTTCGGCTGAAGCCGCGGTGCGCCTTTCGCCGAGAGGCGACCGGCTCGCTCGGCCTGGACCCCGTCTCCACTGCTGACTAGAAGGACGGCAAGCCATGAAAGGTGATCGCGTCGAGATCGTCATTGATGCCGGCGGCTCGACCCGGACCTACGAGATCGAGGCCACCCGGAATGGGCGGCGGGTGGAGATCACCCATGGGCGGGGCATCGTGGAGGTCACCGAGGTCACCCGTGGCGGCACGCCGGTGCGCACCGCTCGTTTCATGGCTTCCCGCGTCCTCGCCCTGGTCGAGCATCCAACCACTCGACCCGCGACGCGAGAGGGCAAGCCGGCCGCTCAGATTGTTCCCCAACCTCGGGCAGGTGACGGCTCAGCCCTCCTGCAATCCGCCGAAGTGATGTGACACGAGGTGACTGCGGTGTGACACCTCAGCTGATCAGCGTGACGCGGCAGGACAGCCCGGGGGCCTTGCTGAACTTGGCGTCCCCGGTGAGCAGGGGGACGTCCAGCACTGTGGCCAGCGCGACGTACAAGGCGTCGTAGAAAGTGATCGTGTCCCGGAGATCCCAGGCGAGCGACGCTATCCGCCCGGTGTGCGGGTAGCGATAGTCGATCATTTCTGGGAGTGCGCGCAGGGCAGTGCGCGCGGTCTCCTCGCTGATCTCTCCGGCACGCTCGCCGCGGCGCAGGACGTGACCCACTTCTGCGTCGAGAAGGTATGGAGCGTGGCAGGTCGCCTCAGCAATCCGCTTGTGCGCTGCGATGCCGACGGCATCCTTTCGGCCCAGCGCGCTCACCGCTGCTGATGCGTCCACGACGTATTCACTCACCCCGCAGCTCCCCCAGCCCGGAGCGGATCGTGTCCTCGCTCAGCCCAGGTC